>CAIODU010000072.1 GCA_903857165.1 uncultured Methylococcaceae bacterium | reverse complement strand
AGATGTCATCGGAACCGGAATCCAAGGGAAGTTTAGGGGCTGCGAGTATCCCGGATGAATCCACTCGCTTCAACAACTCGCCAGACTCTTGGTCCTTCCCCCCGATCCCGGCAAAAGTGTTACCTTGATTTGAACCACGCCGGAAAAGGCAGGGGGGAGTGAACGCTTACATCGTCGCCACCAACGACACCAAAGGGATCGTCCTTGGCGACGAGGAGGTGTTCGAAGCCTACCGGAATCGAGCGCGGCTTCCGCTTCCTCAAAGCCCCCCTGTTCATGGCCTCCACGCTGTTCCTCAAGATGCCACGGCGCATCATGGCCCTGATGGCGATAATGATCTTGTGCCTGATGGTCCATGCCGCGCTCGAACACCGCATCCGGCAAAGCCTGGCGCAACAGTCGCAGACCTTCCCCAACCAGAAGGGCAAGCCCACGGAACGCCCAACCGCCCGCTGGGTGTTCCAGTCATTCATGGACATCCACGTCTTGCTGGTCGCCCCGTTCACCGAGGTCGTGCCGAATCTCAAGGCCCACCACCGGGTGCTGCTCGCCCTACTCGGCGAACGCTATGTCGCCGTATATGCCAATTCGGGATAGGGGGTGCGGAATGACGGGTGTAGGGGAGGTGAACGTGTACGGTGAAAATGGCTGTCCACCTAAACATTCGATCTTCGGAAAAAGTCAATTATACTTTCCGCCCAATTTCAAGGGGGGTGGAACCCACTAAAAACTTGAAGATCGAGTGAAAGCAACTTGGGACGTTCCACCGCCGTAGGGATGTCAGCAGCAGGTGTCTGTGACCTTTCCGGCACGGTGTGGGAATGGTGTCAGAATGCCTTCTGACAATCCTGATGAGGTGGCTGCATCGACGGCTGGCGCGGGCCGTGTGCTGCGCGGCGGGTCTTGGTACAACTACGCGAGGCTCTGCCGTTCCGCGTACCGTAACGACCCCCCGCCCGTCTTCCAGGGCAAGCAGCATTGGCTTCCGTTGCGCCCTCGCGGCGATTGAATAGCTTGGAAGTTGGCCTTAATCCCAATCGCCGCGAGGGCGCGGCTCCTACAACTTTGGCTTAACTTGATGCCTTTGGCGCAGAGCGTGGGAACGATCAATTTTATAATTCTAATTTATACCCCACACCATACACCGAAACAATGGGGTCTAGCTCATTGGAGATGACCGAGAGTTTCTTGCGGAGGTTTTTGATGTGGCTGTCCACTGTGCGGGTGGTCACAATGCGGTTGTCTTCGTATAGCTGATCCAGCAATTGGTCGCGGGAAAACAATCGCCCAGGTTTTTTTAACAATGTTGAAAGTAGCCTGAATTCCACGGCGGTCAAATCCAACAATATCCCAAGATACCGGATTTCCATGCGCTCTTTTTCTATGGAAAATTCCTCTTCCAAATTAACCCCGGCTTGGGATGTTTCAATCCGCCGGAAGATGGCCTTGACCCTGGCAATAACCTCCCTGGGGCTATACGGCTTGCACACATAATCATCCGCACCAAGCTCCAAGCCTAGCAGCCGGTCGATTTCCTCCACTCGTGCGGTCGTTATGATAATCGGCACATTGGAAAACCGCCTAAGGTCGCGGCATATTTCAATGCCGTCTTTGCCGGGTAGCATTAAATCCAGCAAAATCAAATCAGGTTCGTTGTCTTTTACCCACGGGATGACATCCAGCCCGTTACTCAAACCGAATGGAACGAAACCCGATTGCAGCAGGTACTCCTTGAGCAATTGCGCCAGTTTGGGTTCGTCTTCGACGATCAGAATCTTCTTGCCATCAATAGTATTATTCATGTCGTCTTTCAATATTAATAAGGGAGTGTCAAGGCTTGCCTTGACTGGCAAAGCAAGCTTTGCCACTCCAATACGTTACAAATATTTTGGCAAAGTCACCCGTATCCATACCCCGCCATGCTCGCCATGCTGTGCGGTGATCGTCCCGCCGTGGGCTTCGACTATGTTCTTGCAAATCGAAAGCCCCAAACCTGAACCGCCCAATTCCCGGCTTCTCGACTTGTCCACCCGGTACAGCCGATCAAAGAGTTTGCCCAAAGCTTCATCGGGAACGCCGGGGGCGGAATCGCAAAAATTAATGGCATAGGTCTGTTCGGTTTTATCAACCGTAATCTCACATAATCCGGGGCTGTCGGTATAGCGGCAACTGTTTTCCAGCAGATTGGAAAACAACTGGAATAGCCGACCCGGATCGGCAAGGACCGGGTAGTCTGCATGGGCATCCACCCGGTTTATCAACTCAAGCCCGCGACTGGCGAAGCGCTGGCGGAATTGGCCGCAAACCTCTTGGATCAACTCCGCCAAGTTCAGCGGCTCCCGGCGATAATTCATCGCCCCAAGGTCGGACACGGACAGTTCGTGTAAATCGTCCACCAACTTGGTCAGGGCAGAAACTTCCCCATGCAAGGAACGGATGCGCTCCGGTGAAGGATTTCGGATGCCATCCTGCATGGCTTCAATCTCGCCTTTCAATATCGCCAAAGGGGTTCGCAATTCATGGGCAATGTCGGCAATCCACTGGCGGCGGGCTTTCTCGTTGCTTTTCAGTGTTTGCGCCAGCCAATTGAAATGGTGCGCCAACTGCCCCAGTTCGTCTTGGCTAGACGGCGTGATGTGGGTGTCGTACTGACCGGCGGACAAGGCTTGCACACCCGCCGCCAACCGCCGAATCGGAGCCAAAAACACCCGTGCCAATATCAACGAAGCCAATATGCTTAAGCCGAGCGCCAACAGCGTAATCAATAGATTGGCCTGTTTTTGCTGTTCAAGAAAGGAAATCGCCAAACGGTCTGTGAAAACACTGACGGGGCGGACGGCCAACCAGCCTACCGTGACTTCCCCCACCGTGACCGGGCGGAAGGATTCTTTGTCGCCGTGGTAGGGCGGGCCGACGACATAATCGCGGCTTGCGTCCAATAAACGCAGCCGCCTGCCCAAAAACACCGGATCGTTGGGCAACGGCCCGCCATGATGCCCGCCATGATGATGGTAAGGGGGTGGCGGCAATGTTGTTGAGTTAAGGTATGGGGCATTTTGCAATGCATTGCTTAATTCAACAGTATTGGGGGGCGGCGGCGGTGGAAATTTATCACCTTCAAGTAATGGAGGGGGAGGAGGAAACAATCCCTCCCCAAACTCAGGCGGCGGAAGAATGGGAAAATCGACATTTCCGGATTCAGGCAATGGTGGGGGAGGGGGTGGCTCTAGCATGTCGATTGGCCCGTCCCCCTCCTTGCCGTGCCTTTTCCCCAAGCCTTGATCCAATAAATGAATCCAAGCCTCTCGATTGCCGCGTAGAAAATCCCAATCACCATGCTCTTGATACGCTTGCGACAATACAGGGACCAACGCCTCCACGCGCTCAAGCTCAGTCTTTTGGATATAGTCAGACAAACCTTTGCGAAAGCTCCAGTAGGTGGATGCCATCATCGCACCCACCACGACTATCATGCTCAGTAGCATGGCAAGGAAGAGCTTGAGGAAGATGTTGAATTTCATGCAACCATGTTACCGCAAGGCGGTCATTGCCGCACTGGGCCGATCCTAATTTTATAATCCTGTAGGGGCGAATTCATTCGCCTAGGTCCGACTGAACCCACCCCTTACATTTCATCCTACTTGCAACGCCAATGCTGTCATTTGTAGGGCGGCAACCCTTTGCCGCCAAACGGTCTGAGCATTGAGTCTCAACGCCTGCCCGTCCGTCCAGTGAGCGGTGTGGTGGTGGGCGTGTCAACCGGGGCCGAACGCGATTCATGCCTAGGCGGTGGTGTCAGATATTCGGCATTGGAAATCTGGTTGTCGCCGTCGGTGTCCATGCGGGCAAACTGCATAATCAAATGATCTTGCCCAATCAAGGTCTTGAACTCCTGCATGGACAACACCCCGTTGCCATCGACATCCAACAATTTGAATATCCTGCCGCTCAGGCCATCTGGCGCATGTTTAGGCTTGCCGGCTACAAATTCCGCTTCAGTCAAGGAACCATTGGCATCGGTGTCCAGCTTGTTGAAACGGACAGATTTTTGCGCATCGGCCCAGGTTTGCAACTCGGCAAAGCTGATAAAGCCATTGCCGTCGGTGTCAATCTTAGGAAATTCGGCGGCCCGTGCCGCCTGGGCTTCCTCCGGGGTGATCTGCCCGTCACCGTTCAGGTCGTAATCCGGGTTTTGCGGGTGATGGGGGAACGCCGCCGCCGTCAGGGGCAATGCACTGGCGAGAACCATGCCGGTTAAGAGTAAAGCTTTACGAGTCAACATGATCGTCTCCAATAGGTGAGGTTTAGTGGGGCATCGGCTTGTGTGAGTGATGCCCGACTTTCAGGGTTAAAACCGGCAAGCTATGTTGCTGCTGCCTTGGTGATAATAATGAACCTCGAAAGTGGAGGAATTGTGTGGCAATTGTGAAATTGAAAAAAGCCATTGATTCGGTTTTCCCGCTTCAATCGGCAATCGGACGGGTTGACAACGAAGCATGCCGGGTTTTGCACCCATTTTGTAAATTGGCTGCGACCTTGCCTGACAGCCTGGCATGGCCCTATCATGGTGGGCCATCCACCCCACCCAACGCTTGCGAACCTTATGAAAAACCTGTCACGGACACTCACCCTCGCCTGGCTGGCGCTGGCCCTTGCCGCCTGCGCCCAGATCAAGCAGTCGGGAAACCGGTTCGAAGAAGGCCAGTTGCGCGAGGCCGGCTTCAAGCTCATGCTGGCCGACCGGGCCGACCGCCAACAGATGCTCAACTCGCTGCCGGCGGACACCCTCACGCGCATACAAAGGGAAGACGACGCCTATTACATATACCCCGACCCGGACGGCTGCGTCTGCCTCTACGTGGGCCGCGAGGCCGAATTCCGCAAACTCCAGCAACTCGCGGTGGATTTGCAGAATTCCAACCAGCAACTGATGTACAACGACATGGCGGCCAGTTCCGCCAACGGTTGGGGCCCGCTGGGCCCGTGGGGCAGTTGGGGCGACTACACCGGCAGGCCGAACTGGGATCCCCACTGACGAGCAGAAAAGGCCAAGGCCAGCCCGTTCCGCCACTCATCCGGCAAACCCGTGCGGGCGGCAAAGCCACTTCCCCGCCGCACGAAACGGCGGCCCCGCAGTCTATCCACAGTTTCTGTGGAAAACTCCTTGGACAATCCGGGCAAACCCGCGCCGTTTGCGGGTTTCTGGGATTGACTAAAAAACAGCCACCGTGGACGGTTTACCCTACAACCGCCCGCAACCGGTGCCGCGCAACATCCGCCGTTCACCAAAAAACCTGCCAATTCCAGATGGCTTCCCCCCGTCAGTCTATACTATTGAGAAATACGCACTGCAATGGCAAGGGGTGGGGTTATGAGCGGGATAATTTCAAGGGATCTAAGATGGGACGGCAGTATTATTGTCGAGCCGCGTACTTTCGACTTGCTGGGATTCTTTGCGCCGAGGGAGGGCCTGCGGGTTTCCGGCCTGTTCGCAAAATTGCTGCCGTGGATTGTCTACACCCACGAAACTTCTTGCGGGCGGGTATTCGCCGACTGCTTCGACCTGAGGCGGGCCGTCCCTTGCCCGCCCCCAAGAGACTCCCGGCGGTCAGCAGGAACCGGGGTAGCTTGAGCATGTCGCGGTGACCAGCGGCACGATGTTGTTGGAGGTGAACGGGCTGGCGCCCTGTTCTTTGACTCCAGAGGCGGTATAGCCCCAACTGGTGACGCCCACGACAACGTTGGTGTT
>CAIODU010000071.1 GCA_903857165.1 uncultured Methylococcaceae bacterium | reverse complement strand
CCATTAAGTTAAGGATTTTTCCGTTCGCCCCGAGCTTGTCGAAGGGTGAACGGGAAAATCCAACTCATTGGAAGTTAAGCCGTTCATGGTTCGACAAGCTCACCACGAACGGCTTAACTTAATGGAAGTGACGCTGGAGCGCGGGAACGAGTGGAACCTGTGGGAACCCGCCTCGGCGACAACGCGGTAAGGCGCAATAGCGGTACTCCGCGTATTGCGCCGAATGGATAAATGAGCAAAATCCATGAATACTTGGTTTTGCTCCCTACCCTCGGCAAATGAAATTTGCATAACAGGAAACTGCCTTGCCTACAATATCCATATTTTATGGAATTTTCATTCGTATGTACTTTGCTCCCGGCGAGCATCCGCCTCCGCACTTTCATGTCTACTATGCTGAATATACCGCTACAGTAGATATACGCACTTGTGAGTTGATTGAAGGAAATTTGCCGAAGAAGCAAATAAAACTTGTCTTAGCATGGGCTGAATTACATCAAGAAGAGCTTATGCATGATTGGGATTTGGTTATGAATGGAAAGGAACCCTTAAAAATCCAACCATTACAATGAGAAGATATAATATGTATCCATCAGTATTAACTGTTGTTCCAAAAGCTGATTATGTACTTGATATTACCTTTAATAATGGAGAATATGGCACGTTAGATATGAAGCCATATTTAGATTTCGGAATTTTTAATCGAATTAAAGATTACAGGTCTTTTGAAAAAGTTACAGTCGCCTTTGACACTATTGAATGGGAAGCTGGTGCCGATCTTGACCCTGAATTCGTTTATGATAAATGCAAAAAATCAAAATAGGGCCGTAGGGCGCATTAGCCGGGTAGGGTGGGCAACGTCTTTTTGTTGCCCACAGATGGAGTGTCCGCGTGGGCAAACGATGGAGCAGTTTGCCCACCCTGCCGGGCTTAATTTGGAAAAATGGAGCCATTCTGGCGGGTGACGGCAATTGCCGCAGGGTTCCGCTGAAAAAAAACGGCTTTTGGCAAGCCAAAACCAACTCGGATCAATGAAGATTCTATAATTTTGCAAGAGCCTCTATTGTTATTTTATTTGTGCCTGAATTTTGGAGAAAGTAGCTGTGCCTGATATGAACTGGATGACTCTGTCGATCGATGAACGTAACTTAGCGTTCAATAATGTGGCGCATGTCGGATCCGAATTCGCTCGGAATAAAACTGAAGGCTGGGCCGCCGCCTCGAAGACCTTGCGCCGACAACGCTCGGGGCACCTCGATTTGGCTTATGCTCGAGGTGAGCGGACTAAATGGGATATGTTTCCCGCTACCGATCCGAACGCGCCATGCTATGTTCACGTTCATGGCGGTTACTGGCAGCGTGGCAGTAAGGAGATATTTGCGTGTATGGCTGAGGGTGTTCTCGCACGCGGCTGGTCGGCGGCGTTGCCCGGTTACACTTTAGCGCCTGATGCGAGTCTGACCCAGATCACGAAAGAACTGCTAACTGCGCTGGACTGGTTTGCCGAGGAGGCTGGTAACCATGGGATTGCGGGCCCCGTCGTTCTCTCGGGTTGGTCGGCCGGAGGGCATCTAACGGCATTCCTGTTGGAGCATCCACGGGTGTCGGCTGGGTTGGCGATTTCTGGCTTATTTGAACTCGCTCCGCTGCGCGATTCCACTCATGTGAACGACAAGGTCAAGTTGACCGAAGTCGAGATCGAAACCCTCTCTCCAATGCGTTTGCCGGGTGTGGACAAGCCACTTTCCATAGTCTATGGAACGGGCGAATTGCCCGCGATGATTGCTAGCAGTCGGGAATTCCATGCTTACCGTTCTCAGGCTCATCTCCCAGGGGACTTGATTCCAGTCGTGAATAAAAATCACTTCACGATTTTGGATGAACTTAGATTACCTAACAGTCAGTTGACACGCGCGATCCTGCAATTGGCGGGAACGAGGGGAACCTGTGGGAACCCGCCTCGGCGACAGCCACATTAACAACGCAATCTGCAAAGATATTCAAGAGAAACAGGCTGCCAGTGGGAGAGAGATAGTTTCTTTTTCTCCTCGCAAGCCCATGCAACAGCATAGCCCACGAAGACAGAACCAAGTTCCAATATCAGCCTAACCGTCCGTTCCAGCGCACCCGCGCCACAAAGCGACTTGGTGTTTTCGGGTTTCGTGTGTAGCGCGGGGAGTTGAACGCAGGCGATTGATTGGGCCGATTCAGCAAAAATGGGCTATTTATCGCGGGCATGGCCCGCTCCTACATGTTGCGTATATTCATTTTTAAGTAACTATTTGATATTAAAAACGCTGTAACGACGTATTGGCAACACGGAGAAATAAGATATAAAAGGCAGATTTTTTGGGGATACAGATTATTTATGGGTATTCGGAATGAAGTCTAGTCAAGACGGGCTTTTTGGTAGCCTTTCGGTCGTACCCGAACCGGATAGCCTAACGCTATTTGGAATAGGCTTGCTCGGATTCGTGTTCGGCAAGCACCGTGCCATCTGAAAGGGCTGATGTTACGCAGCAAGGGCAAAGCCCCGCTTGTCGTTCATTTTTTGCCGGAAACGCCCGCCAGTGCGGGCTTATTCCGGCCTACGGTGCAAGGAAGTTATTTTCGGCCATATCCTTACCGCCGCCGGGGAACCCCAAGCACCAGCTTGGGCATGGGGCCAGTGGAATTCCATGTCACATACCCAAGCTGGTGCTCTCGCCGTTATACACAAGTGTAAGAGGCCCGTCATTCCGGCATGGACTGCCGGAATCCAGTCACAAGGATGTGAACCTGGGGGCTGGCAACTTACCTGAATCAAGCACTTGTGCAAGCGGCAAGTTACCGTCCTTAGGCTCTGGATTCCGGCATCCATGCCGTAATGACGGCGTTTTTGGGTCGGCGGGACTTGTGTATAACGATGAGATCTGGTGCTTGGGGTTCCCAAATTACCGCTTCATCGATTCGAAAAATTCACCATTGGTTCTGGTGTCTTTCAGTTTGCCAATCAGGAATTCACTCGCCGCCATTTCGTCCATGGGCTGGAGAATCTTACGCAATATCCAACATTTTTGCAGTTCGTCCGGGGGGACTAGGTATTCCTCGCGGCGGGTGCCGGAACGGTTGATGTTGATGGCGGGGTAGATGCGCTTCTCGGCGATTTTGCGCTCCAAATGGAGTTCCATATTGCCAGTGCCTTTGAATTCCTCGTAGATCACCTCGTCCATGCGCGAACCGGTGTCCACCAGCGCGGTGGCGATGATGGTCAGGCTGCCGCCTTCCTCGATGTTGCGCGCCGCGCCAAAAAATCGCTTGGGGCGTTCCAATGCGTTGGCATCGACACCGCCGGTCAGCACCTTGCCGGAGGACGGCACGACGGTGTTGTAGGCGCGTGCCAAACGAGTGACGGAATCGAGTAAAATAATCACGTCACGCTTATGCTCCACCAGCCTTTTGGCCTTTTCGATGACCATTTCAGCGACTTGGACATGGCGCGCGGGCGGTTCGTCGAAGGTGGAAGACACCACCTCGCCTTTCACGCTCCGTTGCATTTCCGTCACTTCCTCTGGACGCTCGTCGATCAATAGCACGATCAAGTAGCATTCTGGGTTTTGCTCGGCAATGGAGTGGGCAAGATTCTGCAAAATCATTGTCTTGCCCGCTTTGGGGGGCGATACGATCAGCCCGCGCTGGCCTTTGCCGATGGGGGCCACCAAGTCGATGATGCGGGCGGTGAGGTCTTCGCTGGTGCCATTGCCCAGTTCAAGCACGAAACGCGACTTGGCAAACAGTGGGGTGAGGTTGGAGAATAAAATCTTGTGCTTGGCGTTCTCGGGGGGTTCAAAATTGATCTGCTCCACCTTGAGCATGGCGAAATAGCGTTCGCCTTCCTTCGGTGGCCTGATTTTTCCTGAAATCGTGTCGCCCGTGCGCAATGAAAAACGCCGGATTTGGCTGGGGGACACATAAATGTCGTCCGGCCCCGCCAAATAGGAACTGTCGGCGCAGCGGAGAAAACCGAAGCCATCCGTCAGAATTTCCAATACCCCATCGCCAAATATATCCTCGCCGCTTTTGGCCTGTTTTTTGAGTATGGCAAAGATGAGATCCTGTTTCTTGGAGCGGGCAAAGCCCTCGATATCCAGTGATTCGGCGATGTTGATTAGCTCAGAAACGGGCTTGCGTTTTAGGTCGGTCAGGTTCATAGGTTAGAAGTCAAGAAAAGCGGATTGAAGGGTATGCGTCGATTTGTTTAGGGATGGACCCTGACGGGAGATGCCGGGTCTTGGAGCCTATATGGGGGCAACCGGTAGTGGTCGCAAGGCTTTAGGAGATTGTGTCTTCTAGTGTCTTAATTGCGGTAAGCATAACATGCAGAGGGGCGGCCCGTCCAGAAAGAATCGAAACGGGCCAAAACCGATCAGAGGTTGGCGTCTATAAAAGCCATGAGTTGGGACTTGGTGAGCGCACCCACTTTGGTTGCCTCCACTTCGCCACCCTTGAACAGCATCAACGTGGGTATGCCTCTCACACCATAGCGTTGGGGCGTTGCAGGGTTGTCGTCGATATTCAGCTTGGCAACCGTGAGTTTGCCCTCATAGGCTTCTTCCGTGGCAATGCCCTCAAGGAAGGGGGCGATCATTTTGCAGGGGCCACACCATTCGGCCCAGTAATCGACTAACACGGGGCCACTCGCTTTGAGCACTTTCTCTTCAAAGTCGCTATCGCTCAGATGCAGGATATTGTCACTCACAGAAATCTCCAGGGTTGTTAAGGGGGCGAGCCGCAGCCAAAAGCCAGCTCAGATCCACGGGCGGATATTGATCCGAATGAGGCATTTTCAGCCCAAACCGGGCTAGATTTCAAGTCCTAGAATAAATGAAGGCCCATCGGTTGGTTTGGCATCGGGTAAATTCCAGACCGATGCGGATTTTAAAATCCGCGTCGGTTTCGCCTCGGCTTGCCTTATAAAGCTTCTAAATCAATGCCCGGCGTCTCCACGACGACATGACCTGCGTCATCCCACCGCACCGTGCCGATGTCCCGCCAAGGCTGTCGCAAATTATATTCGCGCAGGTTTGGCTCCCAATCCATCGGAACGCGGACTTCTTTCATCTTCAGAAGAAAAACAGTGTTGCCCACATCAAGCCCTACTTTGCTTCCCCAGAACGCCGTCACCTGCATCAGTGCCTTGCTCAATCTGTGGCGTTTGATATGCGGCGTCACCGCAATATTCGCCCACCAACACTGGACGCGACCCCAGTTCGGCGCGACGATGCGTCCTTCTTCATTGACGAAGGGCAGAAAGCGCTCTTTGCCATCCTTGTCTTTATAGGCAATGGCGAGTAGGTGATTGTACCCCACAAAATGATCGTGCATGTACAAGGCGTGTGGCGTAATCCCTAAGAAAGTATGCGACAAGAACAAAATGGAGTTGCTCGCGCCTTCCAGGACTTGGCCTATTTCGGTGCTGGCGTGGCCCTTGTTGAGCCGGAAGAACACGCCGAATTGCAAGGTGCTGTTCAATTGCAGCAAGATGATCAGCACCAAGAACTTGGCGATGCGCGTGGCTTGTTGGCGTTGTGTGCCGACGAAGTGGTCGTAAAGCTTGGCAAAAAGATTGTCTTCCGGTGGCGGCTGCGGCACGGCACAACGCTCATCACAAACCAGACGGGTGCGATTGTCAGCGATGCGCCGGTAAGCGGCCTGGGCGATGGGGTGAATACCGGGGATTCTGATGATCCAAGCCACGGGGGCAGGGTAGATCATTGCAGACAGGATGCGGGTATAGGTGTCGACCCCGGCAAACAATTTTCCCTGGCCGTCCACCGCGTACAAATCCGTCAGCAGTTCCGCCTCGGGAATGACATCCAACGCCCGGCAATCCTTGGCGTGGGTTTGCAGGTCTTTGAAAGCGACGGCCCCCAAGCAATCGAAATGGGACAAAATGATCACCGTGCGGTTGCACAAGGGACATAGCCCGTCATAATACACCGTCAGCGTGGCCGACTTCAGGCGCAAAACCTTCCACCAGGAGAATGGCACCATCAGTGCGTAAGGGGCCAACATGCCGAAGCCGAATTGGTAAATGTTCAGCGAAAGGATAATGCCGGCATGAAAGCTGACGCCGATCAGCAGCAACGGCACACGCGCCCAGCGGAACCACAGCAGCGGCAGGAACAGGAATTGGAAGGTGATCAGGGAATAGCCGATGACCCGCTCCAGCCACTCGTTTTCAAGCAGCCAGATCATGCCCAGCGGCGACATGTAATAGGGATGGGTGGGCGGCAGCCAGGCACCCATGCCGTTGCGCCAGAATTCGGCGGACAGCTTGTGGATGCCGGCATCCAAATACAAAAAACCCATGACGATAGCCACCGGCAGCAGATAACATAGCACCGACACCGATGCATTAGGTTGATAAGGCCGTCCCGGCGACGAGTATTTCAGCTTGAACCGCAGATTGTCCAATGACCAACCACGCTCCGAGGGCAGGAATATCATCAGGAAGCTAATGCCGGTCATCATCTGGTCGAAGCCGCCGTCGAAATCCAGCCACATCGGCGTGAAACCGACGAACACCAGCCACAGCAGATAATTTCCCACTGCCGCGAAGCGCGTGTACAAGCCCAACGCAAGGCAAGCCGCCAACACCGCCCATAGGCTTAAGAACAAGTCCACCACCGGCGAGGCTTGCTCCACAAAGGGGATGCGGTCAAAAATCAAATGGCGGAAGAACAGCAGGTAAAACACCTCCTGCAATATCACCAAGCCAACCAACATGCGGAAAACACCCAGGCCAGTGGCGGGCACTTGTTTGGCCAAGCCTTGCTGGACGAGTTTGCGGAGCAATCGAATCATAGCGGATCTGCCTTGAAAAGAGTATTGGGAAAGCGGCTTTTCCGGGCGGGGGCATGATGCCTAGACTAGCCTTTAATACGTAAGGTTATCACGTCCGGCCCTGCATAAGAACCATGATGGGAGTAAGCATTCACTCCCCTTGGGATCGCCAATGCTGTTGAATTACTGATTTTTCCGTTCGCCCTGAGCCCTTCGATAAGCTCAGGAGGGCCTTGTCGAAGGGTGAACGGAAAAATATCATGCTGTTGATAATTAACTGATGTTATGCATAAACCTATGGCTGGAGAGTCAAAGCTTGCTTTGACTTCAAGGCGAAGCCTTGACGGATACGTTGCCAAAGCAAGCTTTGGCGCTCCAACCCCAATCCGAGCCAAAGCAAGCTTTGACGCTCCTGCGCAAATGGTGCGTAACATCAGTTCCTAATCAGGAAATAGGTTATCATTACATCGACTCGACTTTGGCCTTTTTTTGAGGCAGAGAGATCGTTCTCGTAGCACAATACCCGACTGTTGATGGCTTACGAGAGATGACAGACATTGCTGATGCTTCCCGATGTGGCGTTGATGGTTTTGAGTTCCTTCGCGCCGAT
>CAIODU010000070.1 GCA_903857165.1 uncultured Methylococcaceae bacterium | reverse complement strand
CTTGTCTATACTCTGTTAACAAACGGCATCACTCGTATGAGGGTTCTGACTCCTGCCCATCGTTCACTGCGACCGGCAGGTATCCCCGCTTACTGCGTGCTATCTTCCGGTCCTTCCCTCCCCCAACATCCCATACAGTCGTCTCATCGCTTTAACAGCAAAGTTAGCGTAATCCATGAGTGTCAGGCTTAGCCATCACTCCGAAGGCTCGCCACTGCATGAAACCGAAACGGGTTCGTCATCCTACAGACTGACAGTTCGTTTCCAGTTACTCTCCACCCCACCTCACAGTGACGCAGTTACTTTCAACTACAGAGATTTTGGCTTTCTCTGATACGGACTTTCACCGTATTAATAGCACGCCCTTACGGGCGTACGGATTCCGGCAATCCCTGCCGGAATGACGGCAATATGATTTGTGTAGATACCTATGCTTTTACAGGGATCTACAAATTTGGAATTGAAACTACGCCAGAATAGCTTTAGCGACTTTATCAGTGCCATGCAAGGCTAAATCACTCTATTAATTCAATATCGACGTGCCTTTTATCTGCACATAAACCGCCTTGCCGATTTGTAACTTAAGCAACAGCGCCGATTTGCGGGTGATGTGCGCCAACAGCACCAGAGTACCCACCTGTAAACGCACCACACTCTGCCCTCCCCGATCATCAGTGAGACCGGTGATGGTGGCCGGCAGGACATTAAGAATACTGGTGGCGATAGGCGCTTCAAGGGCAATACTGACATCGCGGGCGTAAATCTGCACCCGTAACGGCGTGCCAAGCGCCGCATCAATCATGGGCAGACTCAGTGTGCCGCCGTCAAAAGCAACACGGGTGAGATGGTAATCGGTTTCATGTTCGATAAGGGTGACCGGCCACACTGCGGAGGCATCCCGATCTTGCGCGAGCGGGACATCGAGTCGACTCAGCGTTTCCGACAACGGCCCTGATGCCAGTGCTTTGCCGCCCTCAAGAATCACCAGCGTGTCCGCCAGTTGGGCAACCTCTTGTTGAGAGTGGGTAACATACAAAACCGGAATATTTAACGTTTGATGCAGGCGACTTAAAAACGGCAGAATTTCCTGTTTGCGCTTAAAATCCAGCGATGCCAGCGGCTCATCCATTAATAATATTTCCGGATTAAGTGCCAGCGCACGGGCGATGGCGACTCGCTGCCGTTCGCCACCCGACAATCGATCCGGCATACGCTTGAGTAAATGCCCGATACCCAGCAATTCCAGAATGAGCTGAAGATCGATAGCGTCGGCTTTTTGGGCTATTCGCTTCAAACCAAATTGTAAGTTTCCCGCTACCGTCAAATGGGGAAACAAATTGGCCTCCTGAAACACGTAACCCAAGGCCCGTTTATGGGTAGGCAAAAACAGGTTTTTCTCACTGTCTTGCCAGACTTTGCCATTGATTTCCAGAAAGCCTTGCTGCGCGTGTTGCAGACCGGCAATGCAGCGCAACAAGGTGGTTTTACCCGAACCGGAATGACCGAACAACACGGTAATGCCGGTGCCGGGAAGGTGTAAGTCGACGTCTAATATAAAGTCGCCGTAGTTGAGTTGGAAGCGTGCAGTAATCGGTTGCGTCATTTCAGCGGATGAGTAACAGGTTGGGTTTTTAATACGGTATAGAGCGCCAGTAGTACGGCAAACGAAAACGCCAGCAAGCAACCTGCCAGCCAGTGGGCTTCGCTGTATTCCAACGCTTCGACATGGTTGTAAATTTGCACCGATACCACGCGGGTTTTGTCGGGAATATTGCCGCCAATCATCAGTACCACCCCAAATTCGCCGACGGTATGGGTAAAGCCTAAAATAGTGGCGGTCAAAAATCCGGGTTTCGCCAGCGGGACAATCACGCTAAAAAACGTATCCAAAGGACTGGCACGCAAGGTTGCCGCCGCTTCCAACGGTTGCTCACCGATGCCGGTAAACGCTGCCTGCAAAGGTTGTACAACAAACGGCATGGAATACAACACCGAGGCCACCACCAAACCGGCAAAGGTAAATGGCAACGTACCCAAACCCAGCCAACTGGTCAATTGACCGATAGTACCGGCAGGGCCCATTAACACCAACAAATAAAAACCCAATACCGTTGGCGGCAGCACCAGCGGCAACGATACGATGGCATTGATTAAACCTTTCCAGCCGGAATGCGTCCGCGCCAACCACCAAGCCAGCGGCGTGCCCAGCAACAGCATTAAAAAAGTCGCTAAACTGGCGACTTTAAAAGTTAAAAAAAGCGTATCGAGATCGGCAGAAGTTAGCATAATTGGCTTGTTTATTTTATTGGATGCTCAGTAGGTTACACTCAGGCTTTTGATTATCCATTTCGGGCAATCAGCGATAACAAGCAATAGGCGTAGGCCGGAATAAGACCACCCAAGCGTAGCGCGTGGTGGCGTTTCCGGCACTCGTGCGGAATGCCGGAAACGCTCAACTCGCTTACGCTCGAAAAGCCTTATTCCGGCCTACGAGACTATAGAAGCCTTCAAACGTTTCGGTCGGGGTTGTAAACACATACACATACACATCAACTTAGGATCGTGCATAAAATAACTTAACCATTTATATCCCCTCACCCCAGCCCTCTCCCAGAGGGAGAGGGCGCAAGATGCCTAAGTTATTTCCTGCGCATTCCTTAAAGATATTACAGACCACGAAGACACGAAGTTCACGAAGAAAAACCGGCTAACCACTTTAGCCGGGACATTTTTTGTAGGGGCAGGCTTTACGCCTGCCCTTTAATGCCACGATGTTAGCAGGGTAACCGCAAAGGAT
>CAIODU010000069.1 GCA_903857165.1 uncultured Methylococcaceae bacterium | reverse complement strand
TCCCCGGCATGTAGGGGCGAATTCATTCGCCTTAATCCAAAGTTTGGGCAAATGAATTCACCCCCACAATATCCGTTTTGGAAAAATCATCGCCCTTGAATAACAAAGGCTCGCCCCGAAGCTTGGCTAAGGCATAGGAAAAACAATCGCCAAAATTCAGCGAGGCGGGATGCCGCCCTTTGCCAAAGCGTAGCCAAGCACCATAGGCCACTCTCGCCAGGGTTTCATCGCACGGAACTATTTCAACAGGTAAACGGGTGACCAGTTCATGGAATTGCTCATAACCCTTGCCCCCCCGACGGCCAGTAGCCACCTGAGCGGCTTCCAGCCAAGACGGTGCGGACATTCGCAGTTCATCCGCATCATGAAGCGCCTGTGCGAACAGAACGGCATCGGGTTCCTCCAATAGGATCGCCATTAATGCCGAGGTATCAACCACCAGACGCCCGGCCATCAGCAAGGAATTCCATTTTCATCATAACCGATGATTTCGTCATCGCTACGGTCATCAAGGACAGGAAGGGAGGAAAACCGATGGGCAATCGCCATGATTTCCTCAACCGTGGGCCGAGTCTGCGGGACGGCGCTTTGAGTGCGCAAACTTTCCAAAACGGAAATCACCTCCTTGTTCACAGACCGGTGATGCGTTTCCGCCTGCTGTCTTAACCAGCTATGCAATTCATCGGGTACTTCTCGAAGAGTCATGGTCGCCATATTTCACCTCGTCATCACTATGCTGTCATTATGCCATCAATATTTCCTTCGCCTGAAGCTGTCCAGCCAATTTTGCCAACTTTCGGTCAAAGGTCGCAAATCGTTCAGCCCGACTGCTGCTGGCAAGATGCAGCGCATCGGCAAAATCCAATCCCTGTTCAAACCAATCAAGTGCAATGGAAACCTCGTGCGGATTTTCCAAGCTTACATTGCCAAGCCCGATAACCTTGCGTAATGTGGCCGCGATGGTCTCACGAGGCAGTTGATAAGAAAACCGCAACACCCATTCCACTTCTAGTAAAACAGTTTTGGCTATGAAAATGCGCTCATGCTCAAATAGCGCCACTGCCCTCCGCACTTGGTCAGGGTCGTCATTGGTGACAATCCTGACTATCAGATTAGTATCGACCGCGAGCATGTCTTTCGCTCACGCCTTGGGCGATAGCTTCTTCCATTTCTTCAAGCGACTTGGCAGGGCCATGGTAGCCAGTGCAACCGATCACATCATTGAGTTGGGTGGCGGCGAAGCGCATTTTCGGGCGTAACAATACGCCTTCGGGCCGGTCTTCGACTTCGAATTCTGTACCCGGTGTCCAATGGTGGGCATCGCGTACTGATTTAGGCAGGATTACTTGGCCTTTGCTGGAAAGACGGGTGGACTCCATGACGGAACTCTCGGTAAGATTAAGGTAAGTCAATAAATACTATACCATGAGCAGCCTATTTTGTAGGGGCGAATTCATTCGCCAGTGAACCTTCACTTTCTTGGCGAATAAATTCGCCCCTACAAACCACCGCGTTTTTTCCGTACTGTTCTTGTTACAGGCGGTTGCCAAGCAACCAAGGCGGCTCGGGTCAACCCTAAGGCTTTGGCTTCTTCATCGACGAAACTATCCATGTAATCGCCCATGCGTTGACCGTGGCTAGGGTCCGGGTCGTTGTGCCATTGCTTGATCCAGGGGATAAGTTCGGCGATGCCGCCTATCAACGGGGTCAGGCGTTCGGCTTGCCAGCCTTCGTTTTCCTTCATGTCCAGATAATAAGTGGCAATCGCGGTGGCAAGTTGCAGCGGGTTCCAACCGGCCCAAGCTAAGGCCAAACTGCCGTCGGCATCGCGTGAGCAATGGGGAAAGCTGACGAAGCGTTCCTTAGGCACATCCAAACCGCCGCGCAAGCGCCAGTAGTCGGATTTCTGGAAATCCTTGTTTTGATATTTGGGCGGGACAGGGATGTCAATCTTGATGTTTGTAGGGGCGAATTCATTCGCCTTGGTTTTATCGGATGTGGGGGCGAATTCATTCGCCTTGGTTTTATCGGATGTGGGGGCGAATTCATTCGCCAATGGGCGAATAAATTCGCCCCTACAAACCTCATCCTCCAACCGCTGCAAAGCCCACGTCTGTTCCCATACCTCCCGTTTGCGCAAACCCGCTTCGGTGTAACGCAACATCGGTAACAACGGCACGGCTTCGGCGGTTGCCAAGTCCGCCACCAGCGCGGACACGTCAAAGTCGGGCCGACCGGCGTAAAGCTCGGCCACTTGCATGAACTCGCCATCCAAGCGCACCCGGTCGGCCAGCTTGTTCGTGGTGGTCAAGGCAAAAGGTTCCGGCCAGAATCGGGCATCTTCCAAGCGGTCCAGCAGCCAGGAACGCAACGCGGATTTTTCCTGTTGATCCCAAGGTTCCTGCGCCCAGCGGCGTTTGTATTCCGGTCGTTCGATCAGGGCTATGGATTTGTCGGCTTCAATCAGAGCGATACGCGCCTCGACCACAGCGCGGTAATCGTCCGGCCAGTGGGTGGGCAGTTCGGTGATGGGGGTCGCACCGTGGCGGGCAAACCAAGTGGTCGCCTCGCCGCCGTTGGCGATGTGTCGGGCTAGGACGATCTCAAAGGCGCGTTCGCCGAAGTTGATTTCCGGTGGATTCGTGTGGGTCAGTTCTTGGTCGGTCAAGCCATAGAGTTTGTAACAATGCCAGTCCAGTTCTTCCTGCCAAGCGATTTGTTGGCGGCGGAGGGAGGCGGCGCGGAGGCGGGCATCGGTTAGATTTGCTGGTTCCCAAGCTCCAGCTTGGGAACCCACAGCTTGCAAGCTCTGCTTGTCTGGTTGGGAAGCTGGAGCTTCCCGGTCTGCGTTCCCAAGCAGGAGCTTGGGAACGAGCGTGAAAGATGTTTGTAGGGGCGAATTTATTCGCCCATGTCTTGCTGGTTCCCAAGCTCCCGCTTGGGAACCCACAGCTTGCAAGCTCTGCTTGTCTGGTTGGGAAGCCGGAGCTTCCCGGTCTGCGTTCCCAAGCAGGAGCTTGGGAACGAGCGCAATCACATTGGCGGGCAGGCATTCGGCGCGTTGTCGGGCCAGTTGGTCGAGGCGGCGGGCGATGTCGGTGGGGGCGGGTTCGGCAAGGGGAAATTGGGCAAGCTTGGTGGAATCCCATTCTAGTCGTTCTTCCCACTTGCCCGCTCCAAACCCACCTTTTGGGAAAAAGGTTTGTCTCCCCCAAAAACACGCCACAGAGGAATTCAGCAAGCCCAATAACGCCAGATGTTCGTCTTTGCTAGACCCCACTGGTAGTTTTATGACGGGTGCGGTTTGTTTGAACACCTTGCCGCCTTGGTCGAGGACGAAATGGTTGTGGGTGGCGACGAAGGCGAAGATGATGGAGAGGGGGGTGGAAATACGCTCTAACCCCACCTGATGCCATGCCCACCAAGGACGGCCTTCGGTGAAGTAAGTCATTTTGCTGAAGGTTGCTCGATTGCCCAAAACTGTTCGTACAGGCCAGAACCATTTCATGGCTCCCGGCATAGAGCTAATATCTAACAGGTTTAAATCCTGATAAGGAAAGAAAACCCAGTCTTGAGGATCAGCTATCCAGTCGCGCACAACTTCTCCGAGAACCAGTGGTCGCACGGCGTAATCTTCTAAACCTTGGCGCTTAAAAGATTTGCGGTCTGCCAACATTGCTTCATCGGCGTTGGTCATGCCAAACACGCCAACCAATGAAATTGCTGATGACAACGTAATCCCATTTGATTCAATTATTTCCTTCAAATCCGCCGCCCCGCCGCCGCCTATGCTCCAAGGATGTTTGGCGAAGGTCGTTCTCGGCGTGTCGGCCACCGACACAAAGGCCGATTCACTCCCGGCACTATCCACTTGTTTGACGATGGCACTCCACACCAGACCTTGGGCGGGATTGGCCGGGGTGGACGGTTCGCCTTTGATGCCCATGACGGTGCGGATGCTGCTGATGACTGGCGGGCGGTTGCGGCCCAACACACGCTCCTTGACCTGGGATTCGCTCAATATAGGCGGCCCATTCAACGAACCCATCGCCAAGCGGATGGCCCTTTGCGCCGCCATGCCCCGTGGATAGAGTTCCAGTCGGCTGGACACGGCGGCATTGAGCGAACAAGCCTCCGCCAGTTTCAATAAGCGTTGCGAGGAAAGCGGCATCACGCCGGAAGGCCTGTCCACTGCTTCGAGGTGTTCCACCGCCTGTTGCGGGGCAGGCAGGGAGCCTGTGCCATCGTCGGCACTGACCAGCCGGTCCGCCGCCTGGCCGAGACGGATGGCGTAATCGGCATGATCGACGGTTGCGGTGATGAGCGGTGTCAATGGGCTGGTGGAACATTGGTAACGCGGGCTGGCCAGGCCGGTTTCCGCTTCCACCACGGCCCGCACGACGGCAGCCGACAGGCGCATGCGTAGCTCATCGTCTTGTTCGATGGAGCCTCGGCTCGCCAATAGCGACGCGGCGGCTTCCGCTACGGTCAACACGCCACCGGCAGCGGTGAGGGCTGTCGCCAATTCCTCGCGCACTTCGGTCATCACCGGGGATTTTAGCCAACGGGCGCGGGCTGCGAGCAAGGCGGCGGTCAGCGTGGGGCGGGCCACTGCGGCGGCTTGGGCAGCCTCGCCGAGGGAGGGCCACAGCGTTTCGGCATCGTTGCCTTCCACGCCTAAATACACGGCAAGCGCGGTTGCTTCGGGTTTTTCGTCATCGGCGGGCCGTTGCGGCAGCAGGTGCTTCACCAGTTCGTCGATGCTGCGGCTTTGCGGGATTGCCGAATCCGCTTCCAGCACCGTGGGGTTGGCCGCCACGAGGTCGGGCCGCAGTTTGAGACTGAGCATTCTTTTTGATGGACAATTTTCAAGCTAATTGAGTGTCGATTGGGGGGGTGTTCGGACAGGGCTGGCCTATGACTGGGCATTGGCAGGGTTCAGTCTGCCCTTTTTGGCCGCCGCCTTAAGCTAATG
>CAIODU010000068.1 GCA_903857165.1 uncultured Methylococcaceae bacterium | reverse complement strand
TGAAAATGTTTAGCGCGTGCGTTCGGTCTTCCCTGATCCATGAAGGGTTGGCCTCCAAGATCGCGTCATACAGCTTGGCTAAACGGGCGGTGGCCTTGATGTCAGCGGGGTTCTCCGCGACCCCTTCATATCGCTCAATGCCTGCCAGTGGCAAGAAAAAGTCAAAGGAGTCGTTGAGCTTGGCAAACTCAACATCCAAAGTGATGTCAGCCTTTGCGTCCCGTGCATAGACTTCGCGGCCATCGGTTGCCAGAAAGAATCGCGGCGCCTGCTTGGCTGCAACAGGATCGGCAACCATGGCGTCCACAGTGCGGGCAGCTTTGCCCTTTGGGGCGACGCGGAACCAGAGTTTTTTCTTCCACAGCACGTCGCCGCTCTGCAACAGGTCGGCATCTTGGCCCTGCCGCAGCTTGGTTACGGTCGATTTGGGTGCGTCGTAAATCCGCAGAAAGTCGAAAACAAACCCGGCTGGGTCAAACGGTTGGTCAACCAGCTCGCGCAGTGCGGCTTCGATCTCTGCAATATTCATGGGTGCTCCCGGCCAAACGGCCATAAACTGGACGTTTTGGCTCTGTTGTTGCACAGAATGGTAACAAGCTTCGCAGCCCAAATGGCACGTATCCAAAGGCATTTTGAGCATTGCCTTGGTTCATATTGGGGGGAGGGAGTCAGCACCAGCCAAATTGGTCAGAAAGTGGGACAAATTGACCCCACTGCCATGACAGGCCAAACTATCGGGGGCCTGCCTTGCGCCTTGCCATTGCAAGCGGCATGACGGGCTCATTGGCCGCATCCGCCGTAGTCGCAGCCACCACCGGTTCAAATTTTGGTGCCACCAACTGGTCAAGATAGTCACACGTCCGTTGCGCCGCCGCTGCCGCCTTGAAAATTGCGCTCTTGTCGTCCTTCAATGCCTGCATCCATGACGCCAGATAGGCCGAATGCTGCTGGATGTGATCTTCACCGAGCTTGATCCCCTTGATGCTGGAACACATCATTGCTGCGGACCACTCCGCGACCAGTTCCTCCATGGCCCGCTCCCGCAACGTCATCTGCGACATGCCAAACCTTGCAAGCCTCTTGGGTGCGCCAACTGAATGGGCTATTTCGTGAAGCAATGTGCCGTAGAAATTTGCCTCCGTGTCCCCAGCATCTACGCCTTTGAAGGATGCCATGGGTGGCATGCGGATCAGGTCAAGCTTCGGAATGAACACGGGTTCAAACGGACCTTCTGCAATCTTCAAACCGGTTTCCTTCATCGCAGTGACGATGGTGCCCACCGCTGCAACTGGCGCCACGCTGGCCTTGGTGCTGACAACAGACGGCAAGCTTGGGTCCAATTGCGACGCATGGAAAACCGGATAGGTCTTCATCACAAGATACTTGCCGTTTTCCTCCGCAACGACTTCGCCACCCGACTCCTTTTCTGCCTTGCGCCGGTCCACCTCCACCATGCGGATCACGCGGGCTGCTGCATGTTCACCTTTACGGATATGCATGCCCAATTCATTGGCCTGCACCGCTGTGATGAATCGGTTGTCACTGGCGTAGTCCGCATTCTCAAACATCGCCATACCCAAAATGAGGCTGTTGATCCCGGAATAAGGTTTCTGCGTTTTGGCATTGGTAGGCCGCGACGATCCTGATGTCCATGCCTTTCGCCATGGAACAGTGCCTGCTTCCAAGTAACCAAGCACGCGACTCGTAATTTCCTGACGCACATCGACTTTCTCATCCATGGTGGCCC
>CAIODU010000067.1 GCA_903857165.1 uncultured Methylococcaceae bacterium | reverse complement strand
GAAGGGACGCTACAGGCCAACGGCGGCGGCACGGTGGCGTTGGCGGCGGGCGACGGGGCCACGCTACAGTTCAACGGCGGCAACCTCGTCAACATCCAGGTTGATCCGGCGACCGTCAAAACCTTGATCGAAAACAAGCAATTGATCCAAGCCGAAGGCGGGCGGGTGCTGATGACCGCAGTGGCGGCGAGCCAGTTGCAAGGCGCGGTGATCAATAATGCCGGGGCGGTGGATGCGAGTTCGATCACCTCAGACGGCGGGGTGATAAGGCTCACCGGGGCCGACGAAATCACCAACATTGGCACGCTGGATGCCTCCAGCACGGGCAACTTGAATGTCGGTAGTGCAGGCAACCTGAACGTCGGTAGCACGGGTAACATCAACATTGGCGGTACGGGCAATCTGAGTGTCGACGGTACACTCAATATTTACACTGGCGGTACGCTTAATATCACTGGCAACAACGTGATACTCAACAGCGGCAGCGGCACACTCAATGTCAGTGGCCAAGATCTGGTGGTTTCACAAGTAGGCGGCACCACGACTGGCAATTTCACCGAAAATCTTAATCTTTCCAGCAGCAGCGCGGCAAACACTCTTAATTTCGGTAGTCAGTTGCCTACCATTGGTCAGGCAATCTCGGTCGCGGATGCTTCTAATTTCGGTAGTCAGTTGACTACCAGTGGTCAGGCAATCTCGGTCGTGGCTACTTCCAGCAGTCTCACGCCACCGCCAGGAGCATCGGTTAATCTGATCGTAAGCGTTCACTCCCCCCTGCCTTTTCCTGGAAACGCGGCCATCTTGGCCCCCATTTCAGCGGGCGAGACGCCCGCGCTCCCAGGGGGGAGTGAACGGTTACCCGATACCCAGGCAAATCTTCCCAATCCGGGCAACGGCGCAAGCTCCGACACGGGCAATGGGGGTTCCGTCAGTTCTAGCACTGTTGTTGACGATACCCAAGAAAATCTTCCCAATCCGGGCAACGGCGCAAGCGACTCTAAACAAGTGGCCATTGGCTTGACTCGCGAAAATCAGGATTTCAATGCGGGTAGCATAAGCCCCAAAGCCTCGCAACGCTATAACGTCAACTCCTCGGGGAGCTTGGATTTGAATGGTCTTCTGGCTGCGCCGCAGGAAAATCCGGTTTCAGTCAAGATACTGGACGGCGCGGTGAATGCCGGGGAGGCAGTTCCATTTGGGGATGAAATTGTCCAAACGACTACCCAAACCCCCACCGAATAATGGTGCTGTCCATTGCCGGAAGACTCTTCAAATTCCGCCGTTTTCAACCTCAGGAAGAACGGCTATTTTGCCAGTTTTATGCCGACAAAGCCTACCCGAAGGCTCGCTTTGGAATAATTTTTGGTTTTTTTGCCTGGATTTCCTTCGGCTTCTGGGACGGTGTCGGATTTCCCCGGCTATTGCCTGAATTGGCGGCGATCCGCTTCGGTCTAGTTGCGCCAGTCATCGGCGGTTTGGGCTGGTTTATTGTTTGCCGCCCCAAGCGGTTTAAGTCGGCCATGCAGGGCTTTCTATTTCCCGCCCCCGCTGCGGCCGCACTCGGGCTGTTTATGATGATGACGCTGGCGCAAGGAGAAGACTCCAACAAAGCATTCCAGCAATATTGGCCGGCCTTTTCCGCGCTCTATTTCTTTGCCTATGCCTTCCTGGGGATGCGCTTGATTCCCGCCACCATAATCGGGTTGGCGGGTATTGGCTTGGTATGCGTGGCGGGTTGCCGCAGCGGCGTGCTAAACACCGCGTTTGGCATCGCCTTGTTGCAATTGACCATCCTCAATGTGCTTGGAATGATTATCTGCGCCCGCATGGAAATCCAAGAAAGGACCCTGTTCCGGCTTCGGCAACACCACCACCGCCTGTCGCGCACAGCAAGGGAGGAGCGGCTGAATGCCCAGCAAGCCCGTGACGAAACCCAACTCGAAAACATTCGCGCCGAAGCCGCGCTGATGCTTGCCCAGTCCGAACGGGTCAAACTGGGCGAGGCCATTGCGGAAAAGGAACGGTTTCTGTCCGCGGCCTACCATGACTTGCAGCAACCCCTTTCCACCATTGGTCTCTATGCGCGCATTGCCAAAAATAAATTGGATAAATCGCCGGGCATGGCGGTTCAACCCGATCTCGACGTGATTGAAAACGCCGCCCATGACATCGCCTTGATGTTTGAAGATGTACGCGATGCATGGGAAGTCGGCGGGACAAAACCCAACCTCGAAGCAATCGACCTTTACCCCATGATGGACGAAATCGAACGTGAATTGCGCGAGTGGGCCGGGCAGAAAGGTTTGGTTTTCCGTGTCCGCAAATCACCGCGTCTTGCCCTCTGGGTGCGTAGCGACCGGACGCTGCTGAAGCGGGCGCTCTCCAATCTGGCCGGCAATGCCATCAGGTACACCGAAACAGGGGGCGTGGTGCTTGGGGCGGTTCCTCTGCCTTCTTCTGTCCGCATGGATGTGTGGGATACTGGGGTGGGTATACCGGTTGAATACCAAAGCCTGATTTTTGGCGAATATTTCCAAGTGAGACATTCGACCACCGACCCTAAACGAGGGCTAGGGCTAGGGCTTTCCATCGTCAAACGCATCGAGAAAAAGCTTTCCGGCCACACGCTGCGTTTCGCTTCAAAACCGGGACAGGGTTCACGGTTTTCTCTATATGTCCCCTCCGACCAAGAACCCTGCCTGGAACTTGCCTACACGCTCGGAAAACCTCCGGCATCCGAACCGAACAGCTTACTGGCGGGCAAATACATTGTGGTCGTCGAAGACGAACCCACTAACTTGGACGGCATGGTCCAGACCATCGGCAGCGCCGGTTGCATCGTCGAAGGCGTGGAAGGCGTCGAAACCGCCTGTCGGCTGTTTGCGGACAGGGAGCGCTGCCCCGACCTGTTAGTGACTGATTTCCTATTGCATCAGGGGCAGACAGGCCTGGATGCCGTGGCCGCGTTGCGGGGGCGCTTTGAATGGGCGCAGGATGTGCCGATCCTATTCGTGACCGGAGAACTTGATGTTGCTGCAAAACTGGCCGAATTCAAAGGGGTCTTTGACACTCGACTTTGGCCTTTTTAAGCCACCGCCGCGAGTTGATCCAGCAAGGCATCCCAGTCACGGCAAGATAATTCCAACCGGTCGCTGCCGGTTTTGGAGTTGACGAAATACTTGCCAGCCCAGATGGCGCGGCGGACG
>CAIODU010000066.1 GCA_903857165.1 uncultured Methylococcaceae bacterium | reverse complement strand
TCGCTTGCTCCAACTTCCGGCTGGAGAAAATCCCCGTCGCATACCCATAAAACAACAAGGCCAGCATCATCTTCGGTGGATAGGGCTGGGAACCCCCGCCGCCATACGAGGCTTCCAGAGCACTGACATCCAAGCCGTCGATGATAGCCACGACAAAACGCGCCAAGTGATCTTGTTCCAGCCATTCCTGCACAGGAATCACAAACGGCTGGTCGCGCTCAATGGGAATGAATTGGTTGCTCATGAAGGTAACCTCTGGATGGGTGGCACCACTTTATCCTGTTTACGCTGGGGAAGCCAGACAGACTCCTAGGCGCGGAATCTGCCGAAAAGAGGGATAGCCGCAAAACAATTCGTCCCCGCCTACACCCGACAACACCACTTTGTAGCCGCGTTCCGCCGCTGCCTTGCTGGCAAACCAGGTATTGACGCCGTCGACGGACGGTTGGTCCATGGCATCGAGAATGCGGGGGATATCCTGCTCGAATTCGGCGCGAGTGATTAGGCGCACATGATGCGGCAAGCCATAATGGGCGGCGATGGCCCTAGCCACGGGTACCTCGTCGTTGTGGCTGCCCGCGAACTCCTCAAAACCGATGGTGATGCCCTCGACTTGTGCGCCCAACTCGGCGACCAACCCGGCGACCACACCCGAATCGATGCCGCCGGAGAGGAAAACGCTCACCGGCACATCCGCCACCAGATGGGCTTGCACCGAATCCCGCACCGCTTGCCGCACCCATTCCTGCAACGGACTCCCGCGCCCGCTTGCGGGAGAGGGTTGAGGCAAAACTGTTGAATTAAGACTATGCCCGTCGTTCCGGCAAGGACCGCCGGAACCCAGATTCCATGGATGGCGTGGCCCCAGGACATCCCTGTAGCCTAGATTCCGGCAATCCATGCCGGAATGACGGCTTAAGTCAACAGCACTGGGCGGGTGGCTTGCTTCCTCCTGCCAATGAACACGGATGTCATGCCAACAAACCGGTGCTTCCATCACGCCACCGCGCACTCGCAGACTATGGCCAGCCGGCAGGGCAAAGACATCGCGGTAAAGCGTCCACGGTTCCGGCACACTGCCCCATAGGTCAAAGCCAGCCAGCCCTGCCGATTCCGGTTCTTGGGATACCAACCCCGAGGCCAATAACGCCTTGACTTGCGAAGCGAAGGCGAAGCCCTGCTTGCTTTGCGTGTAATAAAGCAGCTTGATCCCGTAGGGGTCGCGGGCCAAGAATAGTTCGCGGCTTAATGCATCCCATACAGCAAAGGCAAACATGCCCCGCAGCTTGGGCAACATCCGCTCGCCCTCGCGGGCAAAAAGCGCCAGCAACACTTCCGTGTCTGAGGTGGTGCGAAAAGTGACGCCATCGGCTGATTGGCGCGGGCATCCAAGTCGAGAATGGCTAGGCGGCGATGGCCCAGGACGATACCTCCGCTAGACCAGCATCCAACCCTATCCGGGCCGCGCACAGCCATGCGCCCGTTCATCCGCTGGACACTGTCCTTGGCTTGGTTTTCCGTCAAGCCTGAATGATATAAAAAAACCTGAAATCCCGCACATTCAATCGACTTCTAAAAGTTGCTGCCTTAGCCACCCGGTTAAATCACTTACTTCTCTCCAGTCAAAAATTGCTTCTGTCAAATCCTCCAGTTTTTCAACCGGTAGTGTTTGTAATTGTAATAGCGATGGGTCAAGTTCCGGGTGGATGCCGAATTTTCTTCTTATCAAGCGTGTCACGATAGAAATACATTCTTGTTGACGGCCTTGTTCGAGCCCTTCTTGATGCCCTTCTTGTCTTAGTATTTGTGCCAGTCCCATAATTTCACCTGCTTCGTTTAGGTAATGTGTTCGATATTCGGTGATTTCCTGCTCACTAAAAATCCTCCCCAGTCTCTTCCTGCGCGAAAAAGGCCAGTGCCTCGCGTGGGTAATCTAGGATCAGGTTTTTAAAGTTTTGGTCATGCATGTCGAAAACCAATTGTCATTTGACAATTTTTGAGATTAAAAAACTCCCCATATGGCATTAGTTTGTAAAGAATCGTGTAATTGCATTGGGTACTAGACTCATGAGGGTGGATTTAATTTTTCCACTAGGTATAGGGAATAATTCTGCTTTTGAACCTTTAACAATTATATAATCCACCTTAAATTCTAATTCTTCAACCAATTTTCTCCAACTGCTAGGTGTATAATATCTTGCTAAAGCACCATCCGTATGACGCTGAACGGTTCTTGAAAGTGATCGAGTTTTAAAAATATCACCCATAATTATACCGCGAATTAAGCCACCACAAATATAGTAGTTCCACCAACCCCGATGATAAACCATTATTATGGCTTCACCTCCCGGATTCAATATCCTATATATTTCTTGAAGAATTTGCTTGGTGTTATAAGAATGATGTATCACCCACCATATCCAAATAAAATCAAAGCTTGAATCCTGTAAAGACATTTTTTCTGCGTCCATTTGAAGGATTTCAGACTGGATATTAAGCAATTTAAAACGCTCTGAGGTGCTTCGAACCGCATAGCTTGTCAAATCAATGCCAATATAAGAATTGGCATAAGTGGCAAGTAACTGATCATGGCTACCATTGCCAACGCCAATTTCAAGGACATTCTTTTGTTTTAGATTAGGACTTACGCAAAATATAATAAATAAAGTATATAAATACTGGTGGATGTGGAGTATAATTTACACCCATGAGCAAAAGTAAATACTCCGGGTTAAAACCGACGCGTCGTGATTATTGTCAATTCATCCTGTTGACCTTAATCAATTATACGCAAACCTACATGGCCGAGCATCATCCTTTTTTTCGCATGATGCCATAAACCGGTATCTCATGGAGGACGATGTATCGCCCGAAGCCGTGTGGCTGGCGGTGAAG
>CAIODU010000065.1 GCA_903857165.1 uncultured Methylococcaceae bacterium | reverse complement strand
TAGTTACTTATTTATTTACGCCAATGTCGGCAAAGGGTTGCCGACCTACTGCGTAACAAGGACTGTAGGGCGGCAACCCTTTGCCGCCAACGATTTCAAAACTTAAACAACGTAATCAATTGGAATTAAAAACGCTGTATACCTAACTTGGGCTGGCTCATGGAAGTTGCACATGACATCCAGGCAAGCGCATCACTTTGAATCACATCCAAACACGTCGCCCCGGCAGCCGCAACAGAACTACTCAAAGTGTGTGATATGACACACTTCTGTGTGAAATAGCACAGTTCCGTTGCCGGTTATTAAATTGTTGTAAAAATATGCCTATATTTATCAATGCACCAGATGATTGGCATGAAACATGATTGCGTAAAACGTAATCCATTCCCTGTGTCGCAGTCGAGTTCGCTAGATGAAAAATACTTTGGGATGGAAATACGATGCTCCATTAAAAAAACCCAAAGGGGGACTCCTCATGCCAAATACGATAAGCCTTAAAAACCTCGCCCTTAGCTCGCTAACGGTCGCCTTGTTTGCAGCCAGCCAGGGTGCTTTTGCCCATACCCGCTTGGAAACCGCGACGGCCCCGGAGGGTACAAGGGTTCACAATTTCGTCAACATTTCTCACGGCTGCCCGCCCGCCACGGCTAGAAAGGCCACTTACGGGGTGACCGCGATCTTTCCGAATGCGATCAGCTACACGCCAATCATAGGCGTCGATTCGGGTGCGGGCAAAGTGTACACCGCCAACCCGGCTTCCACTTATTATTCGCCGTTGGCCGGCATTGCCGTGATGATCAATGGCGGCGGCGCATGGGACGCCGGCAACCTTAAAGTTGACGCTGCGGGCAACAAAGATGGATTCTGGGCGGGTGGGAAAGCTTATGACCAAACCATCTCCACCTATGTGCAAACCCCCTTCTACTCCTCGGCTGTGGCGATTGCCAAGGCTTCATGCGCCCGTTCGGTGACGTTCTATGCGGCTATCGCCGATGTTTGCGATGCTTCCGTGCCGAGTACCGCTGCCTCGGATGAGCAAGTCCTGTATTGGTCGCCGATCCCTAATTTCAGCGGCGTGCCTGGTTCCCCGTTTGGCACCTCTGCCGGCGACCCCGCCCGCAGCATTCCCATCGGCCCAAAATATTCCAACTTTGACGGCTATCAGGATGCCGCCCACACGTTCCCAGGGGACGGTTGGGGTTCGCCCGCCACGTTTAAGGTCACCAGAGACCTTACGACGAACCCACTGCCGGCAGGTTGTGCGGGCAATGCGGGCAAGGGTGACGATGTGCATGTCTACCCATCCGCCCAGCAGATTAATGCTGAACTGCCCGTTTGGTCGAATCCAAACCAAACCGGCACCCCTTATTGGCAATAATACCTAGGGTAGCCTGTTGATGTAACCCACTGCGGCCAGAGGAACGGGTTATTTCAGCCACCTATCTAGTCCAGTACCCTTGATTGCAAGGGTACTGGATTTTTGACAATCCAGTGTGCGGAAAATCGCCGTGGATTTTTCTTGTTTTCACAGTTGGAGTACGATATAAACGGTAAACAAGCATGGCCCCTGCCGTAAAGTTAGCTAGGCTGGCCTGTTGCGTGTGGGCAAACAGACAGTGATGCTGCGGTACGGGAAATGGCCGCAATGAGACTGGATCCACAGTCGAAAATCGGAAGTTTTCGCTGAATGCGATAATAGTCATGGCGATTGACCGCTATAATGTTATAATCTTTAGCTACACACAAAAGTACGAGGCTATATTAATGAAAAGCGCATTTTTGAAAAAGATAATCATGGCTGCTTCAATCATGGTTGCAGCGGGTGATGCATTTGCCCACAGTGCGGGCGCGACAATCGATGCTGCCGGAAACAATGCCAGCGCGACCGATCTTGCGTCGGTCATTTGTTACGATGATGGCAACGGAGCACCACACCACCTTTACACCCAGATACAGGATACATCCTCACCTGTGTCAGGATTATTGGTAAGTACACAGATTTACAAAGACAACCAAATGACCAATACCACTGATACCGTTTCCGGTGACGCGAACTATAGCATCCCGGCGATCCTGAACGGAGGTCAAGGAGAGTACATCCTATCAGTAAGCAAAACCGCTGTTGGGGCGAGAAATTTCAATATCACATACCATTGCCAAACTGCTGCAGATGTCCATACAGGCACGGATATTACTGTATTTCAAGTCCAGTGAGCGTTGATTTGACTCTAGTATGTTAGCGGCATGAGGATATTAATATGAAAACCACATCTTTAAAGAAAGCTTTTATCGTCGCAGCAATGTTGACAGGGTTCGGGCACACCGGCCTCTCGATGGCTTATGGCATCGGTGGCGCAGTGTTGGATCCCGCCGGCAACAATGCCAGCGCAACCGACCTTGCGTCAGTCAATTGCCCAGGCGGCACGCACCATTTTTCTGCCGCAGTGCTGGACACGTCGCCACCGGTTGCAGGGTTGTTGGTCAGTGTGCATATTTACAAGGACACACAAATGACAACCGCCACCTCTACAAACGGCAACTGGAGTGACATCGTCAGTGTCAACGGTGGCGCGGGGACTTACTATCTGTCAATTCGCAAAACCAATGTAGGCGCGAGGAATTTCACGGTCGGGTGGGATTGCCGGACCAGTGACAATATTAGCACCGGCATTGACCTGAAAGTGTTGCAAGTCCAGTGATTGTAAACCGATGACTCAAAGAATATTGGCTCTTTTCTTCGCCGCGCTGGCGTTTATCCCAATGCAAACCGCACGGGCGGGGGCGGAGGTCGGTGGCGAAGCGCCCAACTGCGCCTTGACATCCATCGGCGATGCACAAACCTATGGCTTAAAACAATTCCATGGCAAGGTGGTTTATGTGGATTTCTGGTCTTCCTGGTGTGGCCCTTGCGCCCAATCCTTCTCATTTTTAAACGAGTTGGACCATGAACTCAAGGATGGTGGATTGCAAGTCATCGGGATCAATCTGGATGAGGTTCCAGAGGATGCCAAGGCGTTTCTCGCCAGACATCCTGTCAATTTTGCCGTAGTGGCTGATGCCAACCAACAGTGCGCCAAGGACTTTGGCGTCAAAGCCATGCCTTCCTCCTACTTGATTGACCGCAATGGTGTGATTCGCCAAGTGCATTTGGGTTTTCGACCTGAAGAAGCCAAGGAGTTCCGCGCCTTGGCAGAACAGTTGCTGGCAGAAATCCCTAGGCAAAAATAGACTGGGCTATTACGGTTAGAATTTTCCAATGAAAAAAACACCACAGCCTGCATTGCCGGCGTTATTACTCGCCCTGGGAGTATGTGTGTCGGGTTGCACCAACGTGGCCCCATGGGAGCGCGGCAATCTTGCCAAGCCGCACATGGCTTTGAACCCCTCGCCCATGCAGAGCATGTTGCGTTCGCATCAGTATGGCAGCCGCGAGGCCTCCACAGGCGGCGGTGCCGCTGGCGGAGGCGGCTGTGGCTGCTACTGAGCCTGAACTGCCCAAGGCTCGCAACGAACGTTTACCCAGCCCACCTGATGTCTGCCGCCGTCCAACCGGACACCCTCCGCCCCGCTGCGTCGAGCCTGGGCCTAGAGCGTCTGCAAGCCTGTCGTTAAATGCGCTGACCGCCGCCGCCCTTGCCTTGCCCGGCTTGGTGCTGCCGCCGGCCTATGCCGTGGAGATGGATCAAACCGGTTTTCAGTATGGCCATTACGAAGAGAGCAAACGGCATACTTACGGTGTGCAAAGCAATTTAAAACCCATCCAAGTGGATAGCCTGCAAAGCGGCGGGCAAATCGGGTTGTCTGACCGGGTGAAGTTTGCCTTCAACTACACCCAGGACACCTGGGGCGGTGCCACGCCCGTTGCCACCGCGCCGCTCGCCTTTGGGGGGAACCATCCCAACACCCAATCCGGGGCATCGCCATATTTATCGCTAGGGACTGTGCGCCTCGACGCCCAACTCAACCCGCTCAGGCAAGATCCTAAAACAGGCAAACTCAGCAAAGACACGCAGTTAGTGCATACGCTGGCCATGGCCTCGCCAGAAACTCGCAAGCAAGGGGATTTCAAGCTGGCTTACGAGTGGGACGAGGCGGCGCTGGATGTGGGTGGCGGCATTTCGGTTGAAAACGACTACACCTCGGGGTTTGGCAATATGCTTGGACGCATGGACTTCAACCAGAAGCAAACCAGCGCGATGCTGGGCTTGAGTTTCACCAACAGCGATATCAACGCCACCCTCGACCATGATGCCACGCCTTACATCTACGAGACCTCCGCAGGTTTGAAAACCTACAATGACACCCACAGCGGCAGCCAGATTGACATTGTCGGGGGTTCGCTAGTCAACAACAAAATCCTGCGTGGCACCCGGCAGGATTGGGCCAGCACTCTGAGCCTGACCCAAATCCTGAACAAGAATGCGCTACTTGTCGGCAGTTTTGGGTTTACCCGCAATACGGGGTATCTGGCAAACCCCTACAAGGCGGTGACCACCGTATTCATCGATCCCAAACAAACGCTCACCCCTTCTAGTGTGTTGACGGGAACGTCGCTTTCATTGCTGGAAACGCGGCCCGACGAGCGCAACCAATGGATCGGCAATCTGAGCTATGTCCAGCATATTGATGATTTGTGGGGTGCGGCCTTGCATGCCGACTACCGCCTTTACACCGACGACTGGGGCATCACGTCGCATACCTTTGAAGTCGATTGGGCCCAGCCAGTGGTTGATGGCTGGACGGTGACGCCCATGCTGCGCTATTACTCGCAAAATGCCGCCGACTTTTATCAGCCCTATGTCGTCTCCTTTCAAGATTACCCTGGGAAAGCCAGTTTTGATCCCGTAACCAAGAAAGTCACCCTCGCCCAGCTTAATACTGCCAAGCTCCCGGCCAATTATTCCAGCGACCAGCGCCTGTCGGCTTACGGTGCGATTAGCACCGGGATAACCGTTTCCAAGCGCTTTGCCAAAGGGATTACCCTTGAGGCTGGTGCCGAATACTATACTCACGCAGGATCGCTGAAAATGGGCGGAGGCGGCGAGGGCTCCTATGCGGATTTCAATTATTACCGCTTCAATGCCGGTGTGAACGTCGATTTGTCGGCGATCACCCTACCTAGTGGAGGGAATGGCAAGCCCAGCGAGCATAGTGGCCACGGCGATCATAGCGACCACATTGACCACAGCCAGCACGGTAGCCACGCGCCGGCGGGTGTCATGTTCGACCACATGTTAAAGTCTGGCGATTTCATGGTCGGCTACCGTTACATGTGGAATTCCCAGAACGGGGACATGCTGCATGGTACGGAGATTGTGGGCGACAAGGGTCTTGTGAAGGACGGTTGCAACGGCAGTCCGTGTTATGTCACGCCCACCAGCATGTACATGAACATGCACATGCTCGATTTGATGTATGCGCCGACCGATTGGCTGACGCTGATGCTCATGCCCCAGTTCGTCGACATGAACATGAACATGCGGCCGTTGGACGGGGCGCCGAGTGTTGTCAATGCCGACCCGGTGACTGCCGCCGCCGTGATGCATGCCTACCATACGCACCAAACCGGCGGCATCGGCGACACCGGCCTATACGCGCTGTTCAAGTTGTTTGACGTGCCTGGGCATCATGTGCATGCGACCTTTGGCATCAGCGCACCGACCGGCGACGCAGGCATCGAACTGCGGAATACCCATGGCGTGTCCATCGGTTTCATCCATTACGGCATGCAGCTAGGCAGCGGCACTTGGGATTTTAAACCGAGCATCACCTACACCGGGCAGATGAATAAATGGTCTTGGGGTGCGCAACTCAGCGGCACCCACCGTCTTCAGGATCAGAACTCCTCCGGTTTTGCTTTCGGCGATATTCTCCAAGCCACGGCTTGGGGCAGTTATAGCCTGTTTGACTGGCTTTCCGCTTCCTTTCGCAGTGTTTACTCCACGCAAGGTGCGCTCAAAGGCGCGTACAACGACACTTACACGCCCATCGGCCCGATGGATTACGCCAACAGCTATGGAGGGCGTTACTGGGATGTGGGGTTTGGCGCCAGCGTGACGATGCCCACCGGCAATTTACAAGGCAATCGCCTGAGCTTTGAGTGGCTTCAGCCTGTCCATGACGACGCAAACGGCTATCAACTCCAGCGCACGGGTGCGCTGGCTGCAAATTGGAGCTATGCGTTTTGATTGGATGAAGTTTTTCCACCGTGCATTCAAAGCGATGGGCACTCCGTGTGAAATCCAGCTCTTTACCAATACCCATGCCAAAGCCAGACAGGTTGCGGACGCGGCCATCGCCGATGTCCAACGGCTGGAGTCGCTTTATTCGCGCTATCGGGAAGATAGCTTGCTCTCCGCCATCAATCGCGTGGCGACCGCCGGGGGTTCTATTGCAGTCGATGCGGAAACGGCGGGGTTGTTGAATTATGCGGCGGCCTGCCACGGGCAGAGTGACGGGTTGTTTGACATTACCTCCGGCATTCTGCGCCGCGCTTGGCGCTTTGATTCGGGCCGATTGCCGGATCAAGCGCAAATCCACGGACTGCTTGATAAAGTGGGCTGGCACAAACTGCGATGGGAGTCGCCAGTGCTTGAATTTTCCACCCGGGGCATGGAGATTGATTTCGGTGGCGTGGTCAAGGAATACGCGGTCGACCATGCTGCGGCCATCTGCTGGCAGGCGGGTGTCCGCCATGGCATGATTAATTTGGGCGGCGACATCAAAGTCATCGGCCCGCGTGCGGACGGCAGTCCATGGCGCATCGGCATACGCCATCCCCGCGACAAGGACGCCATGCTGCAGACGATTTTGCTGCGGGGGGGGGCGCTTGCCAGCAGCGGCGATTATGAACGCTGCATTACGGTGGACGGCGTCCGTTACGGCCATGTGCTCAACCCCAAAACCGGTTGGCCGGTGCGGCACTTGGCGGCAGTCAGCGTGGTAGGCGAATTCTGTGTGGTGGCGGGCAGCGCCTCCACCATCGCCATGCTCAAGGAAGAGAGCGGCCCCGCCTGGCTGGAGCGTTTTGGCTTGCCGCATTTATGGGTGGATGTGCGTGGCGAAACAGGCGGCTCGCTGGTTACTGTGCAAAAATCCAACATGGCATACAACAACACACAGCATGAATGACAACTTTATGAATGGCTTTGCACGCGCAGGGCTTTACCTGACCGTTTTTCTGACCGGTGCCTCGGTGATGGTGATAGAGCTTTTGGGTACGCGGATGATTGCCCCTTTTTATGGCGCGAGCCTTTACGTATGGTCCTCGCTGATTTCGGTGACGATGATCGCACTGGCCCTGGGTTATTTCGTCGGTGGCCGGTGGGCCGACCGGGCAAAACGCACCGGCCTT
>CAIODU010000064.1 GCA_903857165.1 uncultured Methylococcaceae bacterium | reverse complement strand
CCCATGCGTAGAACACGGTGTAGATCGTGAAAGCGAACGCCAGCCACCTGACGTCGAGCAGCGGCTTCTCTTTTGCGACGACGCCACTAGTTGATATTGCAGCCATAGTATTTCCTCCAGTTTAAGTGTGACACGCGCCGGATCCGCTCTCGCGCCCCGGCACCTCTTCTACTTCCGGCCCCGCCTGGCCCCCAAGCGGACTAAAGCCGCCAAGGCCCCTTTCCGTTTGGATGTGCGACACTTTGTCACACCCCCTCAGGCTTGTCAAGCAAAAAATTCAAAATCTGAAAAAAACTATTTCACACCTCGTTTTGCCACGGCCCGCAAAGAACCGTGGCACGGATATTAACTTTTGCGCGTATACCGGTGTTTCACGCCTGCGGGGAAATAGTCGGGGTCGGCGAACGGCAGCAACTCTATTTGCGGTGTTTGCCTGGCAGAAGTGACATAATTGGCGAACTCGCTATTGAGCCACAGCAGTTGAGAGCGGATGGATTGCGCGATGGCAGCCTGCTTTTCTGCATCAACAGGAATCTTCGGCAACATTTCGACGAAAATATGCAAAAAATGCGAATTATCATCGCCTTCGCAGACTTCCATGACAAACTTTCCGGTGACCCATCCGGTCAACTCAGGCTGTTCCAAACCGACCATCACGTTTTCCGGGTAAATATTGGCACCATAAAATGAGAGGGTGAAGTCGGCGCGGCCAAACACCCAGACGAAAGGCAGGCGACACTCATCTGCGTCCACCCCATAATCTGCAAACGAACTTAAGCCATATTTTTTCAGAAAGGCCAGCATGTCGCCATGCGCGATGATTCCGCCCCGGTCTGCAATGTGATAACGGATTAACGGAACACCGTTGTCACCCGTAACCGCCAAGGTAGAGCCTTCGACTAACTCGAAAAAGCGGCTAATGGGATCGTATTGAACCAAGGTCGGTAGGCGCGATTCGCCAAACAACTCGCGGGCGGCGACTGGATTACGCGACAGAAAGCGTCGGATGGCGATGCTCAACGGCGTTTCATTGCCCAACACCCCGCCATCTGCCGTGCCGTAAAGGGATGCGGAATCATGGCAAGGCGAAACGGAGCCTACCCGCTGTAGCAGCAGATCACGCCACTCCTCACTGAACACCTCGCCGGCAAACACGAATTTGATGTTGAATGCACTCCAGCCCAATCCCTGGGCATTGCCCGTGTCTATCACGTCCTTGACAAATGGCGGATAGCCAAGCAATACGGTTTGTTGGAAATAGGGCGCCAACTCGCGCACCACCCGGATTATCTCCTCCGGTTTGTTGCCCGGTGTCGCCACGGTCAGTGGATAGCCTTTTTGCGCCAGATGCCAGCAGCAGGAAGCAGTGAAGACCCCGCCCACCCAATTGCCAAGCGGAAAACACACCACCGCCAGCGTCTCCCGCTCATGGGCGCGGAAGCTTTGCCTGAACACCTGCTCAAAACGTAAAGCCACTTCCAACTCATCCACCATCGCACGCGGCCAGAACGTCGGAATGCCCGTTGAACCCGAGGACACCGCCAGCCGGTCACAGGCGATCAGGCTACCGCCCTTGCAGCGTCCTGGCAATGGATAGGCTTGCATGTAATTGGCTTTGTCTGTCAGCGGCAAAGAGGCGAAATCAGCGAAGGAATCGACCCTCTCGGGTACTACGGAATTGGCTTGAAGAAACTGCCGGTAGGCTGGAACCTCTGCCACGACATCATGGAATAAGCCCAGCACATGTTGATGGGGATCTTCGGCCATCCTTGTCCGCAGTATTTCATCCAAGGGCGTGTTGAAAAAAGACGACAATCGTTCAAGCACGGCGGAGGGGCGTTCGGTTTTCATCGGTTCTCCCAATTTTAAGTGCCTTCAGGGCGCTTGTGATTAATTGATGCCACGCTTGGAGCGTCAAAGCTTGCTTTGACCGCCTGTCGCAGGCTGGCAGGGGCAAGGCAAGCCTCGCCACTCCCACATCACTTTTAACCACAACCGTTCTAAGGGGTGGAAACGGCATGGTTAATCTCGTCCAAAGTATCGATGGCTTCCTTTAGCAATTTCTCTGTCTGCATCAACTTCCCCCGCAATTCTTCCCGCTCAACCAATGCATCAAGAAGTTTGTCTGCACATTCGATGTATTTCGCCCGAAATAATGCCTCGTGCGCGTCCTGCATGGGGCCTTCGATTTTGCGGTAGGCATTCAAATGCATCAATTCCTGTATCACTTCTTTGGAAAGTTCGTTCATAGAAATATCCTGATATTACACCCGATGATGGGCAAACTAAAGTGGACTGTTATTTTCCGGCTGATTCAAAAAATTATACTCCCAGAAATTGCCGGGAACCCAACAATTTCACCCTCATCGCTGTTTGCCCCGCTTGGCGCGTAAAACCGTCTTCGCTTTGCCTTCCTGCAAAACATCGGGGATGCAAAGCCTGACACTACCGGTTAAGCTAACGCATCCACACTGCACTAAAGGAGACATTGCCATGATCAATGAAAAACCGCCGAGGGGGGAGCAAGAGTTTTGGCGGGCCAACACTTATCAACTGCTGGCTGGCTTGTTGACCGGACCGCCCGGCCAGACGCTAGTGGCCCAATTGGCTGCAATTCCGCTTACGGGCAAGGAACAGGGGGAAGATGCCATTGCCTTGGCTTGGGGTGAGTTGGGGGAAGCCGCGCGGCGGGCAGACGAAACCGATTTGGCCGAAGAATACCGCGCCCTGTTTGACGAAGAAGGTGGACTGCTGATTCCCTTCGCCTCTTGGTACATGGCCGGGGAACGCAACGCCAAACCGTTGAACCTGCTGCGCGTCGAATTGGCCGGACTCGGCTTGGAAAGACTGGGCGATGTAACGGAGGACCATGCCGGGGTTTTATGCACAACAATGCGCGTACTCATCGAATCCGATGATCCACGCCAGATTGGCTTTTTCTCCCGCCATCTGAAGCCTTGGCTACCCGCATTTTTCCGTGATTTAAGATTAGCCCGGATTGCTGAGTTTTATCGCCCGGTGGGTTCGCTAGGCGAGGCATTCATTGAAGTCGAGAGGATTTTTTTGCGGGAAACTTATTAACTGGTGTTCCGCATGGAGCGTCAAAGCTTGCTTTGACCGCCTGTCGCAGGCAGGCAGGGGCAAGGCACGCTCCAGCGTGGGGAGGCAGACGGTTTGGGGTTCCCAGGCGGCGGTAAAGATTAAGCAAGGGCTTGAGGTTCCCCCGATGTCGTAGGTTGGCAATCCTTTGCCGGCGTGGGCACTGCGCCGAACGTGGACAGTTCGGTGCGTAACATCAGTCATGAGGACGTTTACGGGAATGCCTATTTAGGTTATTTCCAATAATGAATCCACCAAAAGAATCGTCCACGAAAGACACGAAAGGCACGAACGAATCTTGCTTTTGTTCGTGCTTTTCGTGTCTTTCGTGGACTCTATTTTTTTCTACGGATCAGATTCTTCATGGAATGCTCTTTCTCAGGAATCACCTTAGCTGTAGGCGCAAAACGTGAGTGACGGGCTTGCAAACCCCGTCACGCTTCGCTGCGAACGGTGTTGGGTTCACTGCGACAACAACCCTCTCTTCCAACTCGGACGGCGCTTCTTCTTGAAGACCTCGAACTTGGCCGAGACGGATTTGGCAGCATCCATTGTCAGTGTGCATGAATTCCCGTAACCGAAGCAAGCCCCGCCCCAACCGGAGAACTGATAACCAGTGACAGGGATAGCGGTGAGCGTGACTGAAGTCCCGGTGGCGAAATTCGCATTGCATGTCGCACCGCAGACAATCCCGCCCGTATCGCTGGTTATTGTTCCGCCGGCGGGGTTGAGATTGATGACTGTCAGGCCAAAACCAGCAGTCACATTGAAACTTTGCGTCACTTGCGGCGCATCGTTGTAGTTGGCGTTGCCCGCCTGATTCGCGGCAATCGTGCAACTACCAGCCACCACGCCAGTGACGGTGCTGCCGTTGATCCCGCTGGTAGTGCAAACTGCGGGGGTCGTCGAACCGAACGTCACCGTGAGGCCGGAGGTGCTAGTGGCCGAAACCGTGCCAGTGCCGCCGACTATGACCGTCGGAGCAGCCCCGAAGCTGATGGTTTGACCGGCCTTGTTCACCGTCACGTTGACCGTGCCGCTGGCGGTGTTGTAGTTGGCTGTGTTGGTAGGCGTATAAGTCACCGACTGCGCGGCTGTACCAGCGTTCGGCGCGATGGATGGCAAAGCGAAGGCAAAGCTACCCGCCGGGGTGGCAACACCGCCACTCAGCGTGGAACTCGCCAAGGTCTGCCCGTAGGTAATCGCCGAGGCGGCGGGCCAAGTTGTCACACTGGGGTTGGCCTTGTTCACCGTGACGCTGACGGTGTTGGTGGCGGCGTTGTAATTGGCCGTGTCGGTCGGAGTGTAGGTTACGCCTTGCGCGGCTGTGCCTACTGATGGCGCTGTGGCTGGCGAAGTGAAGGCAAAGCTTCCCGCCGGGGTTGCTGCACCGCCACTCAGGGCGGAGCTCGCCAAGGTCTGCCCATAAGTAATCGCCGAGGCGGCGGGCCAGGTGGTGACGTTGGCGCTGGCCTTGTTGACCGTCTGCCCATTGGCGAGGCTGCCACTGCTGCCGACATAGGTCGCGTCGCCGCTGTAGTCGGCGGTGATGGCATGGGGCGAGCCGGCCACCGTCAGGGCCGGTGTGGCGCACAAAGCGCTGCCGCCGCTTAGGCTGACCACGCCGCCGGTTCCGCAACCGGCGAGGACGCTGCCGTCGGCTTTGAAGGCTATCGTGCCGGTCGGTGTCGCCCCGCTGCCTGAGACACTGGCGGTGAAGGTCACGGTTTGCCCATAGGTCGAGGGGTTCGCGTTGGCTATCACGGCGGTTGTAGTTGCTGTGATGTTGAAATCGGAGCGAATTTGGTCAGGAGTAAGGACACCCTGCCAGAGGGAGAGTTGGTCAATGGAGCCATTAAATGATGTTGCGAGCTGGTTGGAGGCGCCAAGGCTGGAACCGATACGGAATGGGAGAGGTGTGGTGCCGTTGAGACCTTGAAAGCCGTAGTCGTTGACAGTGGTGGTGGCAAGTTGTCCGTTGATGTAAAGTGCGATGCCGCCGGAGAATGAGCCATCCCACGTAGCTGCAACATGGAACCACTGCTGGGGCTGGATCGAGCCTGACTGGGTAGTGGCAATAAGGCGGTGATCTTGGTTATCGCGTAACATAACTTGTAGCCCATCGTAGACATAGAATCCGAGGCCCAAGCTGTTGTAGGGTGAGCCAATTAAGCTGCTGCTTCTGTCATGACCTAGCACATTTGTGCTGGAGTTTAGGTTAGCGGGATCATAGCCAGTTTTGACCCAACCCATGATGGAGAAAGGAGAGTTGAGCGAAGCATTGGTGGGCTGGATGCCGGTGTCGGCCCGATCCATCGCCGAGATGTTGTTTACATTATAAGTGCCGCCATGGAATTCTGCGGCTTGTCCAAGGGGACTGCTTACGAAGGTAACGCCGCCGCCGGGGGTAAGATCGTAGGCGTGGTTATTGTTGGTAGTGGCCCAACTGCCGTTGAAGTCCCAGAGAGCGGTTAGTGTGGCGGGGGGGGCCGGCATGGGCTTGCAAGCTAGAGAAGCCAAGCAACGAAGCCAGGCTTAAAATCAAAGTTCGTGAAATCATAGTGCTATTCAATTGGATTATAGTTTCAAAGCGTATATTTTGTAAGGTAACAGTAATCAACATAAAAGTCGAATCTGACTTTCGCAATCGCGTTCAAGACAAGCTGCTTTCCCTAGCGATGTTGTCGGCTGGTCGCACCCCATGCAGAAGGCCCAGGGCCGCAAGGTATTGGTGTACTCCATCTACAGCGGCACCCGCGACACCACGCACCGGATCAAAAACCTGTTGCAGGGCGAAGGCTTCAAAGCGGCGGTGCTGCGCTCCAGCGTGGAAACCTCCAAGCGCGAGGACTGGATACTTGAACAGGTGAACCGGGGCATTGATGTCCTGGTCTGCAACCCGGAACTGGTCAAGACTGGCTTGGACTTGCTGGACTTCCCGGCGATTGTGTTCATGCAGAGCGGCTACAATGTGTTTACGGTCCAGCAAGCCTCGCGGCGCTCCTGGCGCATCGGCCAGAAACAGCCGGTGGAGGTCTTCTACCTCGGCTATGCCGAAACGGCGCAGATTGACTGTTTGCGCCTTAGGCGTAAGAAGATCGCCGTTAGCCAGTCCACCTCGGGCGAGACGCCCTCGCTCCCAGTGGATTGCCGTTCGGCCTCCTGGCTTGGGTAAATGACCACCGCATGCCAAGGATGGGGGCTTGGGTATTGTTAGCTGGTTACCAAGCTCAGGCTTGGTAACCCAGTCTTTGAAGCTCCAGCTTCAAAAACTCTTGCAAGCTAGAGCTTGTAAGGCAAGGGTTCCCAAACAGGAGTTTGGGAACCAGCAAAATCCTCACAGAATCCAAGTATAGCGTATCGGGGCAAATATCCTGCCCATGGGGCCATGCCACCGTGCCATCAAGCTTTCAACAACTTAATTTTGGCTTTAGGAATGTCTCCTTCCAGTATGTCGCCTTCGGGTTTGGCTTTCGGTCAATTTACGCTCGTTCTTCATGCTTTGTCAATTGCTTTATTTCACTAAGGATTTTTCTGTTCGCCCTAAGCCCTTCGACAAGCTCAGGAGAGCCTTCGGCTTAACTTAATGGCATCGGGGACAGGACTTCCCCGTGTGCCACTAACACGCCCCGTGCCATAATGGGAATTGCCGTTGTTTGCCTCACCCCCAAACCTCATCCAAGCGGTTGGCATCAAGGACGCGCTCGCCCCACACCAGCAGGGTTTCGGCATCGGCGGCGGCGATGCGCTGGCGGGCGGACTCGGGCAGGGGATGGAACTTGCGCTCTAATTGGCGTAACAACAGGGCTGCTTCGCCTTCCACGCGGCCTTCCACCCGGCCTTCAACACGGCCTTCGCCGAATACATCTTGATAGAACCGGGTTTGTTTCAAACTGACATCGTTAAAGTTGAGCATTTGCTGAATCTCCTCGCGAGTGAATACGGGTAGTTTATAGACCAATACGGTTTCCAGCAATTCCTGCCAGTCGATGCCGTCGGCAGGCTGGCTTTCGTGGTGGGCTTGGACTTTCCGCACGATGGGGGCGATATTCGCGTGTTCGGCCACGATTAGGGCGATCAGCCAGGGCTTGGGGTTGGCTGTTTCGAGCAGGGGCAGCCGGTCCAAATAAACCCGGTGCAGGTTGGGCAACCCTAGAAACGGCGCGGTCGCGGGGGATTGCCGTTCGGCGTCCTGGCTTGGGTAAATGACCACCGCATGCCAAGGATGGGGGCTTGGGTATTGGCGGAGATGGAGCAGTATCTCGCTG
>CAIODU010000063.1 GCA_903857165.1 uncultured Methylococcaceae bacterium | reverse complement strand
TGTTACGCAACGGCCTAGGATTGGAGCGTCAAAGCTTGCTTTGACAGGCGAAGCAAGCTTCGCATTTCCCGCTCTCTTGTCAAAGCAAGCTTTGACGCTCCCGTCATCCCTCTTTCGCGTCCATGCGTAACATCAGTTAGTCATGTCGTTCCGGTGCTTTCCCTTGTCTATGACCCCCAAATGAAGAAAAAGAAAATCAACATTGACATCCCCGGACAAGCCGCCGAATTGCGCCGAAAGGCCGAAGAGGTCGCCCGTACAAATGCAGCCCAGTCACCGAGAGGCCTGTCGCTCGGAGATTTGCGGAAAACGGTTCACGAACTGCATATACATCAGATTGAACTGGAGATGCAGAACAAGGAACTGCGCCGGGCGCGGGCGGAGTTGGAGACTTCCCGCGAGCGCTATTTCGACCTGTACGACCTGGCCCCGGCCGGCTATTTGTCGCTCAGCGAACAGGGGGCCGTCCTGGAGGCCAACCTCACCGTTGCCACTTTGCTGGGCGTGCCGAGAGGCACTTTGGCCAATCGTCCCTTCAGCCGCTTTGTCCTCCCCGAGGATCGGAGCATCTTCTCCCGCCACAGCACATCGCTGTTCGCAACCCGCGCACCGCAAGTTTTCGAGCTGCGGCTGAAAAGAACGGACACCGCACCCTTCTGGGCGCAATTCGTGATGTCCGTGACCTTGGACGCCGACGGCGCCCCCGTATGCCTCGCCGTGGTGAGCGACATCACCGGGCGCAAGCGCACAGAGAAGGCTTTGGCCGGAGCGGAGGCAAATCGGGTGGCCTCCCTCTACACGCGCAGCCTGATCGAAACCAGTTTGGACCCGCTAATGACGATTGGCACGGACGGCAAGATCACCGATGCCAATGCGGCAACGGAAGCGGCGACGGGCTGGTGCAGGGATGTACTCATCGGCACTGATTTCGCGGGGTACTTTACCGACCCCGTGGCTGCGCGGGAGGGTTATCAGCAGGCATTCCAAGCGGGGGAAGTACGCGACTATGCCCTGGAAATCCGCCATCGGGACGGCCATCTGACGCCAGTTTTGTATAACGTCAGTGTGTATCGGGATGAAGCCGGGGAAGTGGCGGGTGTCTTTGCCGCCGCCCGTGACACTACTGAGCAAAAACGTGCGGCATGCGCCCTGCGGGAAAACGAAGCCAAGTTACGCAGCAGCAACCAAGAGTTGCAAGCCATTTTCGACTCCGCCGGCGTGGGCATCGCCCTGATGCGCAACCGTGTGCTCCTACGGTGCAATCGCACCTTGGAAGAACTCTTCGGCTATGGGCCAGGCGAGATGGACGGGATGCCCGTGCGCAAATGGTATGTGGATGATGCAGCCTACGAACAGTTGGGCAGTGAATGTTACCCGGCAATCGAACGTGGCGAAATCTTTGTCCGGGAACAGCCCGTGCTTATGAAAGATGGCGCCCCGTTCCTGTCCAAGATGGTGGGACGGGCGGTGGATAAGGAAGACCCTGCCAAAGGCATGCTGGCGATTATTCAAGACATCACCGCCGAACACGAAGCCAGCAAAGCGTTGCTCAAGGCCAAGGAACAGGCCGAGGCCGGGGCGAGGGCAAAGTCAAGCTTCCTCGCCAACATGAGCCACGAAATACGCACGCCGATGAACGCCATCATCGGGCTTTCATCCTTGTTGCTGGACACTCACTTGTCACCACAGCAAAACGATTACCTTGGCAAGGTACTGGCGGCTTCCAAAGTCCTGCTTAGCCTGATCAACGACATTCTGGATTACTCCAAGATTGAGGCAGGCCAACTTCATATCGAAAATGCGACCTTCAGCCTGGCCGATGTGGTCATGAATACAACTAACCTGTTCGCCATATGCGTCGAAGAAAAAAACCTCAAACTGCTCACGGAAATGGATCGGGATGTGCCGAAATTTCTCGTGGGGGACAGTTTGCGCTTGGGCCAGATACTCAATAATCTGGTCGGCAATGCGGTCAAGTTCACGCAACAAGGCGAAATCCTCATCAACGTGGGCTGTCTGCCACAACGTGATGCGCAGCCGTCGTCCGTCACGCTCCGCTTCAGCGTCAGCGACACCGGCATTGGCATGACACACGAGCATATGGAACGGCTTTTTGCCCCTTTTTCGCAAGCGGACACCTCAATTTCCCGCAGGTTTGGCGGCAGTGGACTCGGGCTGTCCATTGCCAAGCGTCTAGTGGAATTAATGGGCGGTGAACTCTCCGTGGCCAGCAGCAGCATCGGTCAAGGCAGCACCTTCACGTTCACCGCAACCTTTGGCCTCGCTGACCGGGACGCGGGCATGTCGTTTGCGGAAACCAAGGCCGCAAGCGGACTTAAAGTTATGAATGGATATGTGCAGAGTACCCGCCCGATTCACGGCGCGGAAATCCTTCTGGTGGAGGACAACTCGGTCAATCAGCTCGTCGCCAGGAAATTCTTGGAAAAAATACAACTCAACGTCACTCTGGCTGAAAATGGGGCGGAAGCCATCGCCTGGGTGCGGAAGAAAAGCTTTGACGCGGTGCTGATGGATTTGCATATGCCAGTGATGGACGGGCTCGAGGCAACGCGGCAAATCCGCGCCATGCCCGAGGGCGGAAGTCTACCCATCATCGCCATGACCGCGTCAGCCATGACAGAAGAAAGGCAGGCTTGCCTTGATGCGGGCATGAATGACCATATCGCCAAACCCATAGAACACGATTCGCTGGTATTGCGCTTGCTCGCATTGGTGAAACCCCGGCATCCGGTAGTCGAGGCAACCGGCAAGCCGGAAACGCCCGAAGCACTTCCCTCCCCGCCGAATACAGCCATCGTGGACCGGGGGCAACTCGATCCCTTGCTCGCCGAACTCGAACAACTGCTCTCGCTGAACCTGCTGAAGGCAAAGAAAGTGGCGGAAGAAAGTGATGCCTTGCTGGCCGGGTCGGAGTTGTCCCCGGCATTCCAAAGAGTCATCGGCAGAATCAGGAAAATGCGGTTCAAGGATGCCTTGACGGCATTGGAGAGCTTCACCGAAAAAATGAATTGCCGGTAATCCCGCCGTTAGGAGGGAAAATTGAAAAGGACAGGCCAACAGCAATTCTCATTATGGCTCCATTGCCGTCATTCCGGCATGGATGCCGGAATCCAGTGCCAGGGACGGTAACTTGTCGGTTGCGTAAGCGTTTGAAAAAGGCTTGATGGCGACCCCTCACTGCCATTAAGTTAACAAAACATCGTCGTTCCGGCATCCATGCCGGAATGACGAGTCGTAGGCCGGAATAAGCCCGTTCACGGGCGTTTCCGGCAAAAGTACTGAGCTTCAACGGCTCAGTGCGTAACATCAGTGTATAATTAGCCACCTATGAATTCCAGTCCGAGAATCACCACATCATGACCGACTGTCACACGCCTGCCAAGCTACGCATTTTGATCATCGATGACATCCCCGACAATGTTGAAGCTCTGGGAGAAGCCTTGTCTGACAAGTACGAAGTCCAGTTTGCCTTGTCAGGCCCGGAGGGGCTTGAACTGATAGGCCGGCAACCGCCGGATTTAATCTTGCTCGACGTGATGATGCCGGACATGGACGGTTACGAGGTGTTTGCCCGATTGAGTGCCAATCCGCAAACCCGGCGTATCCCTGTGATTTTCGTCACCGCACGCAGTGATGCCGAGTGTGAGACGCAAGCCTTGGCAATGGGCGCGGTCGATTTCATCCATAAACCGATCAACATGTATGTGGTGCATGCGCGTGTCAAAACCCACATTGCCCTCAGGCGGCGGGAACTTGAATTGGAGCAACTCAATGCGGAACTTGAAAGGCGGGTAGCCGAACGCACCCAGTCCCTGCATGACGCGCTAATCAAGGCCGAAGCGGCCAACATCGCCAAAAGTACCTTCATCAGCAATATGAGCCACGAAATCCGCACACCGATGAATGGCATCATCGGGCTGACCGGCATACTGCTGCGGAAAGCGACCGATGCGGCGGTGGCGGAACGTTTGGAAAAAATCCAATCCGCCGCGCAACGGTTATTCGAGATTCTCAACGGCATCCTTGATATGTCTAGCATCCAAGCCGACCGGATGAAAATCGAAAACATCGATTTTTCATTGGATTCATTAGTGAACGGCGCTCTCGATCACTTACGAAAACTGGCTGATGCCAAAGGATTGGCATTTGCTGTTGAAATCAACCCGGCCCTGCCTAGGGTCTTGATCGGCGACCCCGTGCGGATCCGGCAGATTCTGGTCAATTTCCTCGACAACGCGGTTAAATTCTCCCCGTCTGGGCAGATTACATGCCGTGCCAGCCAACTCAACTCAAAGGACGGCAAACTGCTGGTGCGGCTTGAAGTCGAGGATCAAGGGGTTGGCATAGCCACGGCAGAGCACAAGAGTCTGTTTCGACTATTTGAGCAACTCGACGGTTCCTCAACCCGCGCTTACGGCGGAACTGGCTTGGGTTTGGCGTTAAACAAGCTTTTGGCAGGCATGATGGGGGGGGAGGTCGGTGCCACGAGTGAACTTGGAAAAGGCAGCACCTTCTGGGCAACGGTTGAACTGAAACCGGGCAACGATGGCGTTGCCACGACGGGAACGCCTATCAATTCCTTGTCGGACAGTGAGGCGAAGCGAATATCCGGGGTTGTGGGTGATTTACAAACTTTGCTGGACGAATGGGATATGCGGGCCATCAATTTGTGGCAAGAGTCCGCCCACGCCATCACACCTGTTTTGGGTGCAAGTGAAGCCCTATTCAGGCTGGCGATTGACGATCATGAATTAGATATCGCGTCGGATATTTTGCGGCAGGCTGTCGATGCGCATCCCCTGCTTGCCGGGCTAAGGGGTTAAAGTCTGCATTTTAAGGTGTGTTGTGCTGGTTCCCAAGCTCCGGCTTCACTGCCATTAAGTTACCTGATTCTGCTGCTGCGGCATCTTTCTCGGCACTAAGGAAGATGTCGCTCATTCATTTCTCCGTTGCTTTCTCTCTCAAATCCCCCCTGCCCCCCTTTTACAAAGGGGGGTTGGGGGCAATACTGTTGAATTAAGGAGTAGGTCGGCATCCCCATGCCGACAATGAACTTGTTCTCCCCTCGGCGGCAAAGGGTTGCCGCCCTACTGTTGAATTAAGGAGTAGGTCGGCATCCCCATGCCGACAATGAACTTGTTCTCCCCTCGGCGGCAAAGGGTTGCCGCCCTACGGATTCTGTTGCATAGGCTTAATTCAACAGTATTGGGGGTTGGGGGGGATTTCCTAGGCTTATTCCGGCCCACAACCAGCAACAAGCCCCCTCCCCCACTCCCGCAACTGTCCAATGATTTCCCTATCCCGTGGCATAATCACAGCTTGGGCTTCCAATTGCGCCAACTGCCCTTCATATTCACTAATAACCAATCCCCCGCCCGGGACTTTTTCCGTTAATTTCCTTAGCCTAAACGCTTCCCACCGGGCTTGCTCTTCCTGCGTCAAAGACTGCGGGTGGTTTCTGGCCCGGTAGCGAAACAACATCTCCGGCAAACGCGGATCGTCAAAAACCGGATTTGTCAAAGCCAGTGGCCCCGGTTTCATTTCCCGCAACCGGGACAGCTTGTTTTTGTCTGCGTTGCTGAAAAACCCGCCGCTGTAAATCATCAAATCGGGGTCTTGTTCAGGGTTTTCAGAGGGTGGTCGAGTGAACACTGCTTCCAGTTTGGCGGGCAAATCCACCGCGTTTTTAAGTCGCGCCAGATTTGACCGGCACCAGACGGGATCAATGTTTAACCGTTCAGCATCCGCCGGGCGCATCGTTTTAATGGGAACAAGGATGGGGCATTTATTCAGATGCACGGTTTTCAACGGTATGCGCAACACGCCTTCCGGCAAATCGGCCGTGCGGGTGAACAACCTTGCCCGAATGGCTTCCGCATCCAATTCAAACAAGGGGCTTGGATCGACACTCAAATCGTAAACCACGACTTCATTTTGATTGACTGGATGGCGGGCCAATGCCACCACCATGGCAATGCAACCGCGTTCGGAGGGATATTTTTCGGAGACGTGCAAGACTGGTTCGAATGAACCGAATTGCAACAGTTCGGCAGCCTCGCGTTTGCCACGGTGCCGCCAAACAAAATCGTAAAGCCTAGGCTGGCACTTTTTGACTAAGCGGGCCAAGTCTATCGTTGCCTTGACATCGGACAGCGCATCATGTGCGCCGCCATGGCTGATGCCGTTGGCTTGGGTGAGCAGTTCGAGCCTGAAACTAGGCCGGCCTTCCGGGTCCTGCGGCCATTCGATGCCTTCAGGCCGAAGGGCCGCCGTCAGGCGAACCATGTCGATGATGTCCCAGCGCGAATTGCCGTTACGCCATTCGCGCTCGTAGGGATCGTAGAAGTTGCGATAGAGACAATTGCGCGTCACTTCGTCATCGAAGCGAAGGCTGTTGTAACCCACGCCACAAGTGCCGGACCAAGACAATTCGGCATGGATGGCACTGATGAACTCCGCTTCACACACGCCTTTAGCCAACGCCTGTTGTGGCGTTATCCCGGTCACCAGACAGGCCTCCGGCGATGGCAAGCGGTCTGTGGGGGGGCGGCAATAAATCACCAGCGGTTTGCCGATTGGATTTAAGTCTTCATCGGTCCTAAGCCCGGCAAACTGAACCGGGGCATCACGGCGAGGGTCTACGCCGAATGTCTCATAATCATGCCAATACAGCGCAATGCTTGGCATCAGACATTACCCAAGCGATTGGCAAAACCGGGTAATCGAAATTGACAATCGCCCGTTCGCAAGTTAATTAAATCGCCAACAGTGCTTTAAGCACATCCACCCGGCTGATGACGCCCACCAGCTTCCCATTTTCGATGACAGGGAAATGACGCAACGCCGATTTGGTGAACAACTCGGCCACTTCAAGTATGCTGGTCTCCTTATCGACCCACGTCACATCTTGGGTCATGAACTCCGACACCTTTCCCCCCATGTCTTCATGGTAAGCCGAGTGGACGGTGATGCGCAGACAGTCCAATTCGGAGAACGCCCCGACCAGTTTGCCGGAATCGTCCAAAACCGGCGCACCTGTCGATTTGATTTCCATTAATTTATGTATGGCATCCATGACATTCGTATTCGGTTTGAAAAAAACCGGATTGGAACTCATGTATTCCCCGACCGTGATATTTGCGAGCATGGCAGCAACCCCCCTTTTCTAGTTTGTATTATGGATGACGACTTGGCCTATCGAATTAAATCCAGGCTTTGCGCCGCTTCTATTTTTTTCCGCTTATCACACTTTTCAGTGCAGACACATGCCGCACCGCCCGAACCACCGCAACTGCCCTTGATGGCTTGCCGCCCAAAGATCACCCCAATCGCCATCATGGTTATCACCACGGCGATAAAGGCAAATGTAATCAAAAAAAGCGTCATGTCTATCACCTCCTCTCATATTGGATGGCCCAAGGCCGTTATTGGCTCATCTTAACACCTGATGTCACGCAGGGAGCGCCAAAGCTTGCTTTGGCCCGGATTGGGGTTGGAGCGCCAAAGCTTGCTTTGGCAAAGTATCCGTCAAGGCTTCGCCTTGATGTCAAAGCAAGCTTTGACGCTCCAGCCACAGGTCCATGCGTAACATCAGTTAACACGTTCAGAATTGCTGGCAATCCATTCTAGCAAGCAACCCATCCAAATTCATCTGGAGAGAATGCCGTTTCACGAATCCATTTTTTTAGTTTCCCTAATTGTAATCTCAAGCAGGGAGTGGCGATTTTGGGCATCCTGAAACAAGGACTCGTCATCATCTTGACCAATCGAAAAATAGGTCTCGAGGGTTTCGCGGATGAGCATGCCCTCTTGCAGGAGTTCTTTGGGCATTAACTCCTCAAATTGCTCGTGATATTTCCCCGTTAGCAAATCATCAATGGATGCCCCTTTCTGCAATTGTCCCTTGGGGTTAATCCAGCCCATGCCAAGTAATTGGGTGACAAAGGACGGTGCTTGATTTACCCCTATGAAAGACTTAAATCTATCCGTCACCTTAGAGGTAAACCTCCGGCTAATTTCCTTTGCTATCATTTTGGAAATAATTTTATCCAAATCAGCACTCAGTTTTTTAAACTGAACTAAATCATTCCTTCCCTGCTGAGCCTGTTCAAGCACATCGCTGGGAACAATGTGAATTGAAATTTCTATCACATTTTCCCCTTCATGATTGACCTTGAATTGTAAATCCACGCTCATATCCTTCATCCTATGGATTAATTTCCGCCTTTCCTGCGGTGGGCAATTCGCTATGATCCGCTCACTGTTTTTTTCCATGTCCAACATGGTATTCACTAAGTTGGAACCCATGGCTGGAAAAAAAATATTTGCGAAGCGGTAAAGGGAAAGCAGTTTATCCGTGGAAACATTTTCCGTATTGACGTAAATGGGTGAAAAATGGATAGGGTCTGCATTTAACAAGGATAATTTAATAGCCATTTTTAGCCCTTAGGCGTTATAAATTGATCCGACACTGCGGAATGGAAGGCGATAAATAACATAGGAAACCAAGAAATCCTTTTCCAGCAGTTTATCCAACCGGTGCATGACGCCCATGAAAACAAGGGCCACCTCCCCTTTATTGAGTGTGTCGGTTATGCGATTGAAGATGAACTCATCCCTCACTGCAAGTAGCTCCCTGCTTTTAGCCTGGTATTCCACACTTGCGGCCTTTCGCTCCGCACCAGGATTTTTCATCAGCAATTGACTAAGCAGATCGTATTCCTTAATGAGCAAATCCATCTCTTCCGTACCCTCAAGCCTCGCCCCCTTTTCAATTAAATCTAAAATAAACGCGAAATTAGGGCTGCCACTATTGGCAAGTCGCATGGCCAACTCTAATTCATTGCCGCACACCGGCGCACCGTCCTGATAAATGCGTACGCTTTCCCAAGGTAAGTTTAGTGCTTCAATTTTAGCCGCAATACCCTCCCACATTGCCTCGACTGCCGTCGCATCCTTACCCCCCCCTCCTTTTGCCATGTCTTTTATTTTATTAAGCGAGGTTGATTCCCTTGGATCTTCCTGCGCATGCAGAATCGGCACATAGATGAGCCGCCTGATTTCAGCCATTGTTTCCGTCCTCAATATAAGAACCAAATGCCTTGTCAATGACACTTAGCAAATCTGTATTTGCAAAAGGCTTACCTAAGTATTCGCTGACATTGAGGTCGACAGCGTCCCTGATGGTATCAGGGCAAGCATAGCCAGTTAGGATGACAACAATGACGCTGTCATCCGTTTTGCGGATATTCCGTAAAGTCTCAATGCCGCTCATTTCAGGCATATGCATGTCAAGGAGAATTAAATCCGGATTCTTCTGCTCATTAAGCAGGATGCCATCGACACCATTGGCAGCACAAAAGACCTGATAGTTTTGTAGTTCCAGCAATTTTTTATACAGGTCCCGCAGTTCCAATTCGTCATCAATTATCAGTATTTTCATGCTTTTGCATTCATATTTCATGTCTCATTGCCCAATTGTCCAATAGTCTGATTCACATCCGTGACCCTTGTCTGCCAAAAATGCGGTAGCAGAACTATAAATGTAGTGCCTTTGCCCTCACCTTCGCTTTCAACCCACATTTCGCCTCCATGTGCGTCAATAATACCAAAGCTGGTGGTAAGGCCGAGCCCAGTACCGTCGCCTTCCTTCCACCCGGAACGGAATGGCTGAAATATATTTTGCAACTTCTCTTTGCTTATGCCGATTCCAGAGTCATTAACTTCAATGCGGACTCGGCTGTCATTTTCCATTGCAATAGTGAAAGTTAAAGTGCCCTTTCCGGCCATGGCCCTCCGCGCATTGCGGATAAGATTGATAAAAACGGAAAGAAGGGCATCCTTGTTGCCGGAAATTACAGAGCTGGCTGGCAAATTACAATTCATCGCCACTTCAATACCCGTCAAGTCACATTCGTAATTTACTGCATTAGTTGCCTCATCGATTAAATCAAGCAGATTGACGGCAGATTCTTTCCTGCCGATGGTTCTGCTATAGGTTAGCAAATTGCTTAAAATGGTTTTGCAGCGCCGGGCGCTGCGCAATACTATTTCAAGCTGGGCTTGGAACCGTGTCGACTGTGGGTCAATATGGCTAAGAATGAGTTCAGTCCTACCGATGATTATCGCGAGCGGATTATTGAGTTCATGAGACACATCTGCCACGAGCCGACCCATGACCGCCAATTTTTCAGAAATCATCAATTTTTCATGCAATTCTTTCTGTAGTGAAATATCCATCATTAAGATGCCGATATGCTTGGGGTTTCCACTGGCATCTAGGATTGGGAATATTGTCTGGGAAACCGGAATGCTGATGCCGTCAACGCGCTTCAGCGTACTTTCGCCATTCCATTGTTTGTCACTGAGGGCGGCGGGGGTCACTTTATCAGTTGTGGGGCGGAGGTTTGTCGGTGTGATGAAATCAGTGATGATTTTGGTCAATAATTCATCAGCTTGGTTGGCCCCGAGCATTTTTATCCCACCCGCATTGATATAGATGAGCTTGCCATCCATGCCAGCAAGCGCCACTAAGCCAGCATAGGTTTCAATGATGGCAAGCTGCCGGTCATGTTCATCCTGTATCCGCTTGCGCTCGGTATTGTCCCGGAAGAAACCTGCGAGGTGATTTCTGTCGTTTATGACTAGCCGATTCGCATTGATGTCTGAGTAAAAATGTTCCCCGTTCTTTCTGATACATGGAATATCTTTGGAAAGTGATGCATCCCCGTGTGCTTGCCGTTCAAAGACGGCCAAGGCATCCTGTAACGAATCATTAGGATGAAGCTCAGTAACGTTCATCGTTTTGAATTGTCCTTCAGTATATCCAAACATTTGACATGCAGCCGGATTCGCAAACCTTATCATTCTACTTTCAAAATCGGCAATCAGTATTCCATCGGGACTTCCCTGAAAAATGGAACGATAGCGGTTTTCCGAATCATCCAGCTTGGCTTTTTCTGCTTTCCTGAGTTCAGTGATATCCCAGTTTGTGCCAATCATGCGCTCAGGCTTTCCTGAATTGTCGCGCTGAACGGCGGCCAGCGCCCTGATATGGCGAATGGAGCCATCCGGCCACTGCACCCGAAATTCAGTGTCATATTCTTTTTCACCGCGTATCGCCATCTGGATTTCCGCATCTTCCCGCGCCCTATCGTCGGGATGGACACCTGCCAGCCAAGCGTCGTACACATCGCCGAAATCCATTCTTTCAATTCCGTTGAGCGCTAACATGCGGACATCCCACAATAGAATATTGTTGACAATATCATAATCCCACACGCCAATGCCGCCTGCACGCGCAGCCAATGCCAAGCGCGCAGAGACTTGTTTCAGATCGCCCTCCGCCCGCTTGCGCTCGGTGATGTCCAAAAAGGTAACCACGGCACCGACAACCACCCCTTCGCGAATTTGCGGATACGACCAATACTCGGCGGGAAAAGAGGTGCCGTCAGAACGCCATAGCACTTCGTCGTCCACATGCATGGGCGTTCCTGTGCCGAATGCCTGGAAAATGAGGCAGTCTTCCAGGGGAAAGAAGGTTCCATCCGCGTGTTTCCCATGAATCTGCCAATGCATGTTCTTGCCGAGCAACTCTTTTGCACACTGATATCCCAGCAGTTGGAGACAGGCGTTATTGCAGAAGGTGCAGTCACCGTCCATGTCAATGCCGTATATCGCCTCGGCGGTGGAATCCAACAAAAGACGGATTTTTTCTTCGCTCTCCTGCAACGCTTCTTCGTGCCGTCTGATCGCATGGGTCAGCTTGTCGGCGATGCGGTAGGCATCCTGTCGCGTGTTGATAATCGAGCGGATCAGCCAGAATAGTAAGCCGCTGATCACAAGGCCGGCGGCCAATGCCAGCCAGGCAGGTGCGTAAGCGATGGCTGGCGCGGTCGGGATTCGATCAAACTCCAGTAGCCACTTGCGGCCACCGAAGCCAATCGTCCGCTGTTGATAGAACACCGATTGCTGATCGGGTGTGCATGCCCGTTTGCTGTCGAAAAGCAGACTGCCGGGTTTTACCTCATCGCCGTCGTAGACTTGCATGTCAACGGTTTTGCCATCGTGGCTCTCCCAGTCTCCAAGAATGCCGGCCATGAAATCATCCATGCGGTAGGGGCTGTAAACCCAACCGAGCAGTGCAGCCCGCCTCTGCGCGACGGTATCCACTGCTGCCCCATTGCGATAGACCGGGGCATACATGAGGATCCCTGCCTGGATGTCAGTCCCGGTCTCCTGCACCAGTCTGACCTTGCCGGACAGCGCCACTTCACCGGTGTCGCGGGCCTGTTCCATGGCGGCCCGCCTGACCGGCTCGGCGTACATATCGTAACCGAAGGCGCGTAGATTGAGGTCGCGGAAGGGTTCGAGGTAGATGATGGACGTGTATAAGGCCCGCTCGCCGGGCGGGTGCACGGTGTAGCCGGAAAATCCTTCGCCGCGAATCCGCGCGATGTGGGCGGCCAGCTGATCCGCTGGAATGATTTGTGCGAACCCAATTCCTTGAGCGCCGGGGATGCTTTGCCCTGCTTTCAAGTGCCCGACGAAGGCTTGCCACTCATCGCGCTCGACCTTTACCGATGCGGCAAACAGGTCGCTGCCGCCTCGAAGGACCAGAGCGGAGGCATCCATTCGATCTTGAATTTTGAGGGTGACTTGATCGCAGACAAAGGCGAAATCCACCCTTGCATGGTGTTCGATGGCCTGTTTTAGCTGAAGGCTGGCGAAAACGGACACCAGTGACCCAATGCCGAGGGCGGCCCAAGCGAGCCATGTTTTCCGAAAGAGACTGAGTTTCAGCATAGGGCTTACGGGACATCGCACGGAGGCTTGCGCACCCTTGCCGGTTTACGAGTGGGTGACGGGGGCGATTTATCGTCCCCGTCATTTTTTTACGGATATTACGCGCCGAACCGGCAATGCCTGGCTCAAACCCTAAGCAGGCACAGGGTTGCCGTCCTGCGAAATCACTGGTCAATCCATTTTCCTAATCGGTAGGGCGGCAACCATTTGCCGCCAAGGACTTAGAGGCAGTGTGTGACATCAGTTATTTATGAGGCAAACACCTTGCCAATGATGCTTAACAATTC
>CAIODU010000062.1 GCA_903857165.1 uncultured Methylococcaceae bacterium | reverse complement strand
TTCGCCTTGTTGGCCAGTGTCATCGACACCTGCCGCCGGCGCGGCCATTCCCCCTGGGAATACTTGCAAACCGCCATAACCCGTCGGCGCCAAGGATTGGCCCTCTTGCCATTGCCGGCGTAAGGGGGTGAACGCTTACACAAAATGGATTCGGAGCCATCAAACTGTACAAACTCGAAAATAATCCTTTTCATTTCAAAAGTTCTTCCATCAGCGATTCCACCGTTACCGCCTGACAGCGATTCTGTGCGAATTCTATTCTTGATTCTTCAATGTCAGATGCTAAACGATTCCTAGCGCGGTCTGCCAGTCGTCGTTTTACAATATTAACCAAGGTTTCTTGCTCATCCAAGGATAGAGTTTCAACCGCATCTAAGACTTCACTGAAAGGGATTGCTTGTTCCATGATTATCTCCACATCTAAGGTTACTAGTATTTCTGGTTTACTGTTAATATTGTCAAAAGTTAAGCTTCGCAAGAGCATCCTCCAATGAAATGCTTCATCGCTTCCAACAGCCTAATTTTCATTGTGGGGCTCTTTAGCAGATAGGCCGTTTCACGTTCAGATTCGATCTCATGCCAAAGGTCAATCGGCACGATGACACCCACCGGATTGCCGTCAATATCGGAAATGTATTGGATTGAAGGTGGTGTAGACATGGTGAAACCCTCGTATCACTCTATGAAAATAGCTTTATTCATTGGGCTTAGACGATTGCGGTCTGCGGGAAGTTCTTCGCTTTGATCGTTCCCACGGTCTCCGTGAGAACGCCAACGTCTGCGCTCCCACGTCAGAGCGTGGAAGCGATCAAATTACTATTCCGTTCTAAAATTATTCCTCTCTATTATTTTTTTGTAATTAGGGGCTGTTGAAAATGCTGGTACTATATAAGAAAAAATATTCATCTCAGAGGATAGATAATAAAATATGTCTTCAAGGTCACTTTCTTCATTATTACATGCATTTATATAAATATTCTTATTTTTTTCTGATATTATAAATATGTTAATTGCAAATTTATATTTTAACCGATACATTATGCTTTGTCCAAGGGCAAGTTTTATACCATCTAATGAATCGTTTATATATTTGATCTCAACCGCAATTCCATCTTCATTTATTGTAAAGTCTGGCCTATGATTTTTCCCGAAACAATGAACACTCCTAACCCTAGTTTCTCGATTGTTTTGAGAAAATATTCTCCCATCTAAATTATCTGACCATCCTTCAAGAAAATTTGTAAAGGCTATTTCAAATTCTCTTTCTGTATTACCTGTTTTATTGAAACTAAACTTTTTATAATTTCATCAAGTAATAAAACATCGTTCCAAAGCCCGCCTCTTTTTATGCCTTTTTCAAAACTCATAATATTCTCCTAGTTAATATAATAATCTTAAATGTTTTGTAGGTCGGGCAACTTTATTTTGTTGCCCGACACCCGAACATCAGGCACAAAGAAACCCGCCCAACCTTCATGGCTTGAGTGAACTAACGAGTTTCAGTCACTATCCATGCGTGAGTGTCCAGGACGATCATGGCGTTTCCGAATGGTTTTCCTGAAACAACGGTGTTTTGGGTTTAGCTGAAACAACATGCCAATCAGGACATTTTTTGTCGCCCGACATCCGAACGTCGGGCGCAAAGAAACGCACCCGACCGACACGACTACTCATAAGCATGATCCTGCCGCAATCTGTCAGCAAGCCAAAGCTTGATAATGTCTTGTCTGCTGACACCGAGCCGTTGGGCCTCTTTGTCGATGGAACGTACCATCCATGCAGGAAAATTCATTCTGACTTGAGTGCGCTCAAGATTACACCTACGACCTTTTGCCAAGTCAAGATAGTCAGTCACATCTTCCCCATCGTCAAATTTCTGTGCAAACTCCGAAGCTTTCATAAAGTTCCACGTCTTGTTTTCGAGAGCGTCTTACCGAAATTAAGCGTATATTGCCATTTCGATAGGTAATGACAGACGACCAATATTTGCCAACGATTATTCCGATGACCAAATATCGTGGTTCATCAGCGGTTTTAGCAGGAATTTCCAATAGCCAAGGATCATTCCACAGAGCTTGCGCCTCTGTAAAGTCAATCCCGTGCTTGTCCTTATTGCCGGCACTTTTGTCTTGGTCATATTCAAATTTCATTGCGCAAGCCAAGCAGTGTGTTCAAACGGCTTCATAGTTTTCCCATGCTGAACTGGCGGGCAAGTATAAAGCCTGTCCTGAGCGTAGCCGAAGGGACGTTTGCCCGTTCTACGCCCCCAACGTCAACTCAAAATCCCCCGCAACAACCCCCGGAACGGTAATGTCTTCGTCCAGTGTTTCCCATCGCAGTGCAAAGCCATTCAACCGAAGCCTTACTTCCGCCAATTGTTCATCCGTGGCATTGCGGAGAAGCTTAAACCGATCAGCGGGAAATCCAAGAATTCTACCGTCGGTCAATTCCAGCATAATCATTCTTCCATCAATCCAGACACGAATTGCCGCTTGTTCCAATCCCTGCGTTTTTTTAGCGGACATGGACTCTAATAATCACGCCGCAAAATCATACACCGGGGTTTCCACAATGCGGTTTGGGATGGGTTGCCGATCAATAATATCTTGAATCCTTTCCACTGTTTCTGGAGAAAACAATTGTTCCCCTGTATCTAGGCAGACCCTTGCCGGAACATGTTCAATCAAATATAACTGTCCATTCACTTCAATGGTGTAATTAATCATACGCTCTTCAAAAGACTCGACAGGGTAGTTTTTCATGAGTTTTTTCTCCGACTGCGAAAGTTTATCCATTCCAAGGGGTTGGGTTCGTAAACTGTAATTACTTTGACCAAGGGTCGAGTTGGATAACTACATTGTACATGCAAAGGTCTTCCAATGCTGGAAGTACCAAATATTAGGCAACTTGGGCCATATTTATCATTCGGATACTCCTCGATAATTTCGCCAGCAAGCAATGCTATCTTGACTTCATGCATTTTGATGTTCCTTTGCAGCGTTCTATCTAAGGCATGGCGGGAAAACTCCCAGAGATCGCTTTCAATTTTAGACCGAATTTCTTCGATCATCTTTAAAGAAACCCACTTGCCTTTACCACCCTATCCAAACTCACTAACATCTCCAATAACTCCTCCATGCGATGTAAAGGCCATGAATTCGGCCCGTCGCTGAGGGCTTCTTCGGGCTTGGGGTGGGTTTCCATGAACAAACCTGAGATGCCCACTGCCACGGCGGCTTTTGCCAAGGTCGGCACATGTTCGCGTTGCCCGCCCGAAACATTGCCTTGCCCGCCGGGCAGTTGCACCGAATGAGTGGCGTCGAACACGACTGGGCAGCCCGTGCTGCGCATGACGACCAAAGATCGCATGTCGGAGACTAGGTTGTTATAGCCGAATGACACACCGCGCTCGCAGACCATGATATGTTCGTTGCCAGTGGCCTTGGCCTTGTCGGCGACATTGTTCATGTCCCACGGGGCCATGAACTGGCCTTTTTTGATGTTGATGGGTTTGCCAGTGGCGGCGGCGGCTTGGATGAAATCCGTCTGCCGACACAGGAAGGCCGGGGTTTGCAACACATCCACCACGTCAGCGACCTCATTCAGCGGCGTGTATTCATGGATATCCGTCAGCACTGGCACACCGATGGTTTGTTTGACCTCTTGCAAAATGCGCAAGCCTTCATCCAAGCCCAACCCACGAAAGCTTCCCAGCGAGGATCGGTTGGCTTTGTCAAAGGAGGATTTGTAAATGAAGTTGACCCCCAGGCGGTCGCAGATTTCCTTTAATTGGCCGGCGGTGTCCAAGGCGAGTTGCTCGCTTTCAATCACACAAGGCCCGGCGATCAGGAAAAAGGGAAGTTGCAAGCTAGTTTCAAATCCGCAAAGTTTCATATTTTTGCCCCTGTCCAGGGCGATTCCCGTTCCCATGCCCCAGCGTGGGAATGCTTGCGGCTATCCGCTGAACCTGAATCCGGCGTTACAGCGACTAATACGGAATTCCCACGCTGAGGCGCGGGAACCAGTGAAAATAATAATTTGAAAAATATACGCATACGTTAGTCCTGCGGCAGAAGGGATGATTGGTTTTGGTGATACTCACTCGCGGCTTTAACGAAGCCGGTGAAGAGCGGGTGGCCACCCCGCGGGGTGGAAGTGAATTCGGGGTGGAATTGACAGGCGAAGAACCAGGGATGGCCGGGTAGTTCGATGACTTCCACCAAGCGTCCGTCTAGCGATTTCCCGCTGATGCGCAGCCCTGCCTCCTCCAGTGCCTTTTTGTAGCCGTTGTTGAATTCATAGCGATGACGGTGGCGTTCGGTGATGACATCCTTGCCGTAAAGCGAGTGCGCCAATGAGTTGTTGGACAACCGACACTTCTGTCCACCCAAGCGCATGGTTCCGCCAAGGTCGCAATCGGCGCTGCGTTTTTCCAGTTCGCCAGATTCGTCCTTCCATTCGGTAATTAGGGCAATCACCGGATAAGGGGTAGTCGGCAGAAATTCGGTGCTGTGCGCCCCTTCCAGCCCGGCCACGTCGCGGGCAAATTCGATCACCGCGACTTGCAACCCTAGGCAAATGCCGAAATAGGGGATTTTGTTTTCGCGGGCATATTTGACGGTGGCGATCATGCCTTCAATGCCACGTTCGCCAAAGCCGCCCGGCACCAGAATGGCATCCACGCCCAGCAATTTGCCAGTGCCCTTGTTCTCGATCTCTTCCGATTCAACGAATTTCACATTGACCTTGGTGCGCGTATGGATGCCTGCGTGGATCAAAGCTTCGGTCAGGGATTTATAGGAATCGGAATGGTTGACGTATTTGCCAACCATGGCGATGGTCGCCTCCCGTTCGGTGTTAGCCAGTTCCGCTACGACGTGTTTCCATTCGGTCAAATCGGCGGTTGGCACATCGAAGCGAAACTTTTTTACGACGATTCCGTCCAGACCCTGTTCATGGAACAGGATGGGGATGCGGTAAATTGAATCGGAATCCTCGGCAGAGAAAACGGCATCCTCATGCACATTGGTGAACAGCGCGATTTTTTGGCGTTCGGATTTAGGAATCACCCGGTCGGAGCGGCAAATCAGAATGTCCGGTTGGATGCCTATGGTGCGTAATTCCTTGACCGAATGCTGGGTGGGCTTGGTTTTAAGCTCACCTGCACTGGCAATGTAAGGCACTAGGGTGAGATGGATGAACAGGGTTTTGTCTTCCCCCATCTCCACCCGCATTTGGCGTATCGCCTCCATGAAAGGCTGCGATTCGATGTCACCCACCGTGCCGCCGATTTCTATCAGAGCCACGTCAGAATCCGCGGCACCGAGTTGGATAAGCCGTTTGATTTCATCGGTGATATGGGGAATGACTTGTACGGTGGCACCCAGGTATTCACCCCTGCGCTCCTTGCGAATGACGTTTTCGTAGACTTGACCGGTGGTAAAATTGTTCATCTTGCCCATGGTCGAGTTCAGGAACCGCTCGTAATGGCCCAAATCCAGATCGGTCTCCGCCCCGTCTTCGGTGACGTACACCTCACCGTGTTGGAACGGACTCATCGTCCCTGGATCGACGTTGATGTAAGGGTCGAGTTTGGTCATACTGACTTTAAGACCACGCGCTTCCAGGATGGCGGCAAGGGAAGAAGCGGCAATGCCCTTGCCTAGCGAAGAAACGACACCGCCGGTGATGAAAATATATTTAGTCATGAGATTTAAGATGCTGGTCGTTGCGAAAGCCTGGACAAGCCACACGAGGCTTGATGCGTGACAGGCTCACAACAGGTTCGGAATAGGAACCTGCATTTTACCTGAGATGGGTCTTTGCGTCATCGCTTTTACAAAGTGCCGCCGTTCTATAACATAGCAGTCAGATTTTCATTCATCAGGGTTAAGGAATCATGAACACAATCGTAAAATTTGTTGCCGTCGGGCTGTTGTCCGCTGGCTTGATGCAGGGGTGCGCTTGGGTGGATTTGAAGCCGCAAGGGGAAAAAGTCCGCATTTTGGCGGCTCAGGAAGTCGGCCGCTGCAAGGAATTGGGCCGGGTCAGTGCCACCACTGCCGCTAAAGTTGGTTTTATCACACGACCAAAAGGCGATGTTCAGGAAGAAGTCTATCGCCTGGCCCGAAACAATGCCGCCGAAATGGGCGGCGACTCCGTGGTTGCCATCGGCCCATTGATCGACGGCGAGCAACTGTTTAAGGTGTACCGGTGCATCAATCCATAAAATTCCCCTCTCCCTTGGGGGGAGAGGGAATTTTATACATGCTTTGGAAGGCTGAAGCACCAATGCCACTGAGTTAGGCCGTCATTCCGGCGATCCATGCCGGGATAGCAAAATTCGATAAATTATTAAAGAGCGCTTCTTAAAATGCCTGGATCAACATTTCAAACTAACCCTTTCGATTTAAATAAACTTCTTGATGATTGCCATCAAGGTTTTTTGCAGCTACCGGACTTTCAGCGCAGTTGGGTTTGGGATGAAGATCGAATAAATCACTCCCTCGCTTCTGTATGGCGACCAATTTAACGCTTTCATGGCTGATCGACAAAAGCAACTCTTGGCGCTTATCGAGCAAGCCACAGGAAATCCGCCTTTTCCTGGCGATATTCAGGAAGAAGGTGAAGACGTTGATGCCGACGAGGACACCATTGAAGCCGAACATACCATTGCAGTGGCGTGAGTCTATATTCAAACATGAAATTAAGTTCAACGTGAGGCAAAAAAATATGACCGAACTACAAATCGCCGAAGACATCCTGCCGCTAGGGCAGTTTAAGGCAAACGCTTCTGCGTTGCTAAAAGGCATGAACAGCACCCACCGACCTATCGTGATTACCCAAAACGGCAAACCGACTGCAGTGGTGGTGTCACCGGCTGAATTCGACCGACTAAATGAGCAAAGCCGGTTTATCGCAGCCGTTCAGCAGGGTTTAGAGGATGAGCAGGCAGGCAGACTTATTGACGATGAAGCTATAGACGACTTCTTAGGTGATTTCCAATAATGAATCCACCAAAAGAATCGTCCACGAAAGACACGAAAAGCACGAACGAATCTTGCTTTTGTTCGTGCTTTTCGTGTCTTTCGTGGACTCTGTTTTTTTCCTACGGATCAGATTCTTGATGG
>CAIODU010000061.1 GCA_903857165.1 uncultured Methylococcaceae bacterium | reverse complement strand
GTTTGGCTTCCGCATCGGTTTTCTTGGCATGTTGCACATGGAGATCATCCAAGAGCGCTTGGAGCGCGAATACGACTTGGATTTGATCACCTCCGCGCCGACCGTGATTTATGAGGTCGTCAACTCGAAGGGCGATACCATAAAAATCGACAATCCCTCCAAGCTTCCGCCGCCCCACGAAATCGAGGACATACTCGAACCGATCATCCAAGCCAATATCTTGGTTCCGCAAGACTACCTGGGCGCGGTGATTGGCTTGTGCATTGAAAAGCGCGGCGTGCAGAAAAAGATGCAATTCACGGGTAGCCAGGTTTCCCTGAGCTTCGAGTTGCCTTTGAGCGAAGTGGTGCTGGATTTCTTTGACCGCCTGAAATCGGTTAGCCGGGGCTTTGCTTCGTTTGACTATGAATTCCTCAGGTTTCAGTCGGCCCCATTGGTCAAAGTGGACATATTGATCAACGGCGAAAAGGTAGATGCCCTTTCCTTGATCCTCCACCGGGACATCAGCCAGAATCGGGGGCGCGACTTGGTCGAGAAGATGAAAGACCTTATCCCCAGGCAAATGTTCGAAGTGGCCATTCAGGCCGCAATCGGTGCCAAAATCATTGCCCGCTCGACAGTCAAGGCCATGAGCAAGAACGTGTTGGCGAAATGTTATGGCGGGGACACGACGCGAAAGAAAAAGCTATTGGAAAAACAAAAGGCAGGTAAAAAACGCATGAAGCAGGTTGGCAAAGTTGAAATACCCCAAGATGCTTTCTTGGCCGTTCTCAGAGTCAACAAGGACTAAGCAATGGATTACGATTTTGAATTTTTCCTAGTTTCAGCCAGTTTGGTGACTGGTTTGATTTGGGCCGGTTGGGCACTTTATCTGAAATTCAGTCCTCCCTCCGCAACCGATTACGTCGAACCTTGGCCAATTGAGTATGCCCGTTCATTTTTCCCGGTCATCTTCATTGTGCTGCTGTTGCGCTCGTTTTTGGTGGAACCGTTTCGGATTCCCTCAGGTTCGATGATGCCGACTCTGTTGATCGGAGACTTCATTCTGGTCAACAAATTCACTTATGGTGTGCGCTTGCCGGTGCTGCACACAAAAATCATCGGGAATGGCGAACCCAAACGTGGCGATATCGTGGTTTTTAGGTTCCCGAATGACCCTTCCGTGGATTATATTAAGCGTGTCATTGGCTTGCCAGGCGACCGTATCCAGTATGCCGATAAAAAAGTCATCGTTAACGGCAAGCCAGTCAAGCAAACTCCGCTTGCCGTATATCAAGCAGTAGGCAAGGGAAGGGACAATACGGGTGCGACACTGCTTTCCGAGGATTTGGATACGGTCAGCCACGATATACTGATCCGCGATAACCAAGCTTCGCCACCTGGCAGATTTATACGTCCTGAGGGGGTCATAGTCCCTGAAGGCCACTATTTTGTCATGGGCGACAACCGCGACAATAGCAACGACAGCCGCTTTTGGGGCTTTGTCCCAGAAGCGAATCTAGTCGGCAGGGCCTTTTTCAGATGGATGAGTTTCGACTGGGAACTTGACGGTTTTCCAATCGACTTTTCCCGGATCGGCGATTCTTTGAAATAGCTTTTATTTTACTGGGAGACCCCGGACGATGAAATCGATGACAAATCGACAAAACGGCATGACGCTCATCAGTTTCTTGGCGGTTTTTGTGGTGGCAGGATTTTTAGTTTTGCTGACGCTTAAATTGGTTCCGGTATACCTAGATCATATGAAGGTCAAGTCCAGCCTTGAAGGGCTGAAAACCGAGGCCGGCCTTGCCGATAAACCCGCCCAAGAAATCAGAAAGATGCTGCAAAAAAGATGGGATATCAACTCCATTCAAGACCTTTCCGCAGAGGAAAGTGTTTTTATTGAGAAGAAGAGTGGGGTGGTGAAAATCCAAGTTGCCTATGAGGTGGAAAAGCCAGTAATGGGCAATATGAGCGCACTGATCAAATTCGAGGATTCCATTACGGTAGGTGATACGAATTGACCGAAAAGCCTGAGGAATTGGCAAAAAAGCTGGGTCTGCGATTCAACGATCCTGAACTGTTCAAACGTGCGCTTACCCATCGTAGCGCCGATAGCAGAAACAATGAACGGTTGGAGTTCTTGGGTGATTCGGTGTTGGGTTTCGTGGTCGCCGAGAGTTTGTGCGAAAAATTCGCCGAAGCCGATGAGGGCGTGTTAAGCCGCCTGAGGTCCATCCTTGTCAATCAATCAGCCCTCGCGCAATTGGCCAGGCAATTAAACCTGGGGGATTACCTTATACTCGGTTCTGGCGAATTGAAGAGCGGCGGTTATCGGCGCGATTCCATCCTGTCCGATGCGATGGAAGCCATCATGGGGGCAATACTCAAAGACCAAGGCATGGATGTCGCCCGGAATTGGATATTGGATTTGTTTGCCGAGTCGATGGAGCGACTTTCCTTGGAAAACTGGCAAAAAGATCCCAAAACCCGTTTGCAGGAACTGATGCAGGGACGTGGATTGGAATTGCCGGCATATCTGCTTCTGTCCCAAGACGGCCAACCCCATGACCAATATTTCCATGTCGAGTGTAGTATTCAACTGATGTCCCTCACCGCCCAGGGCGAAGGCACGTCGCGTAAGAAAGCCGAACAGCAAGCGGCTGAAAACATGCTTGCCAAACTGTCGGAAGAAATAGGCACCAAACCATGAAAGTGGGATATGTCGCCCTAGTGGGCAGGCCCAACGCGGGGAAGTCCACGCTGTTGAATCATCTTGTCGGGCAAAAGATTTGCATTACATCCAGGCGTCCGCAAACAACCCGCCATCGCATCCATGGGATTAAGACGACACCTGCGGGACAAGCTATTTTTGTGGACACTCCGGGCATCCATGCCGAGCAGAAGCGGGCTATGAACCGCTATTTGAACAAGACGGCCAGCAGTGCTTTGGCAGGTGTTGATGTCATTGTATGGGTCATCGACCAGTGGAAATGGCATGAGGAAAATGAGGTAGTGCTTGCCCAACTGCGCAACGCCACCTGCCCGGTCATCCTGGCGGTCAACAAGATCGACCAATGCGAAGACAAGGAGAAATTGCTGCCCTTTTTGGAAGATGCAGCCGGGCGGTTCAGCTTTGCCGCCATTGTCCCCATCGCCGCCTTGAAAAATATCAATCTGGATCGCTTGGAGGAGACAATCATGGGGCTGTTGCCGGAGGGCGAGCGCATCTACCCCGAAGACCAGGTGACCGACCGACCGGAGCGTTTCTTCGCGGCGGAAATCATCCGCGAAAAACTAATCCGCAGTTTGGGGCAGGAGGTGCCGCACGCGCTAAGTGTGCAGATTGAGCAATTCAAGCAAGAAAAAGGCCTGACCCGAATCCATGCCATCGTCTGGGTGGAGCGTGAGGGGCAGAAGGTCATTGTCATCGGCAAGCAGGGTGAGGTGATGAAGAAAGTCGGCCAGCGCGCACGGGAGGAAATGGAAAAAATGTTCGGGTGCAGGATCTACTTGAATCTCTGGGTGAAGGTGAAGAAGGGATGGTCGGATAACGAAACTGCTTTGCAGAGCCTAGGCTATAACGGGTGACGGCATGGGCCCGTCCGACCGCCATGGACTGAATGACGCCTTTCTGCTGCATCGAAGAAACTTTCGTGAAACGAGCTTGCTGCTAGACATTTTTTCGCGTGAACATGGGATGTTAAGACTGATGGCCAAGGGGGCGATGAGAGGCAAGGGGGGGGGGCGGCCTGGGGTTTTGCAGCCATTTTTGCCTTTGAGCTTGGCATGGACGGCTCGCGGGGAACCCGCAGTGTTGACATCTGCCGATGCCAGCGATAAAAGGTTTGAACTTGCAGGCAAAAACCTTTTTTGCGGGTTTTATCTAAACGAGCTACTGATTAGGCTGATGCCCGCGCACGATCCCCAACCACGGATTTTCGAGTTTTACGGACAATCACTGCAACGCTTGGAATGCGGCGAACGCATTGACGAAACTTTGCGTTTTTTCGAGTTGGCCCTGCTGGAAGAGCTTGGCTACGGCCTGTTGCTGGAGTATGACGCGGAAAGCGGTGCAGCCATCAGTCATGACCGCTATTATGCTTATCGGATAGAGCAAGGCCCCGTGGAGTGCGCAGCCGGCGACTCGGCCATCCGAGGTTCGGCGTTGCTAGGTTTGCGGGATGGCATTCTTTCTGGAACACAGGAAATCCTTGAGGCCAAGCGGTTGTTGCGGCGGATCATCCACCACTATTTGGGAGGCAGGCCGCTGAAAAGCCGCGCTTTGTTCAAATACAGTGCATTTCCAAGGTAACGCCACCGATTTACGGCTGATTCCATTTCAGTGCCCGCCATGAAATTTCGTGTTGGGTTGAGGCATTCTTTTTTACCACCATTCTCAAAGCAATGATGAAAGAAAAACAGGCCATTTCGCTGGGTGTCAACATCGATCACATCGCCACCTTGCGACAGGTGCGAGGAACCCGATACCCGGAAGTGATTCAGGCTGCCCTGCTTGCCGAACAGGCGGGGGCGGACGGCATCACCGCACATTTGCGCGAAGACCGCCGACACATACAAGACCGCGACATCGACCTGCTTAAGGCGATGCTTAATACCAGGCTGAACTTGGAAATGGCGGTGACCGGTGAAATGGTTGCGATTGCACGGAGGGTACGGCCCGGCGCATGTTGTTTGGTGCCGGAGCGCCGGGAGGAGTTGACCACCGAGGGCGGGCTGGATGTGACGGGCAATTTCGGCCGGATCCAAGCCGCGAGCCAGGCCTTAGGCGAGGCGGGTATCGAGGTGTCGCTGTTTATCGACGCCGATCACAGGCAGATCGAAGCTGCCGCAAAAACCGGGGCGCCCGTGATCGAGTTGCACACCGGCCATTATGCCGATGCCGGTAGCCCGCCGGCTCGGGAAATCGAGCTAGACCGCCTTCGGCAGGCGGTAAATCAGGCAGATGCCTTGGGCTTAAGGGTCAACGCCGGTCACGGTTTGCATTATCACAATGTCGGCCCGATCTGCCGCATACCGATGGTACGCGAATTGAACATCGGGCATGCGATTATTGCGCGCGCCGTGTTCACCGGCTTGGAGCGTGCCGTGGCCGATTTGAAGGCAATGATGCTGGCCGAACGGGCCGGAATATAATCCCGGCACCTAGACCGTCCTGCCGTTCCTCAGGTGTTGCCATTAAGCGGTTTGTTTTTGGGAATCGCTTAAATTTGACGAAGATAGGTCAGCATCGGTATCATTTCGCGTCAACCTTGAGGAATAAAAATGCAAGACCATAATCATTACAACCGACCCGCTGTGGATCTGATCCGGCGTGATCGCTTGCCCGGGCCTGCCGCGCCCGACATGTCTTTGCTGCGAGTGCGTTACTGGGCGTTGGCGCTAATGGCCTTGATGTTGACGGTGAGCCTTTACCTCTTGCTCGACACCAGCCAGGTCCTTGAGCGTTTCCAAGGCAAATTAGCGGGTGCAGGAGACAGCGACACCGTCAAAATTCGCCAATACAACCACAAGCTCGAAGCTTTGCAGGATCGGATGACGGCATTCGTCGCCGACTCAGTGGAAATCAAACTGAAATCCCTTGAGAAGCACGTCGCCGACGGTACCGTGGGTGTCCAGGAAATAAAAACACTGGAAGAATTGAAGGGCGAAGTGAAATTGTTGGAGAATTATTCCGCTGGGAAGGGGGGCAATCTAACCGACACCTCCCGTTTAGACCACGCCCGGTTTCAACTCACCCCGGGCAACCAAAACACAACTTCCAATGCGGACCTACTCTATGAAGTATCCCAGATGAAACGCATGCTTTACCTTGGGATAGCGTCCTGCGGGTTTGTCGGTTTTTTGCTTGGGGGGTATTGGTGGCAAAGTAATTCCAGAATTAAACGGCTTTCCAGATATATGCCGCAACCCCGCTTGCTGGTAGGGAAAACGGGAGAAGATTTGTAAATGGAAAAAACTTACGATCCACAAGCTATTGAACAACGCACTTATCAAAATTGGGAACAGCAGGGCTGGTTTGCCCCCTCCGGGCTAGGTTCCCCCTATTGCATCATGATCCCGCCGCCCAATGTCACTGGCAGTTTGCACATGGGCCACGGTTTCAATAACACCGTCATGGATGCCTTGGTCCGCTATCAGCGGATGAATGGGCGCAACACCCTGTGGCAGGTCGGCACGGATCACGCCGGCATTGCAACCCAGATGGTGGTCGAACGCCAACTGGCGGCGCAGCGCATCACCCGCCACGATCTTGGCCGCGAGAAATTTTTAGAAAAGGTGTGGGAATGGAAGGCCGAGTCCGGCGGGACCATCACCCGGCAACTGCGCCGGCTAGGGTCTTCAGTGGATTGGCGCAGGGAGCGTTGTACCATGGACGAAGGATTGTCCCGTGCAGTGCAGGAGGCT
>CAIODU010000060.1 GCA_903857165.1 uncultured Methylococcaceae bacterium | reverse complement strand
TCGTCCGCCGCGCCATCTGGGCTGGCAAGTATTTCGTCAACTCCAAAACCGGCAGCGACCGGTTGGAATTATCTTGCCGTGACTGGGATGCCTTGCTGGATCAACTCGCGGCGGTGGCTTAAAAAGGCCAAAGTCGAGATCGACTTTGGCCTCTTTGTTAGCAGCCCCAGCGATGGGTGGAACATCAGTCAGTATCATTACCATGAAATCCGCACCCGAGTTGCAGCACTACACCCTTACTGAAAAACTGGGGGAAAGCCTACAGTCATTGGTCTACAAGGCTTATCACAAAAGCCAGCCCGGTCGCCCGCTGGCGCTCAAGCTGTTCAAATTCTTATCCGGCGAGAATGACCAGTCGCGCCATCTACGGCAAAAAGTCGAGCGGCTGAAAGTACTGCACGATGAGCGGGCTTGCACACCCTTGGCACTGGAATTCGATGCCGGGATGCACTTCATCGTGCAACCCTGGTTTGCCGGCGTGACCTTGGATGCCTGGGTGGCCGGGCAGGCATCACTTCCGTTAGACGAATTTTTCACCATCGCCTGTGTCTTGGTGGACACCCTACAGGCTGTGCATGAAGCCGGCATCATCCATGGCGGTATCAAACCCCACAACGTCCTAGTGCAACGAGACATCCTCAGTGTGCGGCTGATCGATTTCATCACCCCGTTGGACATCCGTGATGTCAGCCATTTCATCTATGATGCCGAATTCGTGCGTGGCACCTTGGCCTACACCTCCCCCGAGCAGACGGGCCGCATCAACCATCGCGTGGACTTTTCAACCGACCTCTACTCGCTGGGCATCGTGTTCTATGAAATCTTGGCCGGGCGGCTGCCGTTCTTCTCCGCCGACCCGCTGGAGTTGATCCATTCCCATCTGGCAGAAATTGCGCCCGCCGTGGATCAACTGAATAAGGCCATCCCGAAGCCGCTCGGCGAAATTATCGGCAAGCTCATCCTCAAGGCCCCGGAGAGGCGCTACCAGAGCGCATCCGGCCTATTAGCCGACCTTATCCGCTGCCGCGATGAATATCGGGCGACAGCCGCCATCACGCCGTTTCAACTCGGCTTGCGGGACATTACCAAACGGACTATTTTCATCTCGAAGATGGTCGGGCGCCAAGTGGAAGCCGACTTGATTCTGGGCGAGTACGGCCAGGTTACCCAAGGCGCCTTCCGTTCGCTGTTCATCTCGGGGCTGTCCGGCATCGGCAAGACCAGGCTGATCCAGGAATTGCAGAAACCGCTGGTGCGGCACCGTGGCTATTTCACCTCGGGCAAATTCGACCAGTACCAGAAAAACATCCCCTACAGTTCCCTGATTCAGGCTTTGCGCAACCTCATGCGTACCTTCCTCACTGAAAGCGGCACCCAAGTTGCGCACTGGAGAACGCATATTCTCGCCACGGTGGAACATCAGGGGCGCGTGGCCACCGACATCATACCCGAACTGGAATTCATCATCGGAGCGCAGCCGGAAGTGGCGCATCTGCCGCCCGTCGAGGCGCGCATCCGTTTCAACACGGTGTTCGGACGCTTTCTCGGTTGCCTTGCCGGCGAAGCGAATCCGCTGGTGCTGTTCATCGACGATCTGCAATGGTGCGATGTCGCCACGTTCGACTTCTTACAGCAGGTCTTCGCCAACCCTGCCGAGTACCGCCACCTGTTTTTCATGGGGGCCTATCGCCACAACGAGGTGGATGCCAGCCACCCGCTGGTCAAATTACTGCAAGGAATCAAGGCAAGCAAAGGGCCCATCAAGGAAATCCGCCTCAGCGAACTGGACCGGCAGCACTGTCACGAGATGGTGGCCTACATCCTCGACGCGCAACTGGACGAAACTGCCGTGCTGGCCCAGTTTATCGCCGATCTGACCGATGGCAACCCACTTTTTGTGAGGGAGAGCCTGTCCTACCTGCATAACGAAGACCTGCTGTTCCTGGACAATGACCGTCAGTGGCACTGGGACATGGACAAGATTCGCGACACCCCCATGCCCGGCAGTGTGGTGGATTTGTTCGGATCCAAGGTGCGGCGGCTCCCCCCGGACACTTTGCACATCCTCAACCACTGCGCCTGCATGGGCAACCGTTTTGCCGCCGAAGAAGTGGTGCGCGTGGTGGGAACCGATCTGGTCAATCTGTTCGAGAAGCTGAAACCGGTGCTGAAACTGAGTTTGCTACTGGAGAACAAAGCCGATCTGCAATTCGTGCATGACCGGGTGCAGGAGGCGGTGCTGCGCCAAATGGACGAACAAGACCGCACCGGCATGCACTGGCGCATTGGCCACCGCCTTCTGGAAGCCATTCCAGAAGAGGGCGGTCTGGAAGCCGCAGCCAACCTGTTCACCATTGCCACCCATCTCAACCGGGGGCGTCCGCAGACAATCGCCCCGGCCACTGCCTATCGCTTGGCGCAAGTCAATTTCCATGCCGGCAACAAGGCCCTGGAAGCGCTGGCCAGCGAAGCCGCCAACGGGTTTTATCGTCAAGCAAGCGAATACTTGCCCCCGGATTGCTGGGAGGCGGCCTACGAGGTGACTTTCCGCATCTACCAGCGGCTTGCCAAAACGGAACTGATGTGTGGCCGTTACGACGCTTCCGAGGCACTGCTCAACCAACTCATCGGAAAGGCGCAAAGCGATCTGGACAAGGCGGAGGCGCTGGCCGAACAGACCACCTCGCTGTCTTCCTACGGCAACTTCATCAAAGCCATCACCTCCGCCAACCGGGGGCTGGCTTATTTCGGCCAGGCGATCCCGGAAGATGCGGAATTGGCGCAGCAGCGCATGCAAGCCCTGATGCGGCAGATAGAGGCGCAAGGCGACGTGTGGGACAAAATCCTGTACATGGCCTTCACCCAAGATCGCAAGAGCAAGATCGAACTGAGTTTCTACAGTGGACTAATCCCCGACCTTTACATGTCCGGCTTGGTGCCGCAGCTTTACCTTGCCGCCGCCCAATCCACCCGGCACTGCCTGGCGGGTGGCATGGACGAATCGGTGATCTACTCCTTCTCCATCATGGGCCTCAACTTAGGAGAGCAGGAAAAGTTCGACTTAGCCTCACGTTACGAAGATTTGGCCCATTCTTTGTGCGCCAAATATCCCAATACTTTTGGTGCCACCCGGGGGATGAAT
>CAIODU010000059.1 GCA_903857165.1 uncultured Methylococcaceae bacterium | reverse complement strand
TATATCTATTAGTTACCTATTTAATGTATATCCATGTCGGCAAAGGGTTGCCGACCTACTGCGGAATAAGGGCCGTAGGGCGGCAACCCTTTGCCGCCAACGATAAACAAAGTAATCAATCGACATTAAAAACGCTGTAATTCCATCGAACGGATGGAGCGCGATTATTGGCAGATGGACAACCCAAGGACTTGGGAAGTAATGACCTTTGGCATTACCGAAGTTGAACGCCTCGCCAAAAAACCCCATGAGATGAGCATTGCGGCATGGGATTTTTTCGGACACCCACGGCCTTTCACGACTCAAGAAATATGGATTGACGATCTTCCCCAGATGCGGCGAATCAACATTGTTGCATTACCGGGCGATTGCTATCCAGACACTTTCAGGTGGCCGGTCAAAGGCCGCGATGTTGTGGTTGTCTCTTGCCCGACGATCACCCGTGAAGATTATTTGCGCCTTGGAAAATATTTAATCAAACAAGGGGCTACATTTGTCTTGGCTCCCCTTGGACTAGGCGAGTACGACATGGAGGCCGACCGTGGTTCTAAAAATTGATCCCGAAACCGGCGAAGAAGTATGCCAATCGAGCCATAAACAAAGCGCACCGCCTTGGGATGGACCACAACCGCCATTGCCAGATGCAAAGCCGGACATGCGGCGTATTCACCCACCCCGCGACAAAGGCCGGCCATTGCCAGACCAACCGGCGACCATCAGCGCCCTTGAACTTGTGAAAAAGTATTTTGACCCGATTCGATGGGCGATACCGGGCTTGCTCCCTGCTGGCGTTACCCTGTTGGTAGGCGCACCAAAAACCGGCAAAAGCTGGCTGGTGCTGGACTTCGCCATAGCCAATGCCAGCGGCGGGCCTGTGTTGGGCAGCATTCAGGTTGACCCCGGCAACGTCCTTTACTTGGCATTGGAAGACAATCAACGGCGATTGAAGACCCGGCTTGAGAAACGACTGAAAGGCGCGGCAGCACCGGACGGTTTTCACTTCGCCACCGAATGGCCGCGAATCGGCAGCGGTGCGGTTGAGTGCATCGAGGACCATATTACGCGCCACCCCGACACCCGCCTGATAATCATCGACACCCTGGCGAAAATCAGGCCACGCACAAAAGGGCGTGAAAATCCTTATGAGCAGGATTACGCCGTAGGAGCGCCATTGCTTCAATTGGCTGGCAAGCATGGCATAGCGATTGTCCTTGTCCACCATACCCGTAAACTTGAGTCAGATGACCCATTGGACATGGTTTCAGGAAGCACCGGCCTAACCGGGGGTGTTGATAACGTTCTTGTTTTGAAGCGCGTCAGGGGTACGGACGTGGCGACCCTGTTTGTCACCGGGCGGGACTTGGAGCATGAAACCACTTACGAATTGAATTGGGACTGCCAGCTTGCGGCATGGGCCATATCAGGGCAAGGGCCACACGTTGGCCTATCACCGGAAAGAAGGAGGGTTTTTGACGTGATAGTCGAGCATGGGCCTGTCAGCGGCAAAACCATTTCCAGCATCCTTAATCCGGGCGTGGTCATCAAGAGAGTGGGCAAAGAATGGGCGAGCGTTCGCAAGCTGCTACCGAGCCTAATAGAAAAGGGAGTCATTTATAAGGGAGAGGACGGCTTATATAACAGTACACACAGTACACAGGGTACACATCACACACACAGCACACAGGGTACGCACCCATATTTAGAGGGGGATTGTGTACCGTGTGTACCATTGGACGGCAACAAAGGGTACACGTTACAGCCCACGGACTACGCCGCTTCCAGCGAATGTGTACGGTGTGTACCATGTAGCCCAGAAAGTGACAGCACACACCACGATACCGGCGAACTGGACATCATCGAGGGTGTTTTGTGATGGAAAGCCTATTAAACGAGTGCCGACAATCCGGCGTTGTCCTTTCGATTGATGCAACCGGGGGGCTTTCCTATCGTGGCCCGCGTGAAGCATTGGGCCAGTTGTTGCCAGCAATCCGCCAGCACAAAACCTCACTTCTGGCGTTACTCATCGGCAGACAGGATGCAACCGGAAAAATCAACCGGCTTGCCGAAACCCTAGCGACCGAACTCAAAACCACCGCCGAGCATTGCTTGAGCCTTTTGGATGATGGCGACCGCCGACTAATCGAATCGGGCGACCTGCCCACACTGAAAGCATGGAAGGGCTTTGCCGCATTGTCGGTTGAGCCAGCACCGCCACAGACACCCAATGACGGCGACCCGCTAACAGTCACCGGCTGGACACCCAACGGGCGACCCATCACGGTCAAGGCCGACTCGCCGGGACATACCGAGTACATCGGGCGCATGAACCAATCACCGGAACAGAGGGGGCAAACCCATGATTGACGCATTGATAGCCGGAAAACTCATCCGCGACCCGGCATTGAAGACCGGGCCGAGCGGCAAGCCTTATTGCAACTTCCTGTTGTCGGTCTTCACGGGCGATGAAAAGCCTACTTTTGTTTCAGGCATCAGTTTCGGGGAAACCGCCGAGCGCATAGCCAAGCTTGCCAAGGGTGACAGTCTGGCGGTAGTCGGTAGCCTCAAGCCGAGCGAATGGGCCGACAAGTCAACCGGCGAGATCAGGCACGGCCTGAACATCACCGCACAGGCCGCGTTAAGCCCGTATGACGTGAAGCGCAGGAAACCCGCCACGGAAACACCGGCCAAGCCGCAAAGCGACCCACGGGCAGAACGACACGCCCAATACGCGGTTACCGGCGATGGCTTTGACGACCCGATGGATTTTTGAGCATGACCGCCACACTCCACCGGCTACGCGCCATTGGCCTACGAGTCACCTTGGAAGGCGACCGCATCAAAGCCGGACCCTCCAAGCTGTTGACCGCCGAACTGGCGAACTTAATCCGGCAGGGCAAGGCCGCATTGCTGGCGGAACTTCGGCAAGAACTCATCGAGGACGTTACCGAGTTTGCAAGGGAACGGGCGGCAATTGCCGAGTTTGACGGCAACCTTCCCCGGAAGGGGGCGGAACAGCTTGCCGTCGACCGCGCCATTGTCAGATTCCAGCTTCACGACCTGTACGGAAACCCCAAGCAACAGGGGGGCGGTTCAGTCATTGGTTCCGATACTGACACCGTTCAAACCCTCATCGAATCCTTGCAAGCCCGCTATGGAAACCGGCTTGCCTCAATATCCGAAACCTAGCCCGATACCAGACCGCGACCAGACCGAACGCAGACGGTTTATCACTCTATCAGCGATAAACCGATTCAACCCAAACCATAGATTATCGAAGGTATCAGACATGAGTTTCCTAGTCACAGAAAATGGCGAAAACGGTTCTTTCGAGCTTGCGCCGGAAGGCACTTATCCGGGGCGGTTGTTCAAGGCGGTTGACCTTGGCACGGTCCACGGCGACTGGCAGGGCCGACCGACTAGCAACCGGAAGATTTTGCTCACTTGGGAATTGTTGGACGCAGACGCAAGGATGAGCGACGGG
>CAIODU010000058.1 GCA_903857165.1 uncultured Methylococcaceae bacterium | reverse complement strand
GCACCCGGCACGGATAGCGCAATGGTCAAGCCGTTCAACAGGCAGACCAGCCCGAACGCGGTCAGGCATAGTGCGACGAACAGAATCAAAGCCTCCTTGGGCGACACCAGCCCGGCGGCGATAGGCCGCTGTTGCGTCCTCTCCACATGCGGGTCGAAATCACGGTCGGCATAATCGTTGATTACGCAGCCGGCGGCTCGCATAATCACCACGCCGGACACGATGACGAAAAGGACCAGCGGGTTGGGCCTGCCCTGCCCTGCCATCCACAAGGCCCACATCGCAGGCCAAAGCAACAACAGGATGCCGATGGGCTTGTCAAAACGCATCAGCCGCCAATAATGGCCCAGATGCTCGCGATTGAAAACGAAGGTTTGGCTACTCATCACAGGGTTCCGATAGAGTCAAAACAGTGGGCAGGAAAAACTCGCAGACGCACAAGGAAACCTTTCCCACTTGATACAGCGAGCGTCTGCCCCAGGCAGGTGATTCGATGGTGAACTCCCTTGCGATGGAAAGTTTCCAATCGGTTGGACGTACCCTGGCCATTTCCAGATGGCTGCGCTTCAATCCACGATAGGCAAACAGCAATTCCCCCAATGGGCGGTCTCCCAAATGCGCCAAGCCGCAATGGATGCCACGCAAGGTACGCGGAGGGATTATGGAACGTGCCAAAACCAAGGGTTTGCCTTCGCAATGCAGCAACACTTCCCTAACCAGCACACGCTGGCGCGGAGGCAGATTCAATAAATTAGCTTCGTCGGCAAACGGCCTGGCCCAGCACTGCCCAATCAGGCGGACGCCGAAACCCGCCCCCACCGCATTCCGCAAACGGGCGGTCAGGGAACCCGGCTCGGCTAGCCATGACCTGACGGCATAAGGCGCTCCCCATGTGCTGGCTTTCGCCGGTCGCCAAACGGGTTCGCGTTGAAATATCAGACTACGAGGGTGCAAACGGGATGTTCCAAAAAGATTGGCAGGCCACTAGGGGAGTAGGGCAAATGATACCGCAGTGGGCGTTATTCCGCGATAATTCTTATCGGGAAGCACGGCAACCCGCATCCCGGCAAGAAACAGGACGCCAGCTAAGCAAATACAATCCGGCATAAAGCTTGCGGTTGTCTTGGCCCTGCGTTCACCGGGGAACCAGTAGGTCAGGTAAAGCATGATGCCAGGAAAAAAACCCGCTTCCCCTAGCCCTAAAAGGAAGCGGAACGTATAAAATGTGCTTGCCGACGAAATTTGGCAAATCCTATCCTGGTATTTTGAAAACTAAAAACGTCATAAGCTCATGGATCACCTTTATCATAAATTTTTTCATGCTTTACCCATTCGAGTAGTGACGACTGACGATGATTTGCACTTGTTATCGCCGGAAGAATTGCATTTGGTTAGGCAAACCGAGCGTTGGGCCTTATTCGGTTCGGTATTGATTGAATTGGTCGCCTACATTATAATCTTCTTGCCTATTTATGAGTTTCCGGATTTTTCCGAATCACAAACACTAAACTTAGGCGGGCCATTTATCCATGTGACGGGCAAATTTCACTGGGCTAAAGACGGTTGGATGTTTCTGGTGACCGTCGTGGAATTATACGTTTTGCTGTTGTTGAACTTGGCAGCAGTGCATGGAATAGCCGTGGCCACTGGTTATATAAAACGCAATCAAATGGCCCAGGAAACTTCTGGCTTGATCCGGATCGCCTTGGAAGGCCGTTTTTCGGAACTGCAACAATTCGGAATCGACCCTTACGAGCAGATGAACCCTTGGATGCTATACTTGTTTATAATATTCAATCGACTTAAAGGCTTAATCGGCGGTGTCATTGCGCGGGCGGTAATATCCAACGTCTTCGGGCGGGAGATCATGCGGGTCTACCTAGATTTTTCTGGTATGCCAATATACATGGCAATCAATATGTATACCACCTATGCCATCCTGCGCAATGCCCGCGTCGTCGTCATGGGCCAAACTTCCATTGAGATCGTGCGGCGGCATTTGCCGGCCACGCCACTCAGCCCATGGGAATTGGGATTGGTTTACGACAGCTTGCAATTCATAGCGGTAAACAAGCGGGACTTCCATGCCAATCACTACTATCTGACCAAAGCCATCGTCGATCATTTCGGGATTGAAGTCGAAGCGACCCACCCGCTTCCGGTGGACTTCTTGGAAAAATTAAAGGCCGTTCGCCAGCCTGTGGCAGATATTTGCCGGCTCATCATTGTTTTAGGGTTTCTTCTTGACGGCACCCTCTCATGGCGCGAGCGCCGCCAACTCGCCGTCCTACGGCAGCAGGGTATTTTAGCCTTGAGTTATGCCGACCTGGAGAAGTACCGGCGTCAGTTTGTCGACGGTCAGGGACTCGACGGAATAACTAGCCATTTACTGGGTAATGCCTAACCCTGACGCTTGCACTGAGACGATGATGACCGATGAAGATGATATTCATACCCTAGCCAAGCAGGTTGGATCGATGCTAAGCGAACACGGGGGCAAACTGGCCGCTGCCGAGTCCTGCACCGGGGGTTGGGTTTGTCAAGCGGTGACCGATGTTGCGGGTAGCTCGGCTTGGTTCGACTGTGGCTTCGTGACCTACTCCAACGCAGCCAAGCAACATTTGTTAGGCGTGCCGGAATCGGTGCTGGAAGGATACGGCGCAGTAAGCGAGCAAACCGTGCGTGCAATGGCCGCCGGCGCTTTGCTGAACAGCCTCGCCGACTGTGTCGTGGCGGTCAGCGGCATCGCCGGACCGGCAGGCGCCACTCCAGGCAAGCCAGTGGGTACAGTATGGTTTGCCTGGCAACGGCGCGACGGCAATTGTGCCACACTCAAGAAGCAGTTCGACGGCGACCGGCGCTCGGTGCGTAGGCAAGCCGTCACCGTGGCCTTGCAGGGCTTGTTGAAAGTTTATGGCTAACACCCCCCATCGCCTGTTTTTCGCCCTATGGCCGGAAGACTCCGCCCGCAACGTGTTGACTGAATTGATGCGCAGCCTACAACCAAAAGCCCCTGCCCGTTGGATCAGGCCCGAAAACATCCACATGACCTTGGCATTCCTCGGCGACGTTGAGACAGAACGCTTGGAATGCTTGGCATCCATTGCGCATGCGATCAACTCGGCAAGCTTTGAATTGGAACTGGATCAAATTGAACATTGGCGCAAACCTCAGGTTATTTGCCTTACGCCTTCGGCTTCCTCGCCGATCCTTGAGAAACTCGCCACCGATTTGACTGCCCGACTTCGGGACGGAGGCTTCAAATGGGAACAACGCCCCTACCGAGCCCACCTGACCCTAGCCAGGAAAGCAGCCCATCTGCCTGCGCAGATCCAGTTGGAACGGCCCGTCTTTTGGAAATCCACGGGCTTCGTTTTGGTGGAATCCATCCGGGACACCCATTTACCCCATTACACAGTTGCACAGTCTTGGCCGTTGCTTTGACCTTGGGTTTTAACCATAACCAACCAATGGCGGTATTTTTGGCGAGGTAAACTATGCTAAAATGCAGATATTAAGAATAATATGGATTCAGGCCAAAACCATCATGACCTCTAAAACAGTGCTGATCGTAGACGACAGCAGACTCTCTCGGATGATCATCAAAGCCATGATTTTGGAAAAACATGCCGATTGGGAAGTGATGGAAACAACAAACGCAGAACAAACGATCTCATTGATGAATACGATTGCGAAGCCCAACCTGATTACCTTGGATGTCAACATGCCCGGCATGGATGGCTTGACTCTGGCAGCGCTCATCAGGGAAACATGGGCTTCTGTTCCCATCGTCATAATGACAGCCAATGTGCAAGAAAGCGTCAGCCGCAAATGCACCGAACTCAAGGTTGGCTTTGTCGAGAAGCCGATCACTGCGGATGCCGTCGCCAAAGCGCTCACATATATGGAATAAGCCCATGTTTGTATTGAATGAATTGCAACAAGATGCCTTGTTGGAGATTTTCAACATCGGCGTGGGCAAAGCCGCTGCTGCCTTGAGCAAAATCACCTCTGAAGAAGTTTTACTCAGTGTGCCTACCCTTGAGTTTTTAGAATGGGAGGAGGCCAAGCAGCATTTGCCTGGTAACGGAAAAGTCATTTGCGGAATCTCTCAGCGTTTTGACGGGCCCTTCAAAACTGAGGCGGTTTTAATGTTCCCGGAAGAGAAATCCCTAGAGATAATTCGGTATATTTTGGGTTTGGACTCCCTGCTGGAACATCTCACAGAAATGGAACAGGAAGGACTTTGCGAGATCGGCAATATCGTCCTGAACGCCTGCATGGCACCAATAGCCGACATTTTCTCCGCCGAATTTCATGCGACCATGCCAGAATTCAGATCGGGCACCAGTGAGCATGTCCTCAGCGTGGATGCCGAACAACCTAACCGGGTGATCATGTTGATGTTGGTAGAGCTGCAGATGGAAAAACACGAAATAGAAGGATACCTTGCGTTTTTATCGGTACTGCCGGACATCCAGCGATTAACCTCCAACGTTGACCGCTTCATCTCCGAATTCACAAGATAAGTCGCATCATGAAGAGCTTATTAGGTTCAACTACCGAAGATTGTTTGGATGATTCCAAACTGTATCTGGCAACCTTGGTGGTTCGGGAAGCTCAAATTGGGCTAATGGTTCTAGACAGTGGACAAAGGGTTGTTTTATTCAATGATTGGCTGGCAAAAGCAGTCGATCTTCCTGAAAGAGACGCTTTGGGAAAGAGCTTGATGGAACTTTTCCCCGAATTGGAGGATTCCCGCTTGCAAAACGCGGTGGAAACTTCGCTTCAGATGGGCTTTCCCGCTTTGCTTTCACAATCATTAAACCGAGCCCCGTTCCCCCTTTTTGCCAACGACGAAGATCGTAAAACAGGTCGCCGCATGGAACAGCATATCCAAGTGATTCCATTAGGATGCGGTGACAAGAGACGTTATGCCCTTGTCCAAATAGCGAATGTTAGCGTGGCGGTGAAACGGGAGAACATGCTGCTTGAACAGGCGAAGGAACTGAAGCGCAACCTGATCATCGACGGGCTAACCGGGGTCTATAGCCGACGTTACTGGGAAGAACAGACATTGATCGAATTGCGTAAAGCAAGGCGCACCTGCTTGCCGGTGGCGATGATCATGCTTGATGTCGATTTGTTCAAAAACTACAACGATGCCTACGGACACCAAGAAGGCGACCTTTGCCTCTCCCGCATAGCCAAAGCGGCTGCAAGCGCACTTAAGCGCCCTCGCGACATCCTCGCACGCTACGGAGGGGAGGAGTTCGTAGCTTTATTGCCAGAAACCCATATAGAAGGTGCCAGAGTCGTCTCGGAAAGGATATTGGACTCAGTGGAAAAACTTCGTATTCCCCATGCAAAATCCGATGTCGCCCCTTATATCACCGTTAGCATGGGGGTTTCTTGCGGATTTCCTAGTGAGGGCGAATCCCAGGAAAGAATACTTTCAGTGGCAGACCAAGCCTTGTACATTGCCAAATCCTTGGGGAGGAACCGAGTCGTATTGTTTAGGGACAAAGGTTTTTTCACGACCGACAATATCCAGATAAATAATACGTTGCTGGAACGAAAGTAAGGATAGCCCAGTGCAGACATATCCAAAAAAAGTTATGCCCGCTAAATAATCTAAAAATATTACCTGCGGAAGTTCCCATAGTGTATAAGCATCAATTTGATTTCACCGAAAACGACTTTCGGGTGATACAAAAGCTTATTTATGATTATGCCGGGATTTCGCTAAATGATGCAAAGCAGAATCTGGTATATAGCAGGTTAACACGGCGTCTTCGTGCCAACAACATCACCAATTTCTCCTCTTATCTTGAGTTCCTTTCAAAGGATAAAAATGAGTGGCAACTTTTTATCAACGCACTCACCACAAATCTCACCTCCTTTTTCCGTGAACCGCACCACTTTCCCATTTTGGCTAGACACATCAAGAATTTAGACACGCGAGAAACGATAGCACTCTGGTCTTGTGCTGCTTCAACTGGCGAAGAACCCTACTCCATGGCCATGACGATGGTCGAACTTTTCGGTAGCTACACCCCCCCCGTTCGGATTATTGCCACTGACATTGACACCCAAGCACTCGAACAAGCGAAAGCCGGCATTTACAGCATGGAAAAGGTTGACATGCTGACACCGGACCAGCTAAGGCCATTTTTCCTAAAAGGGGAGGGGAAAAACGCAGGACTCGTCAAAATTCGTGAAGAATTGAAGGATATAGTAACGTTCCGCCAAGTGAATCTGCTAAACGAAGATTGGTCGGTGAGAGCCCCCTTTGCCGCAATATTTTGTCGAAATGTTATGATTTACTTAGATAAAAAAACCCAAATGGCTATTCTTCAGCGATTTGCCCCTTTATTGGCCCCCAAAGGACTGTTGTTTGTCGGACACTCGGAGAATATTATTTTGATCTCGGATTTGTTCAAGTTGCATAGCAGGACAGTTTACCAACTGAAACAAGAATGAACATGACAGCAGTCACCGTTTATTATGACAACGTCTTCAAATGCGAAGCGGTTAATATTTCCTCTGGGCAGTTTTATGTGACAGACCAAGATATCCTGATCGGCACAACTTTAGGTTCCTGTGTGGCTGCTTGCATTAGAGACAGGGTTAATGGCATAGGTGGCATGAATCACTTTATGTTACCATCTCGCGGGGACGGATCGAACAACCCGGCTTCCGAATCGGCACGATATGGCGCTTATGCCATGGAGTTGCTGGTGAATCAAGTCATTAAAATGGGTGCTCTTCGGAAAAACCTCGAAGCCAAGGTTTTTGGGGGCGGAAATGTGTCACAAACTTACACAACGCTTAACATTGGCGAGAATAATGTCCGTTTTGTGCGTGAATACTTACGCAATGAAGAGATCATAATTACATCTGAAGATATTGCAGAATTTCAAGGCAGAAAAGTCTATTTTTTTCCGCGTACAGGCAAAGTGTTGGTTAAGAAATTGGCAATTGTAACTCCATCCATTTTGAATAGTGAAAGTGGTTATGCAGAATCCCTGAAATCTGCAATACTGACCGACGAAATCGATTTGTTTTAAGCAGGAATTGGACACCATGAAACTAAAAGTATTGGTAGTGGATGATTCAGCTTTGATACGTAGCATCATGAAAGAGATCATAAATAGCCAACCCGACATGGAGCTGGTCGGGGCGGCACCGGATCCTTATGTTGCCAGGGAACTTATCAAAGACTTGAATCCCGATGTCATAACCTTGGATGTGGAAATGCCAAAAATGGATGGCTTGGATTTTTTGGAGAAACTGATGCGCCTAAGACCTTTGCCTGTGCTAATGATTTCCTCACAGACAGAGAGAGGGTCGGAAACCACTTTGCGTGCACTGGAATTGGGCGCAATCGACTTTGTCACCAAACCAAAATTGGGCATACAGAGCGGCATGATGGAATATAGCGACATAATTGCTGACAAAATCCGCCTAGTCGCGAGCGCCAAAATTGAAAGGCGAAAAGCCCCTGAAGGTAATATTGAGAAAAAGACAGAACACTCTTTGGCCCTGATACAAAACGATTCGCTCAGTAATGAAAAAATCATCGCCATAGGGGCATCGACGGGCGGCACCGAGGCAATCAGAATTTTTTTAACTCGCATGCCCATGGATTGCCCCGGCATACTCATTGCCCAGCACATGCCCGAGGGTTTTACCCAATCATTTGCGCGGCGGCTATTGGCCCTGTGCAAAATTTCAGTAAAGGAGGCTGAAGACGGGGAACTTGTATTGCCGGGAGTGGCCTATATTGCCCCTGGAAATTGTCACCTTATGCTCAGCCGAAGCCGGAACCATTATGTGACAAGATTGGATCACGGTCCGCCAGTCAATCGCCACCGTCCCTCGGTGGACATGCTATTCAGTTCTGTCGCAGCCCATGCGGGCGGGAACGCAACAGGGGTCATCATGACAGGCATGGGAAAGGATGGAGCCTTAGGTCTGCTGGAGATGAAGAAGGCCGGCGCATTCAATTTTGCACAAGATGAAGCCAGTTGTGCCGTTTATGGCATGCCCAAGGAAGCCGTGGCATTGGGCGCTGTACACGAAATAGCACCGCTTACTGAATTGCCAGTCAGGGTATTGAATTATATAGTCTCCATGAAAAAACCAATTAACTCCCAATAATAAAATATTAAATACAGATTTATCTTGCTATTTACGATATATTTCTAAGGCACTTCATCAGTGCCATGCTTCAGTGCTATTTCCTCACTGAGCATTAACCTATCGACATCAATCAATATCACCATACGCTCACCAATCGAACAAAGACCGAGCAAGTATTCTGATTTCAAGGTAGAACCGTCGTTTGGCAAACTTTGGATTTGCCTTGGGGTAATATTTATCACGTCTGAAACGCCACTAACCACTATGCCGACGAACCGCCCATTTATGTCAAGTATGATGACTGTGGTGAGATGGTCATAGCTTGGAATGCCGAGTTTGAATTTTATCCGCATATCGACGATAGGGACAATTAAACCGCGGAGGTTGATCAATCCTTTGATAAACACTGGTGCGCCTGGAACTCGCGTCACGTTATCGTAACCACGAATCTCTTGAACCTTAAGGATATCTATGCCATACTCCTCGTTTCCAAGCATGAAAGTGAGGTACTCTTGACTGTCCGCACCCGCATCATCCCCCCCGCCAATACCCACCTTAACCGGCTTCTCAGAATTTGACTTCACCATTTCCGGCATATGTAAAAAAACCTCAGGAAGACGCAAGGTTATAACAAGTTTGTTTTGTACAAAACTGGCTAGTGATATTCAGCAACGAAGGAACATCCAGAATCAAAGAAACACTTCCATCACCTAGGATGGTAGCCCCGGCAATCCACGGTATTCTGCGGAAGTTGGTCTCAAGGTTTTTGACCACTATCTGCTGTTGGCCAACCAGGCTATCAACCAACAGGGCGGTTTTCTTGCCAAGCGCTTCGACGACAACGACAATTCCCTCAGTAGGGTTTGTTAATCGAGGCTGAATGGCAAAAAGTTCATACAAAAGCATCAGGGGAATATACTCATCGCGCACATGTATGACCAAACCTTTGCCTGTAATCTCGTGAATTTGCCCGGAAACCGGTTGTAAGCATTCGACAACGGCCAATAGCGGTAATATATAGACTTCATTACCCGTCCTTATTAACATCCCTTCCAATATCGCCAAAGTGAGCGGCAGTGAGATAGTGACGGTAGTCCCCTGCCCTTGGTTTGATTGAATGTCTACGCTCCCCCCCATGGCTGCAATATTGCGTTTGACTACGTCCATTCCCACACCACGACCGGAAATATCAGTCACAGTCCGTGCCGTGGTGAATCCAGGGGCAAAAATAAATTGCCAGACCTCTTCATCGCTCATTTCAGCGGAGACTGAAATCCCACAATCCGAAGCCTTTTGCATGATGCTTCCACGGTCAAGTCCGATGCCATCATCGTGGACTTGCAAGACGACATTCCCACTATCATGGACAGCCGAAAGTATGATTGTCCCCGTTTCGGCCTTGTTGTTTGCCAAACGCTCATGGGGTAATTCAAGCCCATGATCAATACTATTCCGAACAAGATGGGTGAGCGGATCGATAATGCGCTCTATCAATCCCTTGTCAAGTTCAGTGGCACCCCCGAGCGTAATTAGTTTTGCCTTCTTTCCCAATTTAGCGGCCAACTCCTTGACCATTCTTGGAAAACGCGAAAACACCAGATCCATTGGTATCATGCGGATAGACATGACTGACTCCTGCAAATCGCGTGTATTCCTTGCCAAAGTAGTCAAGTGGTTCAACAATTGTTCGTGGTTGATCGCGTCGAGCCTCCCGGCATGCTGATCGATCATCGCCTGGGTAATGACCAATTCACCCACCAGATTTATCAGTTGATCGGCTTTGTCGAGATTAACCCTTATAAACCTTGAGTCTTGCCTGCCGCTTATTGCCTCGCCCCGCCTTGATTTATCATAACTTGATTCGGAACTCGCTTTATTTGTTGCGGTTACGATAGGAAGAGCACAGGCTTCCTTATCCTTATCCACCGGCAGGACAGATGCCTGGGTGATATGGATATCCCGAGGATTCAGCAAAAAAGAACATATGGCCACCACATCATCCAATGTTTGAGTCGTTTCCAGTTGCAATACCGTCTTCCCGTCAGGCAAGTTCTCACAACTTAATTTTCCCTTAAGGCCGAGCTCTGCTGTCAACGCATTCAAATCTTCTACAGAAGTGAAGGGCAGTTCAATGCGAAAACAATGGGCATCTTCGACAATAGGCGACCCACCCTTTAATGTTGCCTGGATCTCAGATGCGTCAAGATGTGTAGCGGCTCCCAAATTGTTTGTCCGTTGATTTGACAAATCCCGCAGCAAAACCAAAACATCCTCCGCAACCTCGCTGCCAATCGGCAGGTGTTGATGATGACCGCTTAATTGCCTCTTAAGTATATCCTTTGCCTTCAGAAATCCATTGACATGACCATCCGACAGCCTCATGTTGCCTTTGCGGATATTGTCGAGTAATGACTCCATTATATGAGTCAATTCGACCATATCGGTAAGCCCAAACATGGCGGCACCCCCTTTGATCGAATGGGCGGCCCGAAAAATCGCATTGCACTCTTCCTTGTCTGGTGCAGAAACATCAATTGCCAGGAGCAATCCCTCCATCTCAGCCAGCAGTTCCTCGGACTCCTCGAAGAATACTTCAAAAAACTGGCCAATCTCTATCGATGAAGACATTGCTTGCCCCTTAATCTTCGTTCGGATGGAGGATTATTCGTTGGCATTGCCAATTTCTTAAAACTCGGTCCAGTTTTCATCCAACTTGGGCAGAATCTTGGCCGTTGTAAACGTTCGGGGAGCCGTGGTTTTGGCCTTGGCGACCATTTTTGCGGCATTGGGCCTGGATACATCCGATGCGCGAAAGGTGACGACCGGCATATCGCCGATATTGCTCAAACGAAAACGGGACATCAAAATCGCCAATCGCTCCGCCTGCTCCTCCAATGATTCGGAGGCTGCCGCAGCCTGTTCCACCAAAGCCGCATTCTGCTGGGTCACTTCATCCATCTGGCTGATAGCTTGGTTAACCTGCTGGATGCCGTTGCTTTGCTCCATGGAAGCGGAAGCGATTTCACCCATTATGTCGGTGACCCGCTTCACCGAGGCGACGATTTCATCCATGGTGCGGCCGGCCTCCGCCACCAGTTTCGAACCGTGCTTGACTTTGTCCACCGAATTCCCAATCAGCGATTTTATGTCTTTGGCCGCAGCGGCTGAACGTTGCGCAAGACTGCGCACTTCGCTCGCCACGACTGCGAAGCCGCGTCCCTGTTCGCCGGCACGGGCCGCCTCAACGGCGGCATTCAATGCCAAGATGTTGGTTTGGAAGGCTATACTGTCGATGACACTGATGATATCGACAATTTTACGCGAGCTTTCATTGATATCATTCATTGTTTCGACTACTTGCTGCACCAATTTGCCGCCTTTCATTGCCACACCGGAAGCCATCACAGACATTTGATTGGCCTGCTTGGCATTGTCTGCGTTCTGTTTTACGGTGGAAGACAATTCTTCCATGCTGGTGGCAGTTTCCTCCAGACTTGCGGCCTGCTCCTCGGTGCGTTGCGAAAGATCCGTATTGCCCATGGCTATTTCCCTGGAAACCGTGTTGATGGCATCGGCGGCTTCCTTAATCGTGGTGACGCTTTGCGCCAAATTATCGACTGTCGTATTGGCATCGTCGCATAGCTTGGCGAAAGTGCCTTGATAATTCTGGTGAATCCTTTCGGTAAGATCGCCCGTAGCCATTGCGCCCAATACACGGACAACCTCTTCTATCGGGCTGTCCACGGCATCCAGCGTATCATTGATTCCATCCAATAGCTTGCGATACACACCTTGGGTGCGCCCTGCATCCGCCCGTATGCCGAGTTGCCCAGTATTGGCAGCCTGAATGATGACACCAATCTGTTCCGCCAAGATCCCTATGGCGTTGATGCAAAGGTTGAGGTTGTCCTTGACGGCATTGAAGTCGCCGGCGTAATGATCAGTGATTTTCGGCGGCGTTTCGCCTTTGGCAATTTTGTCCAAATAGTTGGCGGCTACGTTCAGCGGCCCTATCACCGCGTCGAATATCTGGTTGAATCCATCGACGATCTTCCGGTAGTCGCCTTGGTGTTTGCTGGCATCGACGCGTATCGCCAATTTGCCTTCCACCGCAGCGGCAGAAAGTAAGGTGGCGTCGGCAATCATCGATTTGACATTATCGACGATGCTCTTAACCGCCACGGCCAGGCTGGTTTGCGCCTTGCCGCGCGTGTCAATGGCAAACGACAGGTCGCCGACAGCTATTTTGCGGGCAAATTCAACCGCTTCATTCGGTTCGCAGCCTAATTTGTCAATGATGCTACGCGTGGTAAACCGACCGACGACACCAATGACGATGAGTATGAGCGAGGCGATGGTCAGTGCGGCCCAGATGGAGTCACTTGCAATCTCAGCTGCTTTCACCGAACTGTTCTGTGCCAGCGCGACATTGTATTGCCCGTGGGCATGGAAAGCCTCATAAAGTTTGGTGATGGTTTCCTGGCTGGCCATCAGCAAATCACGGGCCGCTTCGCTTTTTTCCGCACCCGAAAGTGCGAATATCTTGGCGCGAAGAACGTCATATTCACCCAAGATTTTTTGGTCAACCGCCAATAACTGCCTATCCTTATCGTCGGCAATGTAGTCGTGCTCATACTGTTTTAGCCGATCGTCGATTTTTTTCCTTGACTCTTCCACCTTTTTTTCAATCCCCTCCCTATTTCCCTTGTCGGCATAGCTTATGAGTTGCCAAGTTTTCGAGCGGATATCGGCTAATTCATCCAATGCTTGATTCAACAAAATGACGCTAGGCAATGCCTTTGAGTTGGAATAATTCGCCACACGGAAGACTTCTTCTATCTGATAATGGCCTATGCTAACCAGTCCGATCAATCCAGGCATGGCCAAAAGGACTAAAATTGATAATTTAACACCCACTTTCATAGCAATCCTCCAGAAAAAGCCGATCAATTAACCCACCAAGCCATTTTAAAGCCAGAAAAATGATTTCCACAAATAACCATCTCATGGATGTTCAGCCTTATCAATTTGGACGATATCTTCCACGGACAGCCAACGCTCCAAGTCGATCAGCAGGATCATGCGACCATCAATCGCACCTATGCCGATGACGTAGCGGACATCCTGGATTGCGCCCAGTCTGGGCGCAGGGAGAATCTGCTCTGTTGCAAGGGAAACCACGTCGGACACCCCGTCCACCACCATGCCGATCAAACGCCCGGCGATGGTGAGGACAATTACAACCGTGAACTGGTCGTAAGCTTCAATCCTCAAGTTGAACTTGACTCGCATGTCCACAATCGGCACGATGTATCCGCGTAGGTTGATGACACCAAGGATGAACGGTGGGGTATTGACAATTTTGGTGACGTTTTCGTAAGCCCGGATTTCCTTCACCTTAAGAATATCAATGCCGTACTCTTCCCCGTCGATGGTGAATGTCAGGAATTCTACTTCGCCTTTTGCAAAGTGGGTTTGATCGTTTTGCATGACATACTCTTCTGTGGTCACCCGTGAATGGACGCATGGCCGGACGGGACTAATTGCCCCGGTCGTAATAAAAAATGTGTGTTTGTTCCCAAGCTGGAGAGTTTATGATGTGAATTTAAAATTATAATCTCCAATTTTCTCACAGATGTTACGCAGCGCGTGTATTTGCAGGCTGGCCTTCATGCCTTATCGGCAGTCGACGACCCTGCGAATTTGGCGCGGAACGAGGGAGATTTTGCTCCACTTCCACCCTATATGCAAGGTGACACTAACTCAACGGCTTTGCTCTGGCTCCCTCGCACGGGTTGCTGGTCGATAGGTTCAATTCGATCCGCATCGTGTCTTTGGGAATGCGCCGTAGGCAATGAAATTTTCACTTTTTTCAATCAACCCGGAATTCGCGATAACATGCCGTCTTTCACCCTTGAATGGTTCGGTCAGTTAGGCAGAAGCCTGACCGATGATTGGTTGATACCCACCGTCTTGGGTCTAGCCGCCCTCGTTGGCGTGACTTGGCTGCTGATTGAACGGCATCGACCAGGCTTGACCGCCACTGCGCCCCCACTGCGGCAACCTGGCGCAGCATCCCTTCCACGACCCGTGCTTCGCGGCATCAGCGGTGAATTCCACGGCAGCCTCATCGAATTGACCGAAGAACCCGTTCTCATCGGACGAGACCCGAAACTGTGCCAGTTGGTGTTCCCGGCGCAAATGCAGGGTATCAGCAAACGGCACTGCATCATTCGCTTTCATGCCAGGTCGCAATGTTTTCTCTTGGTCGATTGCAATTCAGCCAACGGTACCTTCATCGTCAACGGAGAACGCTTGCCCAATGGCGGTTCAGAATTGCTCAATGCGGGGCAACGCTTTTTCCTGTCCGTTCCTGAAAATATGTTTGAGGTCAATTTCGAGGCACCGCGATGAAATTGTTTTATGCCACACTGTCCAAAACGGGCGGCAGGGAGGAAAATGAAGACTGCGTTGGCGTCCGCCTGCTTTCGGATGGTTTGGGGTGTTGGGTGGTCGCGGATGGTTTGGGTGGCCACGGCGGCGGGGAAACAGCTTCCCGGCTGGCAGTTGATACGATCCTGACCACTTTCGCCGCCAGTCCCGCGATTTCGTCCAGTTCGCTATTTCACTGTGTTGAAAGTGCGCATCGTGACATTCTTACCCATCAGTCCAACACACTGACCGATGGCAATATGCGCACGGCAATCGCTGTTTTTTGCAGTGACGGCCTTATCGCACATTGGGCGCATGCGGGCGATGTCAGGGTGTATGTTTTTCGGGACGGCGATGTGGCTTTTCAAACCAAGGATCACAGCGTCCCTCAAGCGTTGGTCAATGCGGGTGAGATTGGCAGCGATGAAATCAGGGGGCACGAAGACCGCAACCGACTGCTCCGGTGCCTAGGCTCGCCGGAAAAATTTCTGCCCAGTGTTTTGGAAAATCCTTTTGTTATACTAAGGGGGGACGTTTTCCTGATCTGTACCGATGGTTTTTGGGAACATGTCACCGAGTTGGAAATGTTGCTTGACTGGTGCAAAAGTTTGAATTTGCGCGATTGGCTTGACCGCATGGAACTGCGGCTACTGAAGCTTGCCCCCCAGGGCCACGATAATTACAGTGCGATCGCACTGCTTGCTGATTTTGATGGAGATTGAAGATGAGTATGAAACGCTGCGAAAACGGACATTATTTCGATTCCAGCAAATATTCGACGTGTCCTTCGTGCGGAATTCAGGACGTGGACATCCACGCCACGGTGATTCACCATGTCCTGCAACCATCACCCGCAACCCCGGAAGGGCAGACCGTCCGCCAAAATCAAAACCCACGTTCTGGCGGCGAACCCGGTGTGACCGTGGGCGTGTTTTGCCAGAAGATAGGCATGGATCCGGTGGTGGGTTGGTTGGTTTGCATAGGAGGGGGCGATAAAGGGCGGGATTTTCGCATCAGAAGCGAACGCAATGCCATCGGCCGCGCAGCCAATATGGATATCTGCATTAGTGGGGACGACACCATTTCAAGGGAAAAGCACGCCTATATCAGCTATAACCCGCGCAAAAACTCATTTTTGCTGACGCCAGGTGAAAGTCGTGGAATTGTCTATTTAAACGACGATGAAGTAGCCGCCCCGGTGCCCCTAAAGCCGTTTGATGTGATAGAACTCGGACAGACTAAACTGCTTTTTGTACCCTTTTGCGGCGAACAATTCCAATGGGACAAGTTCGCCGGGCAGGCAACCGATGGCTAGGCAGAATTCATGTCCGTGTGTTCAACGCTTTGAACGGCCTCCTGACAAAATAAATTAACTTTCCCCCTGCCATGTCCGCCCTGCCCTTCCTTAACCTCTGCCCCGGCTGCTTCGCTGACAAAGGGGATAGTGCCGTTTGCCCTAGCTGCGGCTACGATGAAAGTGTGCCGCGCGGGGTGTTGGTATTGCCGCATCGCACGGTATTGAACAAACAGTATTTGATTGGCAGCATCCTTGGCAAGCTCGGCGGTTTCGGCATCACCTACCTCGCTTGGGACATGCATTTGGAAACACCTGTCGCCATAAAGGAATACCTCCCCAGGGAACTGGCGGGCCGCGACAGCAACCACCTTACCATCACCGCCCACTCCAGGGATGACCAAGCATTATTCCTCATAGGCCTTGAACTCTTCCTCAAGGAAGCGCGCACCTTGGCCAAATTCGACCATGAGAATATAGTCCGTGTACGCAATGTGCTGGAAGAAAACGGCACAGCCTATCTGGTCATGAATTTCTACGAAGGGACCACCCTCGCCGCGCATTTGGAACATAAGGGCGGTCGCCTACCGGAAAATGTCGCGATCTCCATCATGTTACCGTTATTGGACGGATTGCGCGAAGTCCATGCCAAAGGCTTTCTACACAGGGATATCAAGCCGCAGAACGTATACCTGACTAAATCGGGCATCCCCATCCTCCTGGACTTTGGTTCGGCGCGCATGGTCGTGGGCGAGCGCACACGTAGTATGACGGTGCTGATGACACCAGGATATGCCCCCTTCGAGCAATATCATCGCAAAGGACAACAAGGGCCTTGGACGGACATCTATGCCTGCGGTGCGACACTCTATCATATGATAACCGGCGTGGTTCCAAAGGAGGCAACCGAGCGGGCGGAGCAAGACACCTTACAATCCCCCGCCAAACTGGTTCCAGGCATTTCCCCCGCAGTGTCCAATATAGTCATGCAAGCGATGGCAATGAACAGGGAAGCCCGTCCATCAACGGTTGCTGAATTCATGGATGCCCTTGTGCAGGCCAAAGAAAACAGAATCCCTATCGTTAAAGGGATCAGCCCGGAAGAGAAGAACAAGGCTCCCAAACCCCAAAACACGCAACCCGAAGCCCAAGAACAGGCGATCTCACTGTCCCCTTATTTTAAAGCCGCGCTTGGCAGGAGAAACGCCACCTACTATCTGACTAGGTTTGCCAAGTTCGATTTGAATTGGGGCGAACTGTTAAAACCAACTTGGAACGCCGCCGGTTTTATCTTCAATGCTTTCTGGTTGCTTTATCGGGGAATCTTTGGTTTTGGTGTATTATTTTTCCTCATGCCGATTGTGTCAATGACACTCGCCGATAGCAAGATGACTGGATTATGGTGTTGGCTCGTCCTTTCCTTTGCCATTGGCTGTTATGGCAATGCGCTGTATTTTCTTAACATCTCGCACAGAATATCCAAAATTGAGCAAAAGTTCCCTGGCAGTCGTTTGCATCCCTTAAAATTATCCCGTTTGGCCTCAGCCGGAGATGTAAACCTCCGCATTCCCATGGTATATTTTTTCATTTCCTTAGTCGCCATCTATTCACACGGACAATTTTACACTTGGGTGTCCACCAAGACCGATGGAAATGTAAACCGCACACCGAATCCACCCACCAAGCTTTCATCTGTGCAAGAAAAGCAATATCAAAGCGATGAATTACCCAACGAAAACACGGAGGTCAAGCCTTCCTATGATGCTAGCCAATACAAACAAATATCCGATGAATTGCTTAAAAACGCTGATTGGCCAGCGCTATTGCAACACTCAAAAAAATGGAGCGGCTTGGATAGACTCAACCCGGACGCATGGCTGGCTTTTGGCCTCGCCAATTTCGAACTTGCCCAATTTTCTTTGGCCCAGCCAGCTTTTGAAACATACTTTAGGTTGAAACCGGAAGACAATGATTATGTTCTCGGCTATTTAGCCAAGACTTATATCAAACTGAAAAAGAGGGGGGCCGCCGAGCAGGCATTGCTTAAAGTCATTGCCCTTCGTTCCAAATTTAACCGACCGAAATCAAGTGATGACGCGCTCTATTATTACGAACTTGGCAATATTTATTCCTTGTCCAATGAAAGAAAGCAAGAGGCATTGCAGCTTTATAAGCAAGCACTTGAAATCCAGCCACTCAATGAGATTTTCAAATCCAGTGTAGATGCTGCATTGAAAGCCCTTGCCCGGCAACAGGGAAACCCATTGACGGAAAAAGACGGTTCTGAACTACCCGTTACCGACTTGAATGAAAGTTTGAATAATTCAAATGCCTGGTTAAATGGAAATTACACATCCGACCTTAAACAGAGAGCCTATGGCAGCTTGTCCGCCGCGGTGGCCGCAGGGGACATTCAAGCAGTGCAACGCCTACTCAACAAAGGCGCAGATGTAAACAAAAGTGAAATGGGTAGCTACCCCTTGATTCAAGCCGTCAAACACAGGCAGAGTGAGATAGCTGCTTTTTTATTAAAGAACGGTGCGGACATAAATGCAGAAGATGGCAATGGCAATAAAGCAATTGTCTACAGCATAGTCAACGGCGATAAAAAAACCATGGATATATTGACTAATGCAGGTGCATTTCATGGCCTTCGATAATCCACATGGAGTACCAATTTCAGTGAGCTTCCTTCTGCAGAAAGGGGGTTTGATCGTGCTGGGGAGAACCGAACACCGCGTTGACTGGGACAGGCCATGACTACCGGGCTTCGGGTAGGCAACGCCCAAATCATCGGTTCCCGAACCGAGCAACAGGATGCTTTCGGATTTACCGACAAGGATGACGAAAGCTTTGTCCGTCACGGTGGCGTGGCCGCAGTGGTCGCAGACGGGATGGGGGGGCATGCCCATGGCGGGGATGCCAGCCGGATCGCAGTGAGGGCGTTTTTACACTGTTACATGTCCAAACCCGAACATCTCTCCATACCCGACGCACTGCGCCAAGCCTTCGACGCGGCTAACCGCGCGGTATGCGCTTTCGCCGAAGAAGCGGGTGAAACCGGGAATTGTGGAACCACTTTGATTGCGGCGGCCGTCCATCCGGCGAGCCATTCGTTACATTGGATCGGCACAGGTGACAGCCGCATTTTTTTGTTTCGCCGTCCCAGGTGGGTTCAAGTCACCACTGACAGCAACTATGGCAACCAACTGCTCAACGGGCAGATACAGGGCATTCCTTTGGACTTCCTTTGGGAAAACGACCGGCAATTGCAAGGTTTGACCAGTTTTTTAGGGCTAGCGGACATAGGGGAAATCGACTGCTCCATACGCGGATTCAGACTTCATCCGAAGGATTGGCTATTGCTTTGCTCCGATGGGGTCTATGACACGCTTACCAAGGACGAAATGGTGGATTGCCTAAGTGGCGACCCAAACCTTGCCTGTGAGGACATCATACGAGAAGTTTCAGCCAAAAACCTAACCCATCAGGATAATGCGACCCTGGCAATAATTGCCTGCGATTTCGGCGCCGACCCCGCACTCACTGCAACACGGGGCAGTCAGCGACGGGCGTTCATTGTCAAGCTGGGCCTCGTAGTGTTATTTATTATTGCGATTGCGGGTACTTTCTCGGTCGGGTTTTATGCAGGGCAAGGCTGTGTACCTGACAGTCAATTTGGGTTTTGGGGCCAAATCCGCTCTACGTTGATTTGCCTCAAAGCAAAATTTGAATTGAAATAGTGCCATTTGACTGGCTGATGTAATATGCTAACCTGCAAAGAGTGGTTGGTTTGCCCACTGAGCGAGGAAAAATACATGAATCAGACTTCACTGCCTTTCGAATTTCATGAAAACCCGGAACCTGTGGCCGGTGGTGGCCTGCTGGATCGGCGCTTGTTTTTACGTCAGGGCTTGGCCTTGGGTAGTTTGACTTTCATTAGCCAAGGTGTATTGGCTTCAGAGTTTGACCGGCCTGCTTGGGTGCTTAAGCCCGGACATCCATTTACCAACTACGGACAGCCTTCCCCTAACGAAAAAGAGGCTATCCGTTGGATATCCTCCAACCCGGCCGTTCCAGGCAACGGAATTTCTTGGACTCCTTTGCACATGCTTGCAGGGACAGTCACGCCTTCCGGTTTGCATTTCGAACGCCATCATAACGGCGTCCCTCAAATCGACCCAAACCAACATCGTTTGTTGATTCATGGATTGGTAAACAACCCCATTTTCTTGGAAATGGACAAATTAGTCCGTTATCCAATGGTTTCCCGCTTCCGTTTCATCGAGTGCGGCGGCAACAGCAATGTCGGCTGGCATGATGAACCCACCCAAGCGACGGCGGGCAATCTGCACGGGCTAGTTTCGTGCAGCGAATGGACCGGGGTGCCTTTGTCCATTGTTCTGGAGGAGGCTGCGCTTCAGCCAAGCGCCCGCTGGTTAATTGCCGAAGGCGCGGACGCGGCTGCCATGAACGTGAGCATTCCAATCGAAAAGGCCCTTGATGATGCTATTTTGGCAATTTACCAGAACGGCGAGCGCATTCGCCCCGAAAACGGCTATCCGCTAAGATTGTTGTTGCCCGGATGGGAAGGCGTAACCAACGTGAAATGGTTGCGCCGCCTGGAAGCCGCAGATCAACCGGCCATGACCCGCAATGAGACAGCAAAATATACCGAACTGCAACCAGACGGCAGTGCGCGGCAATTCACCTTTATCATGGAAGCAAAATCGCTAATCACGCATCCATCGCCCGGCCACCGCCTACAAGGGCCAGGCCTTTACCAGATTTCTGGCCTCGCCTGGAGCGGGCGTGGCAAGATAAAAAAGGTGGAAATTTCTGCTGACGGAGGCAAGAGTTGGGCGGAGGCGGAATTGCAAGAGCCCGTGTTATCCAAATCCTTCACTCGCTTCCGCATCCCTTGGCGTTGGGACGGGGGCAAAACGGTTATGAAAAGCCGGGCGGTGGATGAAAGCGGCTATATTCAACCCGAACGTGAAAAGCTCATCCTTGAAAGAGGCCGGAACGGCTATTTCCATTACAATGCCCAGGTTGCATGGGGCGTGGATACGGAAGGTCGCCTCAACCATGTCTTCTAACCCATGACGGAAGTGCCACTGAAAGCCAGGAAACCGAGAATCAGCCATGAACCAATCCCCGAACATCGTTGTCAGGAAACCCCTTCCAAAAATTACTTGGATTTTGGCGTTAATCTGCGCTACCGTCCCGTCGTCCGCCGCCGCCGCCGAGGGTCCAAGGCTTGGAAAACCAGCAAGCCGCCAAGAAATCGCGGCATGGAACCAGACTGTCTTTCCCGACGGCAAGGGCTTGCCCCCCGGTCATGGCTCCGCCGTCGAGGGCAAAGCGGTTTATGAGCGGCATTGCGCATACTGCCACGGGAACAACGGCTTGGGGGGAAGTGGCGAGGAACTCGCCGGTGCCAAACACCGTTTGATTGATTCCAACCCGGACAAGACTATCGGGACTTATTGGCCTACAGCTACCACGTTGTTCGATTTCGTGCGCCGATCAATGCCGCCAGACGCACCTGGTTCCTTGAGTAACGACCAGATCTACGCCGTTTGCGCCTATCTTCTACACCTTAATGGCATCATTCCTGAGTCCTCCACTCTGAATGCGGTTGACTTGCCCAAGGTGAAAATGCCCAACCGGGAAGGCTTCATCCGTGTGGACGCACCCAAATGACGCTTCGTTTGAATGCCAAGTCCAAATTTTGAAAAGGAGTCCACAATCGCCCTTGAAGGTTTAAATCCATTTTATATTTGCAAAAGGACTTGGAACCAACCCAAATCAAGCAAGTCACAGTAAGCATAGACTAGGTAGGCAGAATTCATTCCAGAGGGCAAGACCTGCGGTCAGTTTTGCTGGCCTCAAATCTTGACTGTTTTCCTCAGGCTTTATGTCCGACTCAATTCCATATTTAGGGAGCCTCTAAAGTGAAAGATATGATTAAGAACATTTTACTGTGGGTTGTGATTGCTGTCGTTTTGATGACAGTTTTCAACAATTTTGGCAATCGCAAAACCGAAGACACGTCGATGCCCTACTCCCAATTCATCTCAGCGGTGAACGACGGGCAAATCAAACAAGTGACTATAGACGGTCATGTGATCAGAGGATTGATGGGGACGGGCGACAAGTTCATGACTTACAGTCCGGGCGACCCGCATTTAGTGGATGATTTGTTGAAAAATCGCGTTGAAATAAAAGCCCAACCCCCGGAACAGCAATCATTGTTGTTTCAGATACTTTTATCCTGGGCACCTATGTTATTACTCGTTGGAGTTTGGATCTATTTTATGCGCAAATCCCAAGGGGGTGCCGGTGGCGGTGCGATGACTTTCGGAAAAAGCAAAGCTAGGTTGCTTGAAGAAGACCAGGTAAAAGTCACATTTGCCGATGTCGCAGGGGTTGAGGAAGCAAAGGAGGAAGTATCTGAAATGGTCGATTTCCTAAGGGACCCGGGGAAGTTCCAAAAACTGGGGGGAAAGATACCTCGTGGCGCTTTGTTGGTTGGCCCACCTGGAACTGGCAAGACTTTAATTGCCCGTGCGATAGCCGGAGAGGCAAAAGTACCCTTTTTTACCATCTCTGGGTCTGATTTCGTGGAAATGTTTGTCGGGGTAGGCGCATCTAGGGTGCGCGATATGTTCGAGCAGGCCAAAAAGCGCTCGCCTTGCATCATTTTCATTGACGAAATTGACGCAGTGGGAAGGCATCGCGGTGCCGGTCTGGGTGGCGGGCATGATGAGCGTGAGCAGACTCTGAACCAATTGCTGGTAGAAATGGACGGTTTTGAGGGCAATCAAGGGGTAATAGTCATAGCGGCGACCAATCGACCCGACGTTCTCGATCCCGCTTTGTTAAGGCCGGGTCGTTTTGACCGGCAAATTACAGTCGGCTTGCCCGATGTACGGGGAAGGGAGCAAATTTTGAAGGTTCATGCCAAGCGCCTGCCTTTAGCCGACGATGTAGAAATCAAATATCTGGCTCGTGGCACGCCAGGTTTCTCTGGCGCTGACTTGGCTAACCTGGTAAACGAGTCAGCTTTGTTCGCTGCGCGCAAAAACAAGCGTGAAGTACAAATGGAAGATTTCGAAAAAGCCAAGGATAAGATACTGATGGGCGCAGAGCGAACATCAATGGTTATGAGTGAAGACGAGAAGAAGCTCACTGCCTATCACGAAGCGGGACATGCGATAGTTGGCAGGTTGGTTCCGGAACACGATCCGGTTTACAAAGTTAGCATCATGCCACGAGGAAGGGCTTTAGGCATAACAATGTTCCTACCAGAACGTGACACCTACAGTGCGAGCAAGCAAAAACTAGAAAGTATGATTTCAAGCCTTTTTGGCGGCAGGCTTGCTGAAGAAATAATTTTTGGCAAGGACATGGTAACGACAGGCGCTTCAAATGACATCGAAAGAGCGACAGGCCTGGCCAGAAACATGGTTACCCGATGGGGACTTTCAGAACGTCTCGGTCCACTCGCATACAGCGAAGAAGAGGGTGAAGTCTTTTTAGGAAGATCAGTGACCAAGCACAAATCCGTTTCTGAAGAAACTGCCCATTTGATTGACGAGGAGATTCGTTCAGTGATTGATTCAAATTATGAAAGGGCGGAGCACTTACTCAGGGAAAACATGGAAAAGCTTCATATTATGGCAGATGCACTTATGAAGTATGAAACCATAGACCACTTCCAGATTGACGAAATTATGGAAGGAAAGATACCGAGTGCCCCCCGAAGCTGGAACGATACGCCGACTTCAAATGGCGACAGCCAACCCGGATCTACAGCGATTATTGCGTCATCAGATGAAACACCGGGTATGGGCAAACCTGCTATCCAGCATTAGACAGTTCACTAGCGATAAAAAATTAAACCCCGGCATGTGCCGGGGTTTTTGTTTTTTCGGAAAAAATTATAAAAACGCAACAAGAGCAATTTCACGTTTACCATCTGTCGAAATGTGCTGCAAGAAAACATTTTGCAGCTTCAACTTCACGTCAAATTGTTGAAGTAATGGCTCTAGATTATGGGATAATTACGCCATTCCAAGCTAAAATCAATCATGTCGAACCAAATAAAACTCCTTAACAAGTTATGGCCTATGAACCAAAATCCATCCTTTGAAATGTTAATTGTTCACAGTTAAAGTAGTGTCACAGGAAGTGATGAAACAATTGTTTTTTATATAGCATGAATTGTATATAATGCTTATTATGTTTAAACTTGATTATGGTGACTAAAATGAGCGGTATTTGCGGTTGGAGCAACAGCCAATTAGAGTTGGAAGCCGGTTTCCTAATCCTTAAAAGGATGTCATCTAAGTTGCTATTAAACCCCCAACATTCAATGAAAACTGAAGTAGCCAAAAACTGTTATTTAGCTACTGTAGGATTACCACAATACAGCGATATATGCTTGAAGGATAACTTTATCGTAGCGATTCAGGGTACAGTCCGTTGGTTGGATGATGAATTGTCAAAAATGTCAGTTGATAAAGGTTTAGCCAACACTGTTCTTCATGCCTATATAAGGAATGGTAGTGCATTTCTAAACAAACTCTCAGGCGGTTTTGCTTTGTGTATAAGTGAAGCCACCAGCCAACGAACACTTATAGCCATCGACAAAATAGGGATAGGTACTCTTTTTTTCACCCTTGCTCAAAAACAATTAATTTTCGCGTCAGACGCTCGCGTCGTTCTGAGCCACCCATGCACAAATTATGAAATTAGCTCACAAAGTGTGTTCGATTATCTGTACTTTCATATGGTTCCAAGCCCACGCAGTATATTTGTTGGGATTGAAAAGCTTCTCCCGGGTGAATATTTGTTATTTGAGAAAGATAAAGTAATTAGAGATTTCTATTGGCAACCAACATATAGTGAATCGCTGACAGCAGACATTACAGAACTTGAGCATGAGTTTATAGAAATATTAGAATCCACCGTCAGGCGTGCTGCAAATAACACAAATACGGGTGCATTCTTAAGTGGAGGCACTGACAGCTCGACTATTTCAGGTATGCTTAGAAAAATAAAGGACTATCCTGTCGATACTTATAGCATAGGTTTTGAGGCTGAGGGTTTCGATGAAACAGAATTTGCACGAATTGCCGCCAGTCATTTTAACACCAAACCTCATGAATACTATCTCAAACCTCAAGATGTGGTCGATGCAATTCCGATAATCGCTAGGGCTTATGACGAACCATTTGGCAACGCTTCCGCAGTTCCCGCTTATTACTGCGCAAAACATGCCAAAACCGACGGTCTGTTTGCCATATTGGCGGGTGACGGAGGTGATGAGATATTTGGCGGCAACGAGCGATATGCCAAACAGAAAATATTTGAACTATATCTCCAAATACCCGAGTTAGTACGTAACGCCATCATTGAGCCGACAGTATTCAATTTTCCTTATGGGGATAAAATATGGCCCATTGCAAAGACAAAAAGCTATATAAGTCAAGCCAAGATACCTCTCCCTGACCGCTTGGAAACCTATAATCTTCTTAACCGAATGCCTTTGGTAGACATCTTTGAAAGTGATTTCCTAGCTGAAATAAACATTAATGAACCTACTGAATTTCTCCGCCGGACATATAACAGTGCACCTACCGATTCGACCTTGAACAAAATGCTATTCCTTGATTTGAAATTTACCCTAGCGGACAACGATTTGAGAAAAGTGAACCGTATGTGTGAACTTGCCAATATTGATGTAAGATACCCTTTCCTAGATGAGGATTTTATCCAATTTAGTTCAAAACTACCGGTGTCCATGAAAATCCATGGATACAAACTTAGATATTTATTCAAACGGGCACTAAGGGATTTTTTGCCAGCGGAAATCTTATACAAACAAAAACATGGGTTTGGCCTGCCTTTTGGTATTTGGATGAATACTTATAAACCTTTGGGCGATATAGCGTTTGAAAGCATCCTTGCGTTATCCAAACGAGGCATTGTAAAACCCACCTTCATTGACTTAATACAACGAGACTATAAACAATACCCAGGATATTATGGTGTTATGATCTGGGTTCTAATGATGTTAGAGCAATGGTTACAAAGCATAGTTTAGGACATTACATCTCAAAAGAACATTAGCCAATAGCTCGACTAATAACATTAGATTATCGAATGAACACAATTTCCAGTTAAACCACCTTCTTTAACAATGGCCTAACAAAGTTTTTTGTTGAAGTTTCCTTCTGATTCGCCTCAGGCAAGCTAATTGGAGGTACATTATACTCATTCAAATATGTTTTACATCCCACCAATATCGAAATCAAACAATAATATAGGTCGAAGTCAGCTAGCCCCAAAAAAGCTCCAGCAGACCAGTAGCCAATAAAGCTAACTTGAATCATGGAACTAAGATCATAAATCCATTGTAAATCATTATTGTCTTTTGTCATCTTCATCAAAGAAGAGGCCAAACGCCATGCAGTCAATGCAATCATTAAGAACAGCCCTAATCCGATGAAACCATGTTCTGCGAGAACTTGAAAATAGATGCTGTGCGCATCGTGTAAATCGGTTGGATTTGTCGCATATTTTTCAAAAACCCATGGTATGGGCAATCCCTTAAACCCACCCCCGGTTAAATGATTCTTTGCGATATTAATCGCAGCACCCCAAGCATTGATGCGACCCATCGCCGAATTATCGGCTTGGTAAGTTTTTATAGTACTCATCCGCTCATGCCATGTTTGAGGCATGAGTGCTATTATTATTGGTATAATTGTAATCATTAATATAAATAAAAATAATTTTTTTCGGCTTTTCAGAATCAAAAAAAGAACCATGCATATCATACCCAAGAGCGCACCTCGTGACTGCGTTCCAAGAATAGTCACTAAGCAAAGTAACATCGTGATCAAGAGACCCTGCTTAAGATATCTTTTGGTTTCCTGCAACATAATAAATCGAAATAGTGGCACTGTCATACATAGAGCCAAACCAATTTCATTATTTCCACCAATAAATGTTCCATCTGGACCCCATACTCTTTCACCACCCCCTGTTAAAATAGTAAATATTCCGCCCTTTATGCCATAAAATCCTATTGACCCCGAAACAACCCATACTAACCTATTGATATTAAGCTGGTTTGTCATCACCATCATCGTAATAAATGTTATCAACTGAATTCTCCACATCCTGTCCCATAAAGACCACGCAGCCAAGGGATCAAATGCAAAGACAGTTGTTACAGTCATCCAAAGGATATAAATAAACAATATTATGTTCACAGGCATCCATAATATTCTTTTTTTCTCTTTCCATATCAGCAAACTTAACAAAAGTGTAATTGCTGTGACAAAGGCAAATGGCACGGACATTGCAAACCCCCAGCATAGCCTATGTGGGTTCATGAAGGATAGCCAATAAAACATCAATACTGCCAAATCTGGCCTAAACAACAATTTGGGTAATGAACCGAAAACTATAAATGAAACAAAAATGTCACGCAAGAGATATACCGTATTTGTTAACTAAGAAAAGCTAAGGCAAATTTAGATGTTTTGAGATAATTTTGTTAAATAAAAATAATTGCCTATTGGTCGTTTCATCCCATCCAAAACTTTCCGCATACTCGCGAACTTTGTCACGATGTGGATAATGAGAAAATAAATGAAGCACAGATATGGCCAGAGCATTAGGTGAACGTTCTGTCATTAGGCATCCCGCTACGTCATCTTGAATAACTTCCGGGATACCCCCAATGTTCGTAGCTACTACAGGTGTGCCACATGCCAATGACTCCAGCAAAACATTTGCCCATCCTTCACTCTCGGAACACAATACCAAAGCATCGGCTGCACTGTACCAATCACGGAGTGAGGATTGTGGCAAGGATCCTAGAAATCGTACCCTATCTGCCAATCCAAGTTGAGAAGCCAAGTTTTGTAGATCAGAGAGCAAAACCCCTTCACCTATTATCGCAAGGTTTACACCGGGGAGCGATGGGAGAGCCTTAATTGCAATAGCATGTCCTTTAGATTCAATAAGCCATCCAACAGAAATCAGCCAGCGTCCAGATGAAAGACCGAGGGATGAGCGTGCGTCATTTTTATTAAGGGGTGAAAAAAAACCTAAATCAACACCATTCCTCAAGACATAAATTTTACTGGGATCTACGCCTAAATCCTCCAGTTTATTTGTCAAAGCCTGGCAAACACCAATAGATGCGCTGGCCCGATTAGCTGCCCAACGAATTAAATGTCGAGGAATTAAATATCTTGAAATAAGGTTTAAGTCAGAACCTCGTGCTGTTACCACAAAAGGCTTATCTAAACTTCTCGCTATCAGTGCTGCTGCAACTCCGTCGGGATAGAAATAATGTGCATCAATAATATCAAAATCGAAGTTTTTTTGAATCTGTCGAATAGTAGGCAAGCAAAAAGCAGACATGAGAAAAGGTGCGATACTCATGCCTACCTTAGGTGGCAAAAAATAACGAGGATGGGCAATTGGTATATTATTTAAAGTTTCATAACGCGGGGTTTTAGCAAGACGAGCCCATTCACCAAAAAAAGAGTTATCAAAAGGAAACCAAGGTACTGGAGCAACGACAAAAACCTCAATATGTCCAGAAGCCAAAAGATGACGTAAACGTGTTTCTACAAATATACCATGTATAGGACGTTCTGAACTAGGATATAGCGAAGAAAATAACAAGATTCGTATTGGTTTTTTCAATTAAATAAACCCTAAATATTTTCCTACCTAATATTAGTATTATATTATTTATAATACACTTTTTCATATCGTGCAATGCTATCTGCCCAACTTCTCTCTAATTCAACAAAACATCGAGCCTCATTCCTAATCATCGAACACAATATAGAATTATGTAATAAGTATAAAACCTTTCTTGCCAAATCATAATGATCACCTGCTTTAAAAAGACAACCTGTTTTTCCATCAATAATAAGCTCCTTGTGTCCACCCACATCAGAAGCGAGAACGAGTCGACCTTGAGCCATTGCTTCAAGAGGTTTAAGGGGAGTAACAAGATTGGTTAATCGCATGGAATATCGTGGATAAATCATGATATCAATTTGATTATAATATTCATGAATATTATCATGTGAAACACGTCCAGTGAATATAACATTATTGGTGAGTTGCAATTTTTCCGTTAACTTTACCAGATTTTCCTCATTGGGACCTCCGCCTACTAATAGCAAACAAGTATCAGGCATTTCAAGAAGGATAAGTGGCATTGACTCCAGCAACAACTGCAAACCCTCGTAAGAATAAAAAGAGCCAATAAAACCTAACACTCTCTTACCGGTGATTCCCAAATCTTTTCTAAATTTAATATCATGGTGATTATTAAATTTAAACTTTGTTATGTTGACAGCATTTGGTATGACAGTAATCTTTGCGTCAGGTATACCCCTTGAGATAATATCACTACGAAGTCCCTCACAAATTGTTGTAACAGCATCAACATTTTTAAAAACAAAGGTTTCAAGAGCATGTGAAGCACGATACCTCAAACTGCCATCTATCGTTGTGCCATGATCTACTGCTGCATCTTCCCAAAAACCACGACATTCATAAACAACTTTTAAACCATGCCGTTTTCCTACCCATAGTGCAGCTAGACCGTTAAGAGCGGGAGAATGCGCATGTATTATGTTGGGTTGTACTTCTTCGACCACCTCATTCAAGCGTTTTGCCAAAGTTGTAACGATAGCACACTGGTTGACAAAGGGTATATTTGCAATAATAGAATTAAGCTTAGGAGTACGATAGAAGCGAAAACCATCAATGTCCTCAACACTATCTGTATTGGTATTATGTTTAGCAGAAGTAATATGAAAGGTTTTCCAACCTAAAGCTCGTTGGTACTCCAATATATAGCGTGTGCGAAAGGTATAACCACTATGTAATGGTATTGAATGATCAAGTACGTGAAGAATGCGCATCAAATTAATCCATTATTTATTTATCGGATTAAAACAAAAAGAATTTATAAATTTTGTCTCAAAAAAGATTCATACATCAACAAACTCCACAGACTAGCACTATTATCGTGAGAGCCATTCAGATGTTGATTTATTAGCTTCGAAAGGTAATTGACATTAAAATATGTAGAGTCCAGCATTATCGGATTAAGTAAAGCATCTTGAACGGTTTGCCGCAATGGTCCTCTGAACCATTGTCGTAATGGAACGGAAAAACCCATTTTTTGACGATACAATATATCCTTGGGTAAATATTTCTCCATAGATTTTTTGAAAATATATTTGCCTTCCCGTCCTCGCATTTTAAGTTCTGGTGGTAAACTTGATATCCACTCTACAAGTTTATAATCCAATAGTGGAACACGAACCTCCAGCGCATGAGCCATACTGGCACGATCCACCTTGGTAAGAATATCACCCGGCAAATATGTCTTCATGTCAAGGTACTGCACCAAAGACAGAGGGTGCTGAGTAGGAGATCTAGCAGCGTGTCGAGATAATACTTCTATGGCATGATAGCCTTGCAATTGACTTTTAAAGTTTTGGCTGAATAAAAGGCATCTTTGTTCGTTATTCATGACGGACACGCCATGAAGATATCCTTCCAGTGTATCCCGCGCTACAGCCTGGAAAGTTGATTTTGCACGCAAGAACTTAGGTGCCCAATCGGCCTTTGGATAAATCTGCCCAAGAAAACCAAACACTGGACGACGAATACTGGAAGGAACGCTACGTCTAAACCTCTCCTCGTAGACATGCCAACGGTAGCGACGATATCCAGCAAAATTCTCATCTCCCCCATCACCAGACAGCGCCACAGTTACTTCTTTCCGTGCCAACTCACAAACCCGGTAGGTTGGCAAAGCCGAACTATCAGCATAAGGTTCGTCATATAAACCTGCGAGTTTATCAATAAGGGAAAAATCATTGGAATCAACTTGTTCAGTGCGATGACATGTGTGAAAACGGTCTGCTACTTGCTGTGCATAACTAGATTCATTAAAAGCAGCATCTCCAAAGGAGATACAACAGGTTTTGACAGGATCATCTGACAATTCTGCCATCATTGCTACCACGGCACTAGAATCAACTCCCCCCGAAAGGAAAGCACCCAAAGGTACATCGGACACTCTATGTATGTCTACAGCCTCACGTAACCTCGTCGGTAACTCTTCAATTGCCTGCAATTCAGATATAGACTTATCTACATTAAATGAAACGTTCCAATACTGCTTTGGTTGACGTATAGGCTGACCTCTTTTAAGCGTTAATGAGAATCCGGGGGAAAGCTTGTAAACATTATTATATATGGTTTTTGGATCAGGTATATATCCATATGTAAAATAGTCCTCAACGGATGTAGGATCGATAACATGTAAAAATTTAGGGTGAACTTTAAGACTTTTTAGTTCAGATCCAAAAATGAACAACCCATTATCAAGCGCGGTATAAAAAAGAGGTTTCACGCCAAGTCGATCCCGTGCAAGAAACAAAGTCTCTTGTAAACGATCCCAAATAGCGAATGCAAACATTCCCCTGAAATGTATAAGACATTCCTCTCCCCACGCTTCCCACGCATAAACAATGACCTCGGTATCGCAGCGTGTACGGAATTCATAACCGAGGTTTTCTAAATCTTGACGTATCTCCATAAAGTTATAAATTTCACCATTATATGTAACAGCAACAGTACCTTCCCTATTGAATAAAGGTTGCTGTCCACTCGAAAGATCGATAATTGAAAGCCGACGGTGACCAAATCCTAAACCAGGCTCAGAATGAATGCCTCCTTCATTAGGTCCACGATGTTTTTGGGATTCGTTCATTCGCGACAGCAAATTACGATCAATTTCTCGTTTCCCATTAATATCAAAAATACCGACAATTCCGCACATATATTTATTATTTAGTGTTTGGTTTGAATTAGTTCGTCATATACTGCTAGATAACCGTTCGCCATGACATCAATACTATACTCACTATGGGCCTTCAAGAAACCCATTGCCCCATGAGCTTTGAGAATATCTGGTTTGTCAATATAATATGCCAATATTTCGGCTAATTTCAGTGGATTCCCATGCTCAACCAATCGACCAGATTCATAATCCGCGACTAACTCAGGATTACCTCCTACTGACGTAGCTACTACAGGTAAACCAGTGGCCATCGCCTCAAGTATAACATTGGATATACCTTCCGCCGTAGATGGAAGAACAAATAGATCGAAAGCATTTAAAATATCTGCAATGTCGTTCCGATCTCCTGGTAGCCATGCTAGATCGGCAACACCTGATGCATACAAAGTTGAGATTGACTGTTGCCGCAAGGGTCCATCACCTATCATAACTAAGCGCACAAACGATTTCGCCTCAGGTTTCATTTCTAGCAGTTTTAAGAATGCATTCACCAAAGTCATTTGATCCTTAACACCATGCATACGACCCACAGTTCCTATGATAAACAGATTATTAACCCCTGAGAACTGACGCTCCCGGAATAATGAAATATTTAATTTACTTGGTTTAAAGATGTCAGTGTCTACACCATTTTTAATAAGCCGAATTTGGCTTTCTGGTATTCCAATTTTTTTAGTTAAATATTGTTTTAATTGCAAGGATAATGGAATATATAAATCAATAATAGGACGAGAAAATCGACGTAATAACTGATATTTTATATTATTGCCGAAAGGGTCATATATGTCCCATCCGTGTTCACCATGAACACGCCTACGAACTCCTGATAATAAAGCAGGTAATTGGCATTCTAATGTAGAAATATTACGAGTATGTACGATGTCTGGACGGATATCGCATAGTAGCCGATATAGCCTAAAGAACATATTAAAATCATTTCCGTCATTTTTATTTAAACAATAAATTTGGACGTTTTTATCAGAAATTCTTTCTCTAAAATCGGTGGCATCTTTTAGACAAATAATTATGTGCCTATATCTATCTGGAGGAATAATGTTAATAAGATTAACCAAACCATTTTCTAAACCTCCAACAGCAAGTCTGTGGATTATATGAACAACTAATGGAGGTTTTTTCACTGATTTCTATTCGCCGCTGAAAGTTGTAGACTCTTGTGAATTGAGGGCATCATGACATTAACAAAATTCTGTAAAGTCTCCTTCGATTTAGCCAGATCATCTTTTGGATCAATGACAATGATTATCGCTGCTTGTGGATTATTTGGTTTCCCAATCAGCAAATCACGAGCTTTAAGCAATTTTGCTTGAATATTACTTGAAGTAAATATACCAGAAACCCAATTAAACCGCCATACAACAATAGTTTGGTCTTTCGACTTTAATATACCCTGTAATATATTTATTGAATAACCGTCAATATTAATAATGATTGGGACTTCCTCTAGCAATTTCCAAATTGGATGTTTTTCAGTTATCAGTTTATTTGATGAACTAATTAATTCTCTTCCATGAGCTTCAGAATTGTAATACTCGAAGAAAACGCCAACAGTGTTACTTCCATCAGTGAAATAAACCTGTTTCTCAACATCAGAACCATAGTACATTGGTTTCCATTTTGTTATTGATTCAGTGTATTTCCACGGTGGCTTGGGTTCAGGAAGAATAACAAAAAGTTCCGTCAGGTTTGTTTTCGGATAGCTTTCAATATAAGCAGCTTTTAAAGGCCATATTCCTGACACCATTAAAGCATAAATAGAATAAAGCACCATGCGATGATGATTCCACTTAACAAAGTTTAATTTATGACCTACAGGTCGTATATCTGTTTCCGTGTTTTCTCTCCATGTTGAGCCGAACCAAAATAACAATGCCATACCTAAACCAAAAAAAAGCCACCCGTAAATAAAATGGTCTTCACCAACACCCAACTTCATACCACTAAAGTGGGCAATCATTACAATTAAATAGGCACGAATTCCATTCAGAAATATTGGCACAATTCCTGACAGTATTACGAACAAAATACGAAGCTTAGCAGACCTGTAATTAATATAAGCATAAAGTGTGCCTAGCGTAATTGATGCCATAAGATAACGTAATCCTGCACATGCCTCCACTACCGACCAATCCCCACTTGGAATACTGAAATAATTGCCTTCCCGATACACTGGCATTCCACTCAACCGTATCATTCCTACAGTAAAATCAGCTGTGAATTCTATCATACTTGGTAACATAAAATCACCGAAGGGAACACAAAACAATAAAAAACAAAGAGGGAATATAATTTCTAAAACTAGTTTACGACCTAGAATTACCCATACCAGAACAGGGATCATGGTAACCATTGCATATTCCTGTAGCGCATTAACATCAGTATTATACCCCACAAGCCAACCCATACCAAGTAAGGCGATAAAGATGATGGGTAATGTTTCTGAAACAGGAGTAATCCCAACTAGACTAGACCTTTTATCCCATATTAAGTATGCACTGATAGGAACTATCAAATAACAATGGGCATAGGTATGGGTATTCCATACATCAAGCATAATAAATAGTGTATTGTGATAGGCTGCTATAAGAATGGACAATGCCACCAATAGTACAGTAATTGCTACACGCCATGGATGACTCGTATTGACAAATAGCCATTTATTAAAACTATTAAAATGCATACTCATAAGATTTTTCTGTTGCTTATCATCCAAACTTGATAGGATATAAACCAAAATGGATAAAAACATTCGGACAAGACCAACTAACCCAAATCACGCTGCTAGCATAGGGTTAATGACCACATGGAAATTATGATCTTCTGGCATAGACTGTCAAGGTAAAACTTCGCTTTATGGTCAAAGCCGTCTTTGTTTTCAAGATCGTTACAAATAGATTACACATTCACGATACAGATTTATTTCTTTAAGCATCTCTTGCCCTGAGTCAGAAACGTGTCTATACTTCCAAGAAGTATAACCACAATGAGAGTGTATAGCGAATGGGTTTTTTGAAAACAGCATGTAAAGATTTGAATCCAAAATATGAAATTTACAAGGCCACCGATCTTAGGATCCATAAATGGAGCCTACCAAAAGGGTGAATAACCTTGAAAAGGAGTCTGAGCAAAATCAATTATTAGATGATTGAAAAAATTAACCTAAGTGGAAGAAATCCTACTCACAGACAAAGTATAGCATGATATTATAATTTATAACTAATTTCATTGGATTATTGAGTAAATTAGCCGAGATTACGGGCAATTACAGGCCCAATAACTTTGCTTAAACTCAAAGGTAAATTCTTCCATGCGGATATAAAATATTTATATTTAGGATTTAGTGGATTTATATCAGGGAGAATACTAGTATTGATTAATTCATACTCATAATGCAATGGGATAGGAGTAAAACCCCAATGTGCCTTAAATCTATACGAACCAGTTCCATATTTGCTGCGACCATAATCAAAAATATTAACGTATCTATCAACTGCGCGTCTCATTACCTCCCAATACATAAAATCATTGGCAGACAATTCCCGAGCCAATTTATACCCACCACCGTAATAGGGCAAAACCTCATCACGGAAATAAAAATTCATTACACTGCTAATAACACGCCCTCGGTATTCTATGCTGATAATTTCACAATCATTTCCAAAAACTTTTTTTAAGATATTAAAATAATAACTTCCTAAAACAGGTGTCCCCAGATTTCGAACACTTTCAGCGTAGGCATCATAAAACCTTTCTATACCTAAATCAACAACACTAGTTAGTCCAGAAGAAATACCTTTCCTTACAATTGCCCTTTGTTTGCGTGGAATCGCATTAAAATTTATGTCATGGTCTGATGAAAGGGTTTTACGAAAAGTAACATAAAGTTGCTTAGTGGGACGTCCAGGTTCAGATGATTTGATATTTCGAAATTCCAAATAGTCTACATTCAAATCCCGAGCAAGTTCACACGCTGCTTTGTCTAATGCCTGTTTAACTTCTTGGTTACTCGCAACAATGCCACCATAGACGCAGAACGGGGTTGAAATAAGAGAATTACCAAATAAATAACTTTTGATATACCCTAAAGGCAAAATACCTAAAATAACACCATTTTCCTCAGCATAGAGAAAATATGCTGGGTGGTCGAAAGCACTCTCTATAACTTCACGCCAGCCAGATCTATGGAAAAATGTTGCTTCTGGGTATGTATTTACAAATTCATCCCACCGCACTCTATTAGCATCATCAAGTAGCTTTATGACCATACTTTTATCAAACCTATATACAACGACTTAATCTGCTTCAATCCGACAAAAAAATTGCTTCCATTGTATCCCAACGAAAATCACCTAATAACCTTACTAATCTAGCTTCCATACACGATAAATTCAAATAATGCCTAACTCGGGTTTTAAAGTCTATATCCATCTGCTTCGGCTGGCACGGATCGATCTCCCAAGGATGAAAATAAAATACGCACGCCTGCTTATCTACTTTATTCACTTTGTTAATTGCCCAGTGCGAGAAGCAATAAGGGAAAAGCCTGAAAAATCCACCACCTCCACATGGATATCTTCTTCTGCCAATAATTACAGTTGTAATCGGTATTTCAAGGAGATGCAGTGTATTTTTAGGCTTGAATGAAAATCTTGGTGCTTCAGGCATTCCATAAATGTCATGCTTTATTGGGTAAATGCTTGAACTGTAGTCAAACCCAAGTTCGTCCAAAACCTCATGGGCCCATAGGTTAGTAGACCCGATAGAATAGCTGGCGGCACGATAACCCCTTAATTTAACACAACCTATATCCTCAATCAGGTTTTTAGCTCTACTTACGTCGTTGCGAAATTGTTGTTGAGTCTGAAGAGTAGCTCTAACATGGGAATATCCGTGGCATGCTAATTCATGCCCTCCTTCGACTATTCGATTAATCAAATGTGGATGTCGTTTAGCCACCCATCCCAACATAAAAAAAGTAGCCTTTACATTGTAATTGTCTAATAATGTTAAAATACGATCTGTATTATTTTCTACTCTACATGGTAACTTATCCCAATCTGCTCGTGATATGTATCGTTCAAAAGCAGATACTTGGAAATAATCTTCCACATCAACAGTCAGTGCATTAATCATGGGATCATCTATCATGTAAATATTTCAACTATATTTTTAGATGATTTATAATCATATATTGTAGTTTACTTGAGTTTAATCTTCTTAAATATCAAATGCTTGATTATTGTCAAGTTGAATCAGAATAGCTTTTCTCAATAATGCTCTTTGTTTCTGAAAATCACTTCTTATCTCATTTATTTGATATTCAAGTCGATCTAATCTACCTTCAATTTCTGAATAGTTTGCCTGTAATGTTTCCTGCGATAAACTATTTCGTAAAATTGGGTTACAATCTATTTTAGTTACACTTGGCCCAGATTTCTGAAATTTTAAGTCCTGTTCAATTTCTTGGATGACGACATTGGCCGCATCGCTATCAATGACATGTAACTCCTCAAGAAAACCATACAGTAACAGCCTATCACAAAGATTATTGATGATTCTTGGAGTACCACCAGTAAAACCAAATATATCATTAAATACCTGGTCAGTAAATGATGGATTATTGTTCCACCCTGCTGTTAACAAGCGGTGTAGGATATAGTCTCGAGTTTCTTCTTTTTCCAAAGCCCGCAAGTGATAAGTAGCTGTAATACGTTGCCTCACTTGTTCCATATTGTCCGCTTGTAATAAGCAACGCAACTCGTCCTGACCAAACATAAAAATCTGTAGAATTGGCTTACCATCAAGCTCAATATTCAACAACATGCGCAATTCTTCTAAAGATTGATAAGGTAAATGTTGTGCCTCATCCACTACTAGCAATACTCGCTTTCCTTCTTGAGACTTTAGTTTGAAAAAAACTTCTAGATTTTTTAGCAGCACAGCCTTGGCAAAACTGTCATATGGGAGATCGAAGGATCCTGCAACCATTCTCAAAGCATCTTCAGCTCCCACCTGTGAAGTCACCATCAAGCCAGGAACGACCTCTTCCTTACGAATGGTTTCAAACAATTCCTTTACTAACATTGTCTTCCCGGTACTTGGTGCCCCGGTCACTACTATAAATCCTTCTCCTTGTTCCAGAACATAACGCAGATACGCCAAACCGCGCTTATGTACTGCACTATTGAAGAAAAATTGTGGGTCAGGATTCATCTGAAAAGGTTTTTTGTCAAATTATAAAAAGATGAGTACATGACAGACACCTAAAACCTGATATTTATACTAGCTGTAGCACGATTTGAATCATACATTCCCGCATTAGTATTGGAGTTTATATTAGTCAGATTATCGTAATTAGAATGATAGTAACTGTATTGAAAGTAAGTAGTTACAAACGATGATAGTTGCCTACTAATAGTTATATTGGCAGTCATGAAAACTGTTTTACTATTATTACCGATAAAATCCGTGTCATTACTGTATTGACTATTTTGCCATGTACCCTGAATGGTCGCATTCATTCGTTGAGAAAAACGCCAATTCCAACTCGCTACTACTCCGTAAATGTCCTGTGGGCGGCTTGTGTTTGAAACATAAGATATATTATTTTTATATGCACTTAATGTTAAATTTGATTTCGATAAGAACCATGATAAGGATGCTTGAGCCCTTTTACTAACAATCACGTCATTATTCAAATTGTTTAATGAATTATTTCTTGTGTTTGCTGTTGCATCTCCAATTGGATTTCCATTTAAGTCTGTAGGTGTAGTAAATGTAGATTGATTCGTTAAATATTGTTGTATTGTCCCAGTAGTCGTTAAATAGTTTGCAGTCCACGACGTAGTCCGGGTTCGATGTTGAAAAATGCTATTAAACGTAGTACCTCCAATTGTAGACCCCAAATTGCCACCGCTGGCAGAGCTTGTACTTTGATCAAAACCTGTACTTACCCCGACCCCAGTCAATGCCCCACCGAACCCATAAGCCCCTCCAGTATTGCTCCCCCCCACCTGACTATTTCTGTAACTAAATTGAAAGGATGTACGCTGACTTGGTCGCCAAGTTAAGTTGGTAAAATACGCGTTATAGCCATATCCAACCGCCAATTGAAACTTAGGGCTTGGAGTCCAAGACAAACCTGGTGTCACATAGGCTCCATTGTTCGTGCTTAAATTACTAGGATAGGAATTGTCATAATAACCAGATTGTACAAACGCATTAAGATCATAAACTCCGAGGCGATAGCTAACCTCACCATTGAAAGCACGAAACCGTATGGTTGAATTATCAAAAAATTGAGAAGTGGCACCTTGGTTATGTTGCTCTTGGTTGTTTAGACTGAGCAGCCATCCAAAAGTTGGTAACCTCTTGCCGCTTCGTAAATTAACGGATTGTTGGTAGCTATTTGAATCAAGACTACCTATAGCTGCTTGTCCACTGGTAATAGAGTTGTTTGAATTGCTGCTCCTAAAGTTATAATAAGCAACACGAACCTCGCCATCAACATATCCATTATAATGGACTTGCCAATACGGACTTATGCGTAGCGTTCTATAGGTTGTATACCCTACACTAGATGATTGTCCAATATTATCAGGACTGAATCTACCCAAAGAACTCAAATTAGCTTGACTAATGGTGCTGGATGAATCAATAAAAAACGAGTTTTTAACTATTTCAGTTTTTGAAGTCATCTGTAGTTGATTAAAAACATGTGGGCTAATGTCTATTCCTTCGTAATTTAAAAATTGCAACCTATAATTCAAATTGAAATTTGAACGGGGTCCTTTCCGTACTATATTTATTGCCGGCGTAAGTTCGGTTACGAAACCGCCTTGCGGTTTATTTTGTTGTAAACTTGCTGCTTGACCACCATAATTAAGATTATCAGAGTATATTTGACTAGCCGTAAAATAGGGGGCTAGCGTTGCGTCAAAGACCTTGCCCATTGCTACAGGAAAATAACCCACAATAAACACTAAAACTAAGCATCTTCCCACTGAATTAAAATAAATTAATGAATTATTCAGTTTTTTTCGCTTGTCCATAATATCCATATCCATAACCGTAGCCAAGGCCATAATAAGTAAAACCAAAACCTTTTTTAACCTTGTTTAAAACACAGCCTAATACTTTACATGATTCCAGCTTTGCGATAGATTCTTGAACTATATATTGTGGGGTTACCTCAGCTTCCACGACCAAAACGACCTGCCCCATGAGGTTGGCTAGAACCGGAGCCTGTGTTGCCGCTAGAAGCGGCGGAGAGTCAAATATGACTATCCTGTCCGGATATCGTTCGGACAGCTCTTTAGCTAATCTTTTCATAGCGTCACTGGCTAGTAGTTCTGTGGAATGCTGGTGCAAAGCTCCTGCTGGTAAAATTGAGAAATTCGGTATATCAGTTTTAATCAACATATCAGACAGTCTAAGACCTGATCCTATCAACATGTCAATCAATCCCGCTTGTGGCTTTATGCCGAGAAGCTTGGATACCGATGGTTTAGCCACGTCGGCATCAACGAGCAACACCCATTTTTCACGTTCCATAGCAATACTCAGAGCTAAATTGGCCGCCGTGAATGTCTTTCCCTCGCCAGGAACACTACTAGTCACCAGAATCAAATTTGCGTGTTCTATGCCATTGTCCCCATCTGGGAAGGCATTCATCAACAGTGGACGTTTGATTATGCGATATTCTTCAGCCATTTGACTACGTGCCATTTCTGGAGTTAGCATTCCCTTTTCTTGCATCAAAGTCCAATTTATGGAGAGAAAATTACGTGTCCTTTCTGGTTGCCTTTCCACATGCCCCTGCTGTTTTTCAAAACCCTTTGATTCAACATTCCCCATATCACTGATAATAGTTTTCTGCTGAAGAATATCTACAGTTTCTTGAACAAGTGGGACAGCATCTAAGTACTTTTCATGTTGTACACCAATAATTTCCAGATTTTCGCGTTCGTTTGTTTTATTTTCCTTTGCCTTTTCTAAGGCTTTTTCAATTATGCTCATTGAATCAACACCCAAATCAAAAAGACATATGCCGGAGGTTGATGCCTTTTATCTCTAACAATATTATACATACATACATAATTAGTAGGATCACAAATGACATAAAAAACTTAATCATATCATTTCTTTTCTTTCTTCTAAATTCCGGTATCCAATTCATTGATATACTACCCAATACTGCTATTCCTGTTACATCTCTTAAGCCATTAATTGTTCCGAAACTCGGGCGAATAAATGACATAAGTATAGCTATACCGAGTCCTAAAATAATAGCACCCAAAAGAACACCCGAGGATAGTAAGACGCGGTTAGGCGCTGATGGTTTCGACGGCACCTGTGGAGGATCAACAATCCTAAACTTGACTGCGTCTGTAGTTTGTTCCACTGTTCCTGACATCCTAGCAGTTTCTCTCTTTTTCAACAATTCATTATAGTTTACTCTGACAGTTTCATAATCTCTATTTAAGCCCTGCAAATGAGTTTCAACTTTAAGACGCTCATCCATCTGCTGTTTAAGTAATTCAATTTTATTATCATATGCTTTCTCACGAGCTGCAAGCGACGCAATATTCGCATCCGCCTCCCCTAGGGCTATCTTTAATTGTTGGTAAATCGGATTTGCCTCCATGCCCTTTCCTCCTGCGTAGGATTTGTCAGGATTTCCTTCAGCCTCGATTTCTTTCCTTTTTTGCTTCAACAGATCTGAAATGCTTTTTTTCAAGGCATATACGGCGGGATGTTTGTCTGTATATCGAAGCAGCAATTCATCCAATTTGGCATTCAGATTCTGAATCCGCGCATCTATTGGATTTCCCGCCAATGCTTCTGCTTCTGAATTCATCACCATTGGCTCTTCATTCTGGAGTTGTCGCTGAATTTCATCTCTTCTTTGCATGGCTTCTTGTACTAGTAACTTAGCCTCTTCTTTTTGCGCGACCAACCTATTCAACTGACCATATAAATCATTGTCAGCAGTCATCAACGCATAATTGGCTCGCCTAAAATCTTCTCGTTCCTGCTCAGATGTGGCAAGACGCAATTCATGTTCTTTGATCTGTTGCTCCAAGAACTTTTGAGCCGCATCAGAATCTTCCCGTGATTCACCCAAGCTCTGCTCTACGAATAACGTCAATACCGCTTGCACGACTTTCTTTGCCACCTTGGGATCGGGATCGGTATAGGCAAGGGCAAAAAGATTGTTGTCTCCACCCGAAATCCCAAGCGAATTTTGCATTCTGAGTACTAGATTTTCCATTGACTTTTCATCCTTGGCTTCAATGTCCAGATCGGTCATTCTGGCAATCTTTTCAATATTTGGCCTACTAAATATCAACCTAGTCATCAAACGAATTTGAGCTGACACATCCGGCTGGATGGTCATACCCTGCAATAACGGGCGCAAGATAGAACGAGTATCGACATGAACTCGCGTCGTCGCCGTAAAGACATCAGGCATTTGTGAAACGAAAATCCATCCACCCATGCAAATTATCCATATCAAAAGAGCTGACCACCATTTATACCGTGCAGCATTCTGAAAATAATGAAGAATCTCAGCAAAGACTCCATGCATAATTTATCCTTTAAAAATAGGATTCCGGAATGATCAATATATCACCCGGCAATACGTTGACGTTAGCTGAAATATCACCCCCTTCAATTAAATCCTCAATCCTTACCCTAAACTCCTGCTGTATACCATTGACCTTGCGAATAATTATAGAGCGATTTCCTGAGGCATATTGACCTAACCCTCCCACTTGAATGATTAAATCCAGTAACGACATGTTTTCTTTATAAGTCACCGCTTGAGGTTTCGCTGCTTGACCGATAACTCGTATTTGCTCGCTATATGGACCTATTCCCCCAGCGAGGATAATGGTTACCAATGGGTCGCGTATGTATTTTGCCAATTCTTTTTCAATTTCGCGCGCCAACTGATAATTTGTTTTTCCCGAAGCAGGCATTTCCTCGACCAAAGGAAAAGAGATTTTACCGTCTGGCCTGACCGTGACGGAACGGGAGATTTCCGGATTTCCCCAGACAAACATCTCAAGACTGTCGCCAGGGCCAATGATATAGGTAAATTCTGACATGGGTTCAACGTTTGGCGCATCAGGCATCGATGTGCATCCTATCAATGTCAGTGCGCAGGCCATGAGCGCGCACACAAGCAAAAATTTAGCTAGCTTCACACATAAACTCCGATGTTTTGAAAAATGAAATTAGTTTGAAACATAGCTCTTGACAAATAATGCAATCCATGCTTTCTTTTATCCGCAACGTAAGGCGGATATTGTCTCACGGGGAAACGCCTATGGTTTACTGGTTCAAAACGGGGGTGGGGCGTAAACATTCAGTATTGACTAGAATAGTTTACCATAGCTTTAGCCTCGCATAACCGCGGCACTCACCAGAAAACAAAAATTTTCCCATAGCCATAACTGACTTGGCCGAACCTCGGGCCTCCATGTGTTCCCCTTGGGTCTGTAAACGGCTGATTTTTTACTCAGAGATAGCCGAAAATTCTCTTAGACAATTGTCTTTGGCACTGAATCTTTTCATGCGTATTCGATAAATCAATCATTTAGAAACTTAATTCCGTTCAAATTGCTGAAGTCGGTCTTGAATTAACAACATGTCGAGTGGGCTAACAGCCCTAATTGCACGGCCAGTAGCAGGGTTCCTTTTGATCAAATTCTTGCGCACTATTGCGGCGAAGGTCGTTTTCTGCTATAGAATAGGCGCTTTTTTACCGAAACGCCAGTTAGGAGTTAGTGGATGTCCAACGCAAAAGCAAGCGAAACTCAAATTACCCATTTCATTTTAACCCCTTACATGCCCAAAGAAGGCGAAGAATACATGAACGAGGCTCAAGTTGAACATTTCCGCCTCATCTTACAGAGCTGGAAAAACGAACTCATGCGTGAAGTGGACAGAACAGTTCATCACATGCAAGATGAAGCGGCCAACTTCCCCGACCCCAATGATCGCGCAACACAGGAATCGGAGTTCAGCCTCGAATTGCGCACTCGCGACCGCGAGCGAAAGCTGATCAAGAAAATCGAGGAGTCCATGGAAAACTTGGAGCGTGGCGATTATGGCTACTGCGAAACGTGTGGGGTGGAAATCGGTTTGCGGCGGCTTGAAGCCCGCCCAACAGCGACCCAGTGCATTGATTGCAAGACGCTTGACGAAATCCGTGAGAAACAGATCGGCTGAACCTCTAGGACTTTTAATCCCTGGGTTCAATATCTAAACACCTTGCTCAAGCGAATTACAGGGCCTGATGCCTAATGCTGATCCTTCAGGATCGTAATAATTGCATGTCTGGCATAGGCATCAAGTACCGTGGACGTTTTGCGCCTTCGTCTACAGACCCCATGTATTTAGGTTCGATGTTCACTGCTTTGGCAAGTTTTCTCCAAGCTAAGGTTCAACCATCGAACGCGATTTCGGCTGGTGGTGCAGGTTGTGGTGTCTTATCGCGGCGTCCTGCGGACACTTGCGGTTGTCCGACGCGGCAATACCGCCCGGGCTGTGTGCCGCATTTCACCTCGTTCATCAACTGGGTGTTGCGGCTGGGTCTAGGGCTGCTCAGTCAAGTCACGGCGATGGACGCCCCTTGGCCGGCACATCCTATGCGGGCCGGCATAAGTAGGTGTTCATAGGTTTTTTTACATTTTCACAATCGTATGATCGGCGTAACCGTGACAATCACTGCCCCTACGATTGTTAAAACACTTTTTGCCAACTACTTATTACGCGATGTTTACTTGTAGGGTGGCCTTCAGGTGTCCCCTAATATTTCTGGGTGACATCACAAAATAAAACGGACGGTCTTGACGGACCGCCCGTTTTTTGAAGCTAAGCGTATTGGCTTATTTTTTTGACTTGGTCATTTCCAAGTGTTCAAGCGCTTTCTTGGCATGGACTACGCCGGATTCGGCATTGTTGTTTTTTCCCGCTTCTATCGCCGCATTGATATGGTTGATGCCTTCCTGCACATGGACATTCGGCGATTCTTTTTCGGCTGCCAGAGCATGGGTCAGGGCCGTTTGGGCATGTTCGAGCAATATGCCGGCATGACCCGCTTCGCCATGGGTGATGGCTTGTTTGATGTGTTCTTCGGCTTGGTCAACATGGCCGAGTGCTTTTGCCGGTTCGGCAGGCTTTCCAGCCAATTGCAGGTGTTCTAAAGCCTTTTTGGCATGAACCGTACCCTCCGCGGCATTATTGTTTTTGCCCGATTCAATCGCAGCGTTCAAGTGGGAGATGGCTTCCTCGGTGTGGACACTGGGTTCGGCTTTCTGCGAAGCCAGGGCATGGGTCAGGGCGGTCTGGGCATGTTCAAGCAAGATTGGCGCATGACCGGCCTCGCCGTGGGTGATGGCTTGCCGGGTGTGTTCGACGGCCTGTGGATTGTGCACAGGTTCGGCAAAAGCAAACGATCCGGTCAACAACAAGCCAATGGCTAGGGCGATGGCTGATTTCTTCATAAACGTTAACCTCTTCAGTTTTGGTTGGTTGGTTTGTCCGTCTTTAAAGCGGACTTGCCTGTGCAGTATTTTGGGCGAGACCGTTAATGTCAAGCTCAATTCTGTTATTTGGTAATGCTTTTTCTGGATTTTGGCTTCCTCCGAACTCCCCTATTCGAGCTTTTCGGATTGTCAATTGGAGCCGAAATTCTCCATTTCGTTCCCGCTGGCTGGATCTGTTTCCAAATGGATGCTTGCATCTAGCAGCCTAAACCGCAGTACGGCATAGGCGATTCTTGTGTGAAAATAGGGGGGACACACCCTCACCACCTTTATAATTTTTTCTGATGGGCATCGTAGGGCGGGTTTCAGCTCGCCAACGAGGCTTGGATGCCGCCCTACGCCGCCTAGGCCAAGCGGGTGGTCTGGAATGCGAAGGCGGTGAGGGGTCACGCTGTGGACATGGACTTGGCGATGCGGGTAAGTTTGTGTCATATTCTGTCCTTTTTTCGTCAAGTCCTTACTTGACGTGCCATTACATACTTTCAGAGTTTCGATTGATGAGTAAAACCATAGTTCTGACCGGCATCACCACCACGGGAACCCCGCATTTGGGCAATTACGTCGGCGCTATCCGCCCGGCCATCGAGGCCAGCCATGATCATAGCGTATTGCCGTTTTATTTTTTGGCCGATTACCATGCATTGATAAAATGCATAGAGCCGGAACGGGTGGCGCGGTCAACGCTGGAAATCGCCGCCACCTGGCTGGCATTAGGTTTGGACACGGATAATGCGGTGTTCTACCGGCAGTCGGACATTCCCGAAATCGCCGAACTGTCGTGGATGCTCAGTTGCGTGACTGCCAAGGGTTTGATGAACCGCGCCCATGCGTACAAGGCGGCAGTGCAGGCCAACGATGAATCCGGCGAGATCGACGCGGACAAGGGTGTTAACATGGGTTTGTTGAACTATCCCATCCTGATGGCGGCGGACATCTTGCTGTTCAACGCCCATAAGGTGCCGGTAGGCAGGGATCAAATCCAGCATATTGAAATGGCCCGGGACATAGGCGGTCGTTTTAACCACATTTACGGTGTGCATTTCAATATTCCCGAAGCGGTGGTAAACGAGGATACTGCGATTTTGTGCGGGCTGGACGGTCGCAAGATGAGCAAAAGCTATGACAACACCATCCCGCTGTTCCTGCCGGAAAAGCAGTTCCGCAAGCTAATCATGAAGATCAAGACCAACTCTTTGGAACCTGGGGAGCCAAAAGACCCGGATACCTGCACCCTGTTTGGCATCTACAAAGCGTTTGCCCCCAAGGATGAAGTCGCCGCCATGCGCAAGCGTTACGAGGAAGGCATCGGTTGGGGGGAAATGAAGCAATTTTTGTTCGAGTATCTGAATGACCATTTGCAAGAGGCTCGGGAGCGTTACGCTGCCTTGATGCAGGCATCCGACAAGATTGAATGCATTTTGCTTGAGGGGGCGGAAAAGGCTAGGGCCTACAGTGTCCCCAGCATGAAAATGATCCGTGAAAGCGTGGGTATCCGCAGTCTGGCAAGGCAATGAGCATGCCTTCCTGGGTATGTACCGGGTGTGATGGGCCGATCCCTGCGTCAGCTTGCAGGGGTCGGCTTAAGGAATGGAAACTTGCAACCGCCCCTAATAGCGATGATTCGAGTGCATGAAAAAAAAATCACATCAGCCTCCAATGTTGAAAGGCACCTGCGCGGTTTTTCTGACAGCCGTAGCCGTGATTTCTTCGGGCTGCTCCTACTCCAAGCCACAAAACGCCGACAAGCCGGTAGCATTAAAGGTGGCGAAGCCTCACCGCCATTCTTCCACACCCGGACAGTCCGACGAAGATTTCAGCCTCGACTATCACGGCTCTTCGGTTTTGCGCCATAATCTTCCCTTGTCCGGCACAAAATGGGAATGGGAGGGGGGGTTGAACGCCGAGGGTTTCGTTGGCATGGATGATCCCACCGCTTACAAGCTGGAATTCAAACCCGACGGATGGTTCGATTTTCAAGCCGATTGCAGGCGCGGGTCTGGAATTTACGAAGTGTATGGCGAACACGTTGCGCTGGCGGTGATTAAGTCCAGCACATCGGTCTGCCCCCTTGGCTCGTTGACCAACGATTTTCAAAGCGCCTTAGAGTTGGTCAGAACCTTCAGGCTGGCCGACAGTAAGCTGTTTTTCGATCTCAAGCGAAGTGAAAAAACCATGATTTTTCACCTTAAACCATAAGTCAAGGGGTATACTGCCAATTCTAGGTGTTCTGTGAGACTTCCAAGCTCATTGGCATCAGAATTTATTTACGTTTAAAAACAATCACATGAGATTTTTTTTCGGATTATGTGGTTAAAGGGTAAAATCATTGTTTTGAATGAATGACAACGCACTGGTATATTAAGCAGCATTAGCTCGCCTTGACGGTTGTTGTGGCTCATCGCCCCCCTTAATTTGGAGCGTATTGGCTGGACGGCCTCTAAGGTTATAATGCATTTGGTTCCAGTTTGATCTGGGGCGCTGAGGAAGTGATGGGGGTTACCCACTTGTCGAATCTCGCCTCGCCAGACGGGGAACAGAAATGGCGCGGTTTTCGCCGGGTGCTTTGTAAGACCAGTGGGACCGCATCATGCCGTGCCAAAATGTTCCTAACGGAACTGCGGCAGGTGAAGTACGATAGCTATCGTACATAGCAAGACTGAATCCATGCTTAGCGTGGAAATTACAACAACATGTGAGGAGAACTCTGAAATATGAAGAATATGAGCAAAACTATTTGCGCTGCCTTGGTGACTGGTCTGTTGGCCGTCGGAACCGTTTCAACTACCTATGCTGCAGAAAATTCCGAAGGTGTAGCTAAGTACATCGAGCAATCAACAGACTCCATCAAGAAAGGTCTCGAAGAATTGCAGGGTGGCCGGGCGGACGAAGCCAGAGCCGAGCTGAAGAAATTCCGTCAGGAATCCAAGGAAATCACAGGTGCCGCTGCCAGCATTCAATTGCAGAAAGTCAACCAGGCGGTAAAAGAAACCCTGAGAATCCTGGACGAAGAAAAAGACAACAAGAAGGCCATTGAGACTCTGGCCCCTGCGGTCGAGAGCATGAAGGATATTGCTGCAAAATCTAAGACTAGATAAAAGTCTTTGCCCGTGGGTGTGGTTTAGGCGGTTCTATATTTCCGCCAAAGCCACGCCCCGGCATTCCCCGTTGGCTAGATGCCCCCCCCGCATAAACTGACGTGCGGCAAAAGTCGGCAGCTTTGACCGCCAAGCGAAAATAAAACGCCTACTACCAAAGTTTGAACGGCCCGAACACGTAGCCGTCGGGAATTTTCATCACCTCCACAGAATCCGCCGATGCCACTACCCGCTTCATGCTGAGGCTGCTTGGGTTTTGGCTGGATAAGTCGTGTATTTCAATCGGCACTCCAAAAACGTCGCGCAATTCGAGATTAGGCAGGTTTATGCCGAACTGCCTGGCCAGTCCTTGGGTTTTGCTGGTGACCCGTTCCAGGAAGTTGAGCAAGGAACGGAGAGTGGCGTAATCCAGGGGTGACAGATTCAGTTTGGCGGGGTCGGCCATGCAGAACTCGGCCGATTTTGTTTTGCCTTGGTAAACGCTCATAGGCTGGCAGTCGACGCCCGCCACTTTGCGAGTTTGACCCGATTTGACGATTTTCCCGGCCTGTGCGGGCTTCGCCGCTTCGGCGATAGTGTCAAGGGGAATCTTCCCCCCCAGCATCGCTTCCCATTTTGCCCGCTGTTTTGGATCAAGTTTGCCCAATTGCTCGCCGAAACCCTGCAATAATGGCTGGACTGCTTGCGTTTGCCTGGCAATCTTATTGACCTGGCCCTCATCCAAGGTCATGACGCTGCGCTTGCCATGGTCAACAATGAACAGAATTTCGGGGTTGGCGGAATAGATGAAGTCCAATTTCCCGTCCCCGCCCACACCCTTGATCAAAATCTTCCCGTCTTTAATGAATACAGGCTGGATTTTGCCGGGCTTCGATTGTGCTTCGTTGACAACATATTCCAACGTGCTGTCGGCGCTTACGGGCAGCGTGACGGACAAGACCAAGCCCAAAGAAAAAAGAAAACGGTGGTTCATTGCGTAAATATTAAGTTGGTTTGACCGTGCCATTATGCACTGTTTTAATCCGTTTGGGATGGGTTTACTGTGTCAGTCGAAGCTAATCCTGACCCCTGCCCAGCCAGAGGCCGGTGTGCCTGGACCGACGAAGCGCTCGCCTTGCCCCGTAAAGAAGTTACGGTTCATTACTCCAAAGGTTTGAAATGCGGTGTCAAATATGTTGCGCCCCATGGCGAAAATCTCAACATTCTTGGTCACTTGGTAGCGGGTATTCAAGTTCACGATGGCATATTCACGTACTTTTGGATAACGGTTGCTATCGTCGCCCCTAGCCCATTGGCTGGATGCGTATTGCATGTCCCCGCCAAAGAACCAGCCCTTGAGGATTTCATATTCTGCGCCAAGCTTGACCGACTGTTGCGGAATGCCGGGGATGTAATCGCCCGCTTGAACATTGACCGGACCCAACGCATTGTTGAGCACCACATCAGACTGGTAGGTTGCATCGACAAAGCTATAGTTAAAAAACCAGTTGAGAGCATCCCATCGCCCGCCCAGCCCCAATTCCCCGCCTTGACGTCGGGTAGTGCCCACGTTCTGAAAGTAGCCAGTTTGATTGGAGCCTTGGCTGTTGATGAACAGGATGTCGTTGCTCAATTGGGAATGGTACAGCGCAAAATTCCAGCGCAAGGCTTCACTAAATTTTCCGCGTAACCCGGTTTCAAAGGTTTGGGCGACCACTGGCTTGAGCGGTGGATCAGCCACAAAGCTATTTGGCAGAGAACAAGGCGCATTGGGGTCGGCGCAACTCAGTTCGACCGGTGTCGGTGCGCGGAATCCTTCGTTAAAATTGCCATAAAAGGTCAGTTCTTCCAACGGCCCTTTGATTTCAAAGGCTTGCATGGGCTGTATCGTGAAACCGGCGGAGGGGTTCCAGCGCTCAAAATTATGGTCACCGTTGAGATCAGTGCCAATTTTGTCAATCAATTTAATATCGGCACGGTTCCAACTGGCCGAACTATTGATTTGCATCCAAGGCAAAACAGAAAACGTGTCTGTTAAAAAGGCGTTGTAATAGCTATTTTCCGCGTTGACATCCGTGCGGAGCAGGAAGGGTTCCACCCCAATGACCAGCCTTTGGTAATCGAATATGCCTTCTTGGGCAAACTGGCTGAAATGGGTGTTTCCACCGTTATAACCCCCCCCTACGGTGAATTGATTTTCGAAGTCTAAAATTGGGTGGGTCGATGTCAATTGCAGGTTGACACCGGAGCCGTCCTGAACAGTCCGCCCGGTGACATTGGCAGCGGGATTGTCATCTAGTTCATGACACTCTTCTAAAGATTCGCAATCTTCGCTGGTATTGCTGTTCAGGCTGTTAACCGTGTTGCCACGGTAGTAGGAGTTGCCGGCCAAGGTCAAGGTGTTGGTGAACTTATGACTGCCTTTTAGGTTGAAGAAATACAATGTGTTTTGGGTGCTGTCCCTCGCTGTGTAAATGGAATCGTGGTTTTCACTATAAAAGCTGTCTGGTGTCGGACCCACGCCGTTCAAGGAGTTTTGGGCATAGTTAAAACTCAAATCCAAATCTGTCGTGTCGTTTTCCCAACCGACTTTGCCGAAGGCTTGATATACGGCGCTAGGCGAGAATGGTCGCCAACCGTTGTCCTCAATGACATTCCCGGCAAAAAACCAATCGAACTCACCCTTGTGCCCGCCATACTCGGCCTGATAATTCTTGCGCCCGAATGACCCGCCAAAGGCTTGGGCGCGGAAACCCGGGTGGCTAAAACCGCTCTTCGTGCGAATGGAAATCGCCCCGCCTAGCGTGTTGAGTCCGAACAAGGGGTTGGATCCTGGAACCAAGTCCATGTTGGCGATGGCAATTTGGGGAATCAAATCCCAGTTCACCGTGTCGCCGAAGGGTTCGTTGACACGGACGCCGTCTTGGTAGACGGATAGCCCGATGGGTGTCCCCAACAAGGGGGAGGCAAAATAGCCGCGATAACTGATATTAGGTTGAAATGGGTTGTTCTGATCGTCGTTGGCAGTCACGCTTTCCAAGTTTCTGCGCATGAAATCGGTGATATTCAAAGATTCATGGCGTTTGATGTCTTCGTCCTCGACCGACTGGACGTTCCCGGACACTTTCTTGAGAGGCAGTCCGACCGCGCTAAGCGGAGTGACACCGACGACTTCGACTTCGGGAAGTTCAAAAGCGTCAACGGGTTGTTTGGCTTTTTCGACGGGTGGGTCGGCGGCTTGGGCGAGATTGGCCAAGCTTGCCAGTAGAACAGCAGTGGTGCTAAATTTCATAAAAAGATCATCAAGGATGTTGAAAAATTCGATTGTTTCATGTAGAACCCTCATTCGGGAATAGGAAAAATTCCTTTCCGTGTGCCAAGCCTTACCCAATGGTCGGCGTTGGCGTTTCGTTTACCTGCGCAAATTGGTGAGTCAACATGAAAAAATTGAATCGAAAAATATTGTTAAATCTCTCTTTAATCTGCCTTGCAATACCGGTTTTGTCGATACCTACTACTGCTAGCGCCGACGTGGAGTCCTGCATGAAGGCCGCGCTGGACGTTAAACCCGGCACGGTCGTCAAACTTGAAAAGAAGGACGAGCGGGGTGTTCCAATTTACGAATTTGACATCGTTAGCCCGGATGGCAAGGAATGGGATTTGGAGTGCGATGCCGCCAGCGGCAAAATCACCGAGGTGGAGCAGGAAGTGGGAAGTCCCGACGACCCCTTGTTCAAGGCGAAAGCCAAGATCAGTCTGGAACAAGCCAAGAAAATTGCCCTCGGCGCTTACCCCGGTGAAATTGTCGAAACCGAATACGAGATTGAAGACAACGGCGATGCTTCCTATGAGTTCGACATCAAGATCAAGAATGGCAGTGAGGTGAAGCTGGAAGTCGATGCCGCAACCGGAAAAATAATCGAGGATAAGGAAACCGAAATCTTCCAGATTGGTAAAGAATAGGCTTTTTCAACTCTACCGATGGTATAAAATAATAGCGAAGGAAAAATAGCCATCCTTCAACGATATTGTCGCTTTGCCCGCAAGGGCTGGATTTTGGAAATTTCAATCTTTCAGCCCTAAGGTCAAAACGCCTATAAATCATGCCTTGGCTACGGGCGTGAATGTTGTGTGTCACTTTTGTCAACTTAAGTTTACTTTGGAGATTGTCAATGAAGAAAATACTAATTGCATGTTTTGCACTATTGCTGATGACTTTCGCCGGCTTCGCCTCGGCGGTGGTTGATCTCAATTCCGCAACTGCGGCGGAGCTTGAGACCCTGAAAGGGGTAGGCCCTGCAAAGGCCAAAGCGATCATCGATCATCGCGAGAAAAATGGCCCCTTCAAAACTGTGGATGAACTGGATAACGTCAAGGGATTCGGAATGAAGAGCGTTGAGAAATTGCGTCCCGAATTGACGGTGGGTGGGTCCGCTTCCGCTCCCGCACCAGTCGCCGCACCGGCCCTGAAAGCGCCTGCACCAGTCGCCGTACCGGCCATGAAAGCACCCGCGCCAGTCGCCGTACCGGCTCCCGCCCCTAGACTCACCGCACCCCCACCTATGCGGTAAGCGGCAAATTTTCGGTGGGTGGATGGCGTTGCAATAGCGGCATCCATCCCACCTTTAAACTCTTCCGCTTCGGGCATTATTTTAAATTTGCGCAGGTATCTTCAAAAATTACTTGTAAGACAGATGCCAAGGTAGGTTAGCCTAGGGCGTTGATCTGCAAATTCAATGTGAAATAACATGGCCCATTCCCATCAAAACCACCACCATGATCATCACGCTAGCACCGGGTTTCGGCTTGCGCTGGCAGGCTTGTTTACTTTGGGGTTTGTGGGTTTTGAGGCTGCGGCTGGATGGTACGCCAACAGTCTCGCCCTACTCACAGATGCCGCCCACAACCTGACCGATGTGCTTGCCTTGGGTTTGAGTTGGTATGCGCACAGGCTGGCCAGCCGTCCCGCCGACGCCGGCAAGACATTTGGCTACCACCGGGAGGGCATTTTGGTGGCCCTGTTCAATTCAACAATCTTGGCGCTGATTGCCTTCGGCATTTTCCACGAGGCGTGGGGGCGGTTTGCCGCTCCGCCAAAAGTCGCATCGGACGTGCTCATGTCAGTGGGGGCGGCGGCTTTATTCGTCAACCTGCTGACTGCCTGGCTGGTCAGTCGAGGCAGCGAGCACGACCTCAATTTGCGTAGCGCCTTCATACATCTGCTCGGCGATGTGTTTTCCAGCTTCGGCGCGATCGCCGTAGGTGTGGGCATCTGGCTGACCGGCAAACTCTGGCTGGACCCTGCGGTCAGCGTGCTGATAGCATTGCTGATTTTATGGAATTCATGGGCCATACTTCGCGAAACCGTGACCATCTTGCTGGAATCGACGCCAAGGGATATTGACATGAGTCAGATGGTGCGGGACATTTTAACAGTCGAAGGTGTTCTCGGCGTTCATGATCTGCATGTTTGGAGCATCTCCCTCAGCCTCAGAATGCTTTCCGCCCATGTCGTCACCCAAGACCTCCCTATCAGCCAAGCCACCCAGATTCAGCGCCTCATCAGGGTCGTCATGTATGAGCGTTATGGGATCAATCACTCCACTTTGCAAATGGAGTGTGAAGGCTGCAACCCCGATGAGCTTTATTGCGACATAGCCAGCGTTCCCCGACGGTACCCCACCTAGCCTTCAAAAGTGTCCGCCGTAATATTTTCCCGCCAGCTCCTGGCAAACTCCGCTTCACGCCCACGATCCGCATCCATTGGTGTTTCTCCGCCGCCGGTTGCGACCAATTGCCTTTCCGCGACCGAATACTCGTAAACCCCATTGATTGAAATAGCGTAGTCGGGGGCGAGGAAACTGTAACAGTGGTTGATCAGCGAAGGCGGGCCGGGTTGGCGGCCGTTTAGCAGGTCGACGATAGCCGCCGCGCATATTTTAGCCTGGGAGTTGGCCGAAAAGGCTGATTTCGGCATGGGGGTGGCGATGCAGGCATCGCCAATGATATGGATGTTTGGAATCAGGGTTGATTCAAAACTGCGGGGATCCACCGGACACCAGCGGGAGTGGTCGGCCAGTTCGGTCTTACGCGCCAACCAACCGGCTTTTTGAGGTGGGATGACGTTGAGGACACTGGCGCGGAAGTTGTTGAATTCGGTGGCGACGATGAGCTTCGAGGGGTTGATGTGGTCAATCTGGCCGACTTTTTCCGACGATACCCACTCCACCATGCCCGGATAGAGGTCTTGCCAACCCTTCAGGAAAAGGGCTTGTTTGGAAAACTGAGTCTTCGCATCAACGATAATGACCTTTGACCTTGGTTTGGATCGTTTCAAGTAATTAGCGATCAGCGAAGCGCGCTCGTAGGGGCCGGGAGGACAGCGGTAGGGGCCGGCGGGGGCGGTGATGATGACAACACCGCCGTCGCGCATTGCCTTAAGCTGGTTAAGCAGCAACGTGGTTTGCTTGCCGGCTTTCCAGGCGTGGGGGATGAGCTTGCTGGTTTTCAGGTCATAACCTTCAATGGCATCGAACCGCATATCCACGCCGGGGGACAGCACAAGCCGGTCATAAGGAATTTCGCTGCCATCTTTGAGGGTCACAATGCGTTTCTGCGGGTCAATTTCCACCACTTTGGCCCGAACCAGATTAACGCCTAGCCTCGTCGTCAGTCCTTCGCGGGAACGTACCAGCCAACCCAAATCATGCCAACCAGAAATGACCTCGTTAGAGCCAGGGCAAGAGTAGTAGGTTTTTCTCTTCTCGATCAGGGTGACATCAAGGGAAGGATCAAAAAGCTTGAGGTATTTCGCTGCGGTCGAGCCACCGTAACCCCCGCCGATGATGACAACTTTGGCCTTTGCCCCTTTGCTGGGTGCGACGGTGCAGCCAAGCAGGCTCAATGCCCCAACCGTTCCGGCTGATTTTAAGAAAGTTCTACGGGTAATGCCTGACATGCGTGTTCCTAATATTTCTTAAAGAATTGAGCCATGGCATCGATATCCCCATTCGTGTAAGCCCGGGCAATACGATTCATAATCGAAGACTCGCGCTGCCCGGATTTGAAATCTTGCATGGCTTTGACAAAGTCTTCCTCAGGCTTGCCATGGATGGAAGGAGTGGGTGCGATGGCGTGCCCATGGGTTCCGTGGCAACCGGCACAGGCGTGTGCCAAGCGCTCGACGCTGGGGCGGGGAGCGGCGGGTTCGGCAGCTTGAACTGTAGTTGCCACCGATAAAACAGCGAGAAGCAGGATCGTCATTTTAATCATGGATTGGTCCGGTTTGAGTTGAACCATGGTTCGGTATTCGTTTGTATGTGATTTGACTGAAGTATCGGTGCGCATAGATTATCAGGCAAAAGCCGCTCTGGCGTTAACAATTCGTAAAATGCCATTAACGTCAGCAGAGATTTAGGTTAAACCGGTAAAATTTTGCCCGTGCTAAAGCCGAAGAACATCGTGTAACCTAATGAAAATCAAGTGCGTTGCATGTTGACAACAAAAATTTGTATTAGTGCCGCATTGACAAGCGAAAGGGGGTGTGACAAAGTGTCGCACATCCAAACGGGAAGGGGCCTTGGCGGCTTTAGTCCGCTTGGGGGCCAGGCGGGGCCGGAAGTAGAAGAGGTGCCGGGGCGCGAGAGCGGACCCGGCGCGTGTCACACTTAAACTGGAGGAAATACTATGGCTGCAATATCAACTAGTGGCGTCGTCGCAAAAGAGAAGCCGCTGCTCGACGTCAGGTGGCTGGCGTTCGCTTTCACGATCTACACCGTGTTCTACGCATGGG
>CAIODU010000057.1 GCA_903857165.1 uncultured Methylococcaceae bacterium | reverse complement strand
TTAGTTACTTATTTATTTACGCCCATGTCGGCAAAGGATTGCCGACCTACTGCGTAACAAGGACTGTAGGGCGGCAACCCTTTGCCGCCAACGATTTCAAAACTTAAACAACGTAATCAATTGGAATTAAAAACGCTGTATATGTGGTCAGCATACTGAAATAAATTGTCGGTGGATTCACGGTTTGAGCCATCGGGGTCAGCATCAGCAAATGGCGATCCATTTTCTCGATAATCTATCTTCTCAACAAGCTGACAAAATCCTAACCAACAGGAGAAAAAAATGAGTATCCAGAATGTATCAAAAAATAGTCTGCCAGCGGATGTAAAAGAGATTGTCAGACAAATGAAAGACCGTCACAGTAGAGGTATTGTTTACCCCGGTTTGCATTGGGGTGTCTACGGTAATGAAGGCGGTTCAGGCTCCCAACGACTTCCACCTGCTCGCGGCAACCAGCAATATTACGAAGGGCGGATTGGTGAAACTGTTTCGGGAGAACCAGGGAGCTATCGGGTTGTCTTGTTGATTGACGATAATACACATCATGTGATCAGTGGTTACTATACGCGGACACATTACCGGGATTTCTTCAATTTCGAGGAATAAAAGGAAGGCCGTAGGGCGGAACTATGGACGGGTTCCGCCCAATGAATTCCTGCATTGTGCGGACTTAGCCATGTTGCCATCCCCCTTTGGCGGATCACATCCCTGTATCCGCCCAACGTTATACGAACCGCCCCTTTTCTTTGCCATGCCACACCCGCGTGATCAACACTGAGCCGTTGGGACTCTGGGTATAACGGATGACATAGCTTGAATGTCCGAAAGCGGCATAAATTTCACGAAAGCTTGGTTTCCCCGGCACTAGGGTTCCGAGTTCTGGGAATGCCTTAAGAGGAGCGGCGGCATTTAGGATGGTTTGAGCCGCCCGTTGCGCGGCTTGAGGATTTTTTTCCTGCAGGAACAGATACAAACGATCCACATCGCGCAAGGCTTGCGGTAACCAAACTACTTCGGGCATGGCCGATAATGCCCCTTTGCCAAGTCTTGCAGCCATGCCATGGAAATTTCATGGCTGATGCCGTGACCAGTGCGCTCGTATTCCGCCAAACGTGCCTCGTCGGTATCGGTAAAATCTTCAAGCAAGGTTTCAACCAGACCCTCGACTGTATTGTGATTTTGCTTGGCAATGGTATTCAAGAGTTGCAGGGTTTCGTCAGGGAGCTTTATCAAAATGGTTTGCATGGTTTCTCCTCCAAACAGGGGCGGCGATAGCTTTATCATGAGCCATCTTAACATTTAGGATCGTAGGGCGGAACCATGGACGGGTTCCGCCCAATGAATTCCTGCATTGTGCGAACTTAGCCATGTTGCCATCCCCTTTTGGCGGATCACATCCCTGTATCCGCCCTGTACGCTGGCCGATAGCCTGCCGCCAAGTCCGGCTGGTGCGAATGATAGCGGCCCACCGCCCGCCACAGGTCGCCCTTCGCCCTGCCTTGCCCGTAGCGGATGGTCATAGTGCCGACGGCGGTTGGCGCAGCCGTCGTGCTTCAAGCGATGCTCGGTGACGCCATACGGCGCGAAGAACTTCAACCATGAACGGTTGACCTGCATCGGGCCCATGTCCCAAGTGCCGTTTTTGTTCGGGCTGGACTGTCCAAGGCGGCCACGCTCCTGTGCCAACACCCCGCCAAGCAGGGCGACCGGAATCTGGTAGCGCCTTGAGACTTCGGCCACGCATTCGATGGTCACCGGTTGGACATTGGGAATGGCTTCGACAATCAGAGGCATGGCCTTTTCTCCCGCAAAAGACCGGATTGTCTTCGAATGCGCTGGCATTTGGCGCGGATAACCTAGGCAACGGGTTGCAAGGGTTTTCTTGGCCGCCCGCCTTGAACGTGCCATTCCATCGCTGCGTCGAACCGGGTCAAGGGTGTGGATGGAACGCAGGCACCGGCGGTTGCCTGATGCCGTCTGCCGCAGCCATGGAAAAATCTGCTCCAAGCCGTTTGGATTGCAAGGCTTTGGACTTATAATTCCCGCCCCGCCCGCCAATCGCAGCAAAGCGGACACCCCAATCAAGAAGAGCCAACCACGGGCAAACGCCTGAACAAGCAAGCACTGATCGACGCAGTGAAAAGCCAAATTACCGAAAAGCGCCCCGACATCACCAAGGCCAACGTGGAAGCCGTCACGGACGCGCTGTGGGAGACCATCCGCGATGAACTGGCCGAAGGCAACGTGGTCCCGGTCACCGGGTTTGGGATATTCGAGCCGAAGGAAACCGCCGAACGGACTGGGCGCAACCCGCAGTCAGGCGAGCCGATCACGATTGCCGCGTCCAAGGCCGTGCGCTTCAAGCTGGCCGCGCCGTTCAAGGCGCAATTGAATGGCGGGAAGGAAGCTCGACTTTGGCCTTTTTAAGCCACCGCCGCGAGTTGATCCAGCAAGGCATCCCAGTCACGGCAAGATAATTCCAACCGGTCGCTGCCGGTTTTGGAGTTGACGAAATACTTGCCAGCCCAGATGGCGCGGCGGACG
>CAIODU010000056.1 GCA_903857165.1 uncultured Methylococcaceae bacterium | reverse complement strand
TTTAAGCCGTAGGAGCGGGCCATGCCCGCGATTGATTGGGCCGATTCAGCAAAAATGGGCTATTTATCGCGGGCATGGCCCGCTCCTACATGTTGCGTATATTCATTTTTAAGTAACTATTTGATATTAAAAACGCTGTAACACCGAGTTCTGTACAGAATCCATTGGCTATCTGGCGGTCGGCATCGTCTTCAGGCAATATAAGAACGTGTGGTTTATATTTGTTCACACTCATAATATATCGCCACGAATCAAGGCATCCACAAGGTTGCCCTGCAATTCGCCATTAGCGATAAAGTCACCGAGCCATTTCGACCGCGTTGGCTCCAAGTGGCTATCTCGAAAAAGCACCAAAGTATTCTCATCTGAAAACTTGCGGATAGCCTCAGGATTGTGGGAAGTCATGAAGATTTGAGCACCTTCTCTAAAGACACGTCGCAATGCAATTACTAAATGCCCAACTTCGTGCAATGAGAGATAGTTGTCTGGCTCATCCCAGAAGCAAAACAGCGGTCCATAGAACTTGTTCGCGGCCAAAACCACAGCGCAAATAAAGAAGCATTTTTCGCCATCCGACAAGTCCTCAAAATAAACTCTCATTGTCGCTTGGTTAGCTTCGAAGCTCACACTCAAGCTTTTTGAGTCCTTGCTCACTACTTCATTTTGAATGTCTTGAATATCGGGTATGACTTCACGTAGATATTTGTCAATTTGGGTATAAGCCGCCGGGTAGCGCCCCAACACACCCGAAAACCACTCTCCAAAATTAGAACCATTCCAGTTAGGCTCCAAAGTCTCGCCATTAGAGTTTCCGTCCATCAGGCTTGGAATTGGGGCTAGCAGCAGCATTTGCGCCAGCCAAGTTTTGAATATATTCAGCGGATCAGTACCGGATTCTGCTTGAATCACCGGCAAGGCAACCAAATGCCAATCAACTAAAAATTTTGCTTCTACATTGCGAGGGGTTTTATAAAGCGTTACTTGAGCACCTTCACGGGTATAATGTGGGATACCCGCAATGAGCATTTGCTCCTCCAGAACTCTAAGCTCTTTGAATTTTTCGGGTAACTCAAAAGCAAGCACATACCGGTACATCTGACCCGCTAGTAACACCTCAATTTCAAGCCGAATGGGTATTTTAGATCGTTCCCATCCGAAATCCTTATGCTGAACTAAATCTTTTACTCGATTGATGCCTCGCCCAATATTCTGAAGTACCTCTAAAGCAAAACGGATGGTTGACTTGCCCGAACCATTTTTTCCAATCAACAGCACTGACGGCATATCTTTGACTGGCAAGTCAAAATTTTCCAAGCATCTGTAGTTGTTTATATAGAGTCTTTGCAGCATAGGAAAATTCCGATTATGGGAAAACCATTTAGATTTTCAATAGGAGTAGCCAGTGGAACAGGAAAACATTTTTTGCTTTATCGTTATAACGCTCTTCGTCACCGCCATTAAGTCAACAAAATCTTCGTCGTTAAGGGGCCGCCTGAACCTAGGCTAAAAGGATGGCGCGGCCTGGTAGCATCCCTGCAATCTGGATACCGGCGATCCATGCCGGTATGACGGCTTATCTTAATGGCAGTGACACTCTGCGTGAAAACGATACAAAAGTGATGAAATGAGTTAGTCCTCCCTACCAGTTTCCCACAGATAAGTGTCAAATATCTGTTTGACAAACCAATCTGATGTTACTAATTCCTTGAGTTCCTTAATTGAATGTTGCCAGCCTGTAAATTCGTTGATTTCTGGCAACCGGGCCGCAGCATGGCGAATCTCAGCTTCCCTGTCCGCAAACTCCTCACGCCAGCATTCTAAGTAACCTGAATAATCAGATGGATCAAAGTCATATTCCAAGTCTAGCAGGGCTTTACGAGCACGCGAATCGAAAATAACTACTGGCGACCGTTTTCGAAGCCATAGAAGTTTTGATGCAGCAGATAAATTATTGCTTCCGAATTCGATGTAAAAAGCGTCAGCCAGTTCCTCCACTTTTGAAGCAACATTATTCAGAGTTAGATATCTGGAATGTGATGTCAGTAATTCGGATATTTTATCGCATTTCCCTTCATCTAGCTTTCCAAAATTTCTATGCACTTTATAAGATACCAATGCAGCTTTGATAGAATCACCATCGGGATTTGGCTGAGATAGTTCCTCATGAAGCTTGGACTGAGTCCTTTGCCATGCCCATAAATATCGTATAGAACAAAATTCATATGTTGGAGATATATAATTAACCTACAATATTTTTGTTAAACCTGATCGTGATACAGTATCCATCAACTTGACATGGCCTATATACCACAATTACCGATAGACGTGAACTTGATAGTCCATACCTCAGCGCAGCTAACTTGCTGCAAGCCTATTTACATACTTCAGAGTCCCACTGCTGCCGAATGCGCAAAGCGGCCTCATGTGCCATACGAGATAACTCGTCGATATTGTATCCCGCTTCTTGGTTAATTTGCCTTTTCACCTCCCAAAGCTCAGCCAGAATTGGGTCTGGGGCACGAACCGGGGATTCACGAGGCTTGGTAGCTTTCTCTGTATTCATCTCACGATCTCCAAAAGTTCTTCAGGGGTTGTCAAGAGTGTCGGATTATGTCCGTTGGCGCGTAGGCTATCCAGCAGCCTTAATTTAGCATCTGGACCCACCAAATGGGCAAAGTTCCAAGAAACGAGGTAATGTGCCCCTGCAATGACGGCAATTGCAATATGCAAAGCATCTTCGGATTCCGCAGGGGGCAATGCGCCAGTTTGAATGAGCGAACGGGCAAGCACCCGCGCTTCGTTGCTGTTTGACAAAATTGTAAGTCCCTTTAGCTCATTCAGACGAAGTGCGGCGGCTTGTGGGTCACCCCGGCTGGCTTCTTCAATGACAAGCTCTGAAATTGCCATTTCCCAATGAATGGGGGCAATTCCCCACCATTCCCTAGTCCAAGCCTGCCTAGCAGCAGTCAGCAAATCGCGGCTAGGCCGAGCCGTCAAATAAGAAACCACCGAGGTTTCTATGTAAACAAGCGGTTTCGGCATTGCCTTTGACCCATGGTTTCGGCGGACAGTTAAAACCTCTGCCCGCCTTACTATAAACTACCGCGTCACCAACACCTTCTCAAACACTTCGATATGATCCCCAGGTTTCACGTCATTGTAGTTCTTGACGCCGATGCCGCATTCCATGCCCATCTTCACTTCGGCCACGTCGTCTTTGAAACGGCGCAGGGATTCAAGCTGGCCTTCGTAAATCACCACATGCTCGCGCAGCACACGGATGGGCAGATTGCGTTTGACGAAGCCTTCCACCACCATGCAACCGGCGACCGCACCGAACTTGGGCGAGCGGAACACATCGCGCACATTGGCGATGCCTACGATCTGCTCTTTGTACTCCGGGGCCAACATGCCCAAGATGGACTTCTTCACATCGTCGATTACTTCGTAGATGATGCTGTAATAGTGCAGGTCAATGCCGCGCTCCTCGATCAGCTTGCGGGCGCTGGCATCGGCCCGCACATTGAAGCCAATCATGATGGCACCGGATGCCAAGGCTAGATTGGTGTCCGACTCATTGATGCCGCCCACGCCGCCGGCGACAATCTTCACTTTGACTTTGTCGGTGGAAAGCTCGATCAGCGATGAGCGCAAAGCCTCTAAACTGCCTTGCACATCGGCCTTGACGATGATGTTCAGGTCGATGGTGTCTCCCGCCGTCTCCATGCGGGTGAACACATCTTCCAACTTGGTGGCCTGTTGCGCCGCCAATTTGCTGGAACGGGATTTTTCTTCGCGTTGCAGGGCGATTTCACGCGCCTTGCGCTCGTCGGCCACGACGATGAAGTCGTCACCGGCTCCAGGTGCGGCGGAAAGCCCGAGGATTTCCACTGGCGATGACGGGCCCGCTTCCTTGATCGGTTTGCCGTTTTCGTTGAACATGGCGCGAATGCGGCCAAACTCCTGCCCGCAGAGAATAAAGTCGCCTTTTCTTAGTATCCCCTTCTCCACCAAAATGTCGGCCACGGGACCGCGTCCTTTGTCCAGCTTGGATTCCAGCACGACCCCGGCGGCAGGAACCTTGATCGGTGCCTTCAGTTCAAGGACTTCGGCCTGCACTAAGATGGCATCCAGCAGACTGTCAATGCCCTCGCCTGTCTTGGCGGAAACGCTGACAAACTGGGTATCCCCGCCCCATTCTTCAGGCACCACATTGAGCGTGACCAACTCCTGCTTGACCCGATCCGGGTCGGAACCGGGTTTGTCGATTTTATTGATGGCAACCACCATGGGTACATTGGCCGCACGGGAATGGTCCACCGCCTCGCGGGTCTGCGGCATGACGCCATCATCGGCGGCCACGACCAACACGACGATGTCTGTGACCTTGGCACCGCGTGCGCGCATTGCGGTAAAGGCGGCATGGCCCGGCGTATCCAAGAAAGTCACCGAGCCGTTGGTTGTCTTAACCTGATAGGCGCCAATGTGCTGGGTAATCCCCCCGGCCTCGCTGGCAGCGACACGGCTCTTGCGAATATAGTCCAGAAGCGATGTCTTGCCGTGGTCGACATGCCCCATGATGGTCACCACGGGAGCCCTAGGCAGTTGCTCGGCAGTTTCCTCCAACGCCTGGGTGGCCATGATCTCGGCCTCTAAACTATCCTCCGCTTGGGGAATGGCCTTGTGCCCCATTTCCTCAACCAACAAAAGGGCGGTTTCCTGGTCGAGTGCTTGGTTGATGGTCGCCATGACCCCGATCTTCATCAGTGCTTTGATGACTTCAGCACCTTTCACCGACATACGCTGGGCAAGTTCAGCGGCAGTTATCGTCTCCGGCACAAATACCTCATGAACCATAGGCGCGGTCGGCCTCTCAAAGCCATGCCGCTGTTCGGGCATCACTACCGTGCCGCGTTGCCTGGATTTCTTCGCCTTACCCCTCCTGATGTCATCCAGAGTCGGTTCGCGATCATCTTCGCTGCGTCTGCCACCGCTGCCTTTTTTCTTCCCTCGCTTGGCATCGTCCATTCCCTTAGTCGCCGCCAATGCCGCAGGTGAGGTCAGTGGTCGGCTAGGTTCCCCGCTTGGTCTGGGTGTGCCAGATGGCTTGGGGCCGGTGGCCGCTTTGGGAGTGGGCTTTCCGGGTGTCGGTTTGCTTGTTGGCCTAGGCTGTTGCTGCGAAATTTCGGCAATGGCCGCCCCGTGCTTGGATTCGGTGGACTTGCCCTCAGCGGGCAGGTTTTCGACAGGTTTTTCTTCTGCAACCATGACTTCTAAAGTATTATCCTTTATTGCCTTAATCTCGGTGACCTTGCCTTCTTTGGCCTTGACATCGGCGAGCCGGGTCTCGGCGGGCTTTGGCTGTTCGGATTTGACCGGAACAGCGACTTGCCCTTGCGCGATGTCAACCGGGGTACGTTCCTCACTGGCAGTTTGCTTGACGGCTGTTTCATCGGCCAGCGGCAGTGGCTGCTTGGCGACATCCCCAAGTTTGCCGCCCTCTTCATGCTCAAGCTTTTGCAGGCCAGCCTCGTGCCGAATGCTTTGCATTTCCTCAATTTCCAAAGTCTGCCGGGCTTTTTCCGCTTCCATGCGGCGCTCATCGGTTTCGGGTAGTTCGCTACGCTTGACATAAGTGCGCTTTTTGCGAACCTCGACACTGACAGTCTTCACATTTTTGCCCGTCACTTTTCCCTGCTTCAACTCGCTTACCGTGCGCCGCTGTAGGGTTACTTTCTTTGGATCCGTCCCGGAAGGCTGATCCTTGCCGTGACTTTGACGCAAAAAGGTGAGCAGCTTCAACTTCTCCGCATCGTTCAACATGTCATCCGCGCCGTTTACCGACAATCCCGCGTCTCCCAACTGTGTTAGGAGTCGATCCAAGGGAATTCCCACAACTTCTGCCAATTGCCTTACCGTAACATCACTCATTTTTTTGCCCCGCTGTCAATCAAATCCCTAGTCTTCCGCAAACCAAGACTCGCGAGCTTTCATTATCAAGCTCGCGGCTCTTCCCCCGTCCATTCCTTCGATTTCCATCAATTCGTCCACCGATTGCTCGGCCAATTGATCCATATTACAAATTCCATGCCTAGCCAGCATATGGGCCAGCTCGCGATCCATGCCTTGCATGTCCAGTAAATCCTGTGTAGGTTCAACAACTTCCAATTTTTCCTCGCTGGCAATGGCCTTGATAAGCAGTGCATCGCGGGCCCGGTTGCGCAAATCTTCAACCATATGCTCGTTAAATTCAGCAATTTCGAGCATTTCCTTGGCGGGTACGTAGGCCATCTCTTCGACGCTGGAAAATCCTTCGCGGACAAGTATTTCCGCCACATTCTCCTCGATGCCCAATTGATCGACGAAAGACTGTAGCAGATTGCGGGCTTCCTGCTCGTTCTTTTCCTCGGCTTGGGTTGCGCTCATCACATTCAATTCCCAACCCGTCAACTCCGAGGCCAGACGCACATTCTGCCCGCCCCGCCCAATTGCCTGGGACAGGTTCTCGTCGGCCACCGCCACATCCATGCTGTGTTTGTCCTCATCAACGACTATCGACACTATCTCTGCGGGCGACATGGCGTTAATGACGTATTGGGCTTCATTTTCGTTCCATAGGATGATATCAACGCGCTCCCCGGCTAGTTCATTGGATACCGCCTGCACACGGGAACCTCTCATGCCCACGCAGGCTCCGACTGCATCCAGCCGGGCATCGTTACTTTTCACCGCCACTTTGGCGCGTACGCCGGGATCGCGGGCAGCGCCCATGATCTCAATGACGTTCTCCCCCACCTCAGGAACCTCAAGGCGGAAAAGGGCGACGAGCAATTCAGGATCAGTCCGGCTGATAAAAAGTTGCGGACCCCGTACTTCCGGCCGCACTGCTTTAAGATATCCACGCAAACGATCGCCGTTGCGCACCGCTTCGCGGGGAATCATCTCCTCCTTGGGTACGAACGCCTCGACGTTGCCGCCGAGGTCAAGGTAGACATTGCCACGCTCCACGCGCTTGACAATGCCTGTCACCAGTTCGCCAATACGATCCTGATAAGCTTCGACGACCTTGCGCCGTTCCGCTTCGCGCACTTTCTGCATAATCACCTGTTTCGCCGTCTGTGTGGCGATACGCCCAAACTCTTTGGAATCCATGGGCAGTTCCAAATGCTCGCCCACCGACACGTCCGGGTTGATCTGCCGTGCCCGCTCCACTGGCATTTCCGTGTCCGGCGACTCCATGCCACCGCCTAGTCCTTGGCTGTCTTCAACCACCAACCAGCGTCGGAAAGTTTCGTAATTGCCGTTTTTACGGTCTATGGAAACTCGCACGTCGATGCGATTGTCGTGCCGCTTGATCGTGGCAATCCCCAGTGCATCCTCTATGGCAGCGAAGATCACCTCTTTCTCGATCTCCTTTTCGTTGGAAAAGACATCCACTACCCGCAATATTTCTTTATTCGCCATCGCCTGATCCTTATGGTTTTAATTGTCGAACTCGGGCACGATGCGCGCCCTGTCGATGGATTCGAACGGGATACCGATTTGGATTTCGCCGTCCAGAAGTTGTATTTTGTCCCCCTCGACACCAAGCAACCGCGCTTTGAAACGCCTACGCCCATCAATTGGGCTAAACAATTGAATGCGCGCCAAGGCTCCCTTGAATCGCTCGAAATGTCCCAGCGTAAACAAAGGGCGATCCAAGCCTGGCGAGGAAACCTCCAGATGATAATTGCCTGGGATGGGATCCTCCACATCCAAAAACCCGCTAAGTTGATGGCTTACCTTGGAGCAATCGTCCACCTGAACGCCCTTTTCACAATCAATATAAACCCGCAAGGTATGGTGGTGGGCATCAAACTCGACCCCAACCAATTCATAACCCATTCCGACCACAACCGGCTCGACCAGACGGGTCAGTCTATCCGGCATTTTCATCTTCTCACCCGAATTCCAGCCACAAAAAAAGGGCTCAAGGCCCAATGTTGTTGTAATCCCGTTAAAAATTAAAAAAGCCCATAAGGGCCAATTCCAATCATGGGGCACTTCGCCTTTATGTGCCATTCGCCTTGCGGCAACCCCATAACACTATCGACCATCCTACCAAATAGTTTGAAGGAATTAAACCCCTAGCGAAGAAAAACTCGGTAAAGGATCGCTTAGGTGGCCTCCTGGCAAGCTTCATCACCTCTTAAACCAGCCACTCGATCACAAAATCGGCAGGGTTCAGCGATGCGGTTTCGGCAATGGCAAACGCATTGACGGCAACCCCCGCCTCACGGACGGCGCGTGGATTGCCAGAGACCAGTGGATGCCAATCCGGCAGATTTTTTCCTTCAGCCAACAGGCGGTAGGCGCAAGTGGACGGTAGCCAGTGGAATTGGGTGAACTCTGCTCTTAAATCAAGGCAGCCGACTACCAATTCGCACCTTTCCGCGTACTGGGTGCAACGGCAAGCTTGGATGTCCAGCAGACGGCATGCCACTTTGGTGAAGAATATTTCGCCGGTGTCTTCGTCTTCCAACTTGTGCAGACAGCACCTTGCGCAACCGTCACACAGTGACTCCCATTCGGCTGCTGTCATTTGCGCAAGTTTTTTTTCTTGCCAAAAAAATGTTCGCCCCACAAGCCTTCATGCCTATACAATGATTGGTTTAAATTCAAAGCCATTGTACAAGCAGGGATTACGCCGGAGAATTAGGTCGCGCTTGTACACTGAAAGTAGTTTACATCCTTAAGACACTTTTTTCGAATCACCCCGATTGCCACGAAGACACGGTGAGCGACCACGATACCCAACACAACGACACTGAGGCCAGACAAGTCATGGGCAACGCATTACGAGATCAACTACTGAAAGTAGGGCTAGTCAGCGAGAAGCAAGTCAAGCAAGCAACGAAGGAAAAACACAAGGAAGCCAAGCGCCAACACGGCCAGGCCAAAACCGGCACTGCGGACGAGGATAGACTGCGAAGCCAGCAGGCTAAGGATGAGAAGATCGAGCGCGACCGGCGACTCAATCAACAACGCCAGATTGAGGCTGAAAAGAAAGCCTTATATGCACAGATTGTCCAACTAGTGGAACAAAACCGCCACCCGAAGGGAGAGGGCGACACGCCCTATAATTTTGTTGACCGAGGCAAGGTCAAACGGCTCTACGTCTCCGACTCAGTCAGGCAACGCATCGTTTCGGGCCAACTGGCTGTCGTGCGGATGGAGAAAGAATACGAATTGGTTCCCCCTGAAACGGCCGGGAAGATCAAGGCCCGCAATGCGGACAGCGTGGTTGTATTCAATGAACCCAAGCGGCAGCAAACGTTGGAAGCAAGCTCCGACGATCCTTACGCGAAATTCCAAATCCCCGACGATTTAATCTGGTGATAAAGCGTTTGCAACCCCGTCGCGCCCACGAATGTCCTTCGGGCCGACAGAATTAGGGGTTGCAAACTTGTGTCGGAAACCGGTTTTCCTAGCTCAAAATAAAAAGGCTTGCCCGGAAAACCGCGCAAGCCTTTGTTTTTGTGGTGCCTCGGGCCGGAATCGAACCGGCATGGCCGTTAAGCCGAGGGATTTTAAGTCCCTTGTGTCTACCAATTTCACCACCAAGGCAAAAATCAACAAAACGCTCCCTGTAAAACCCGGCATGGGCAGCGAAGCCACGGTTTGTCAATTAAACCGAATCCACAACCAATCTGATTGCTTCCCTCCGCCAAGTTTCTTGATCCCCTACCGGTCCAGTCGAGACTCCCTCCATACAGATTTCATTTTACCATTCCGACCGTCATCAGGTATACCTTAAAATGATGCCAATTAGCTTTTCCGCTTTTCCAGCACTTGCCCAATCAGCAGGCCATCGGTTAGGCGGATTCCCACCGATTCGCCCGTTTGCGTGTCGCCAATGGTGCGTAGGATTTTTCCGTCGCGCCCACGGCTGGCGATGGCATAGCCGCGTTCCAAAGTCGCCAGAGGGCTGACGGCATGGAGTTTTTCGCCGCTGGCTTTGAGCGTTTGCCGACGCAGTTCCAAAATCCTGGCCATGGCGGATTTCAGCCTGCGGCGCAGCGACCCTCTTTGGGTTTCCAGCAGTTGTATGCGCTGGGCGGGACGCTGGCTGTCAAGCTTCGCCATCAAGGTTTGCAACTTGTCCATGCGCCTAGAGAAACCCGCACATACGGACCGGTTCAAGCGCAATTCCAATTCGTCCAGGCGTTGGGCATTGCGCTGCATTTGTTTTTCCGGGTGGGCTTGTTGTAGGCGCTTACGCAGATAGTCCAATGTGTGCGTTTGTTGTTTCAGTTTCAGCCGTATTTGCTGCTGCAAGCGGCCTTCCAAGCGGATGCAGCGGGCCAGCCATCCACCGCCGTCGGGGCTGACCGCTTCGGCGGCGGCGGATGGCGTGGGGGCGCGTAAGTCGGCAACCAGATCGGCCATGGTAAAGTCGGTTTCATGGCCTACGCCACTAACGATGGGGATGGAGCAGGCTGCCATCGCCCGTGCCACGATTTCCTCGTTGAAAGCCCACAAATCTTCCAGCGAACCACCGCCTCGGGCAAGGATCAAGGCATCGCACAGTTGCAGGCGGTCGGCCAAGGCGATGGCATGCGCAATGTCGTGCTTGGCTTCATTGCCTTGCACCTTGACCGGAAAGATTAGCACCGGCAATGCAGGGAAACGGCGTTTGAGTACGGTGAGAATATCCCGCACCGCCGCCCCGGTCGGGGAGGTGATGATCCCCACACATCTTGGCGGCACGGGGATGGGCCGCTTGCGGTCGGCATCGAACAAGCCTTCACCGGCGAGTTTGGCCTTCAAGACTTCAAACGCCCGCCGCAATGCGCCGTCGCCAGCTTCCTCCAAATAATCGACGATCAACTGGTATTCGCCGCGTGGCTCGTACAGGCTCACTTGCGCCCTTGCCAACACCCGCATTCCATTGGCGGGCTTGAACAATAAGCCTCTGGCCGGGCCGCGAAACAAGGCGCAACGCACTTGGGCATCCTGGTCTTTCAAAGTGAAATAATAGTGGCCGGAGGAGGGCAGGGCGAGGTTGGAGATTTCGCCCTCGACCCAAATGATGCCGAAATGGCTGCTCAACAACAAACGCACCGAACCGTTGAGTTCAGTGACGGTGTAAATGGCGCGGGGAGGGCTGTTCATCTCAAGGCAATCACGCAAATAAACCACCCCGTCATTCCGGCAGGGAACGCCGGAATCCAGTCACATGGACGTGAAACTTTGGTATTACTCATGATTTGCCGTACTAGGCATTTGTTTTGCCATTTCAACCAGAATCCCAATGATTTTATTGACATTATCAATATAATAATCCTGAATATCAACATACACGGTATTATTTTCAAGCTTCAAAAACTTCCATGCATTCCCCGTTGTCACCGCGCCGAACACGGCAGGAAGTTGTAAACCTTCCTTCTCATTGAATAGATGTGCTGCATACATCTCGGCTATGCATTGCCCTAAACCACCGACGATGTTTTCATTTTTGGCTTCAACTACCGTAATGATGGGGGCACTCAAATAAAACTGTTCAGGTGATTGGCTGATGATAAAATCGCAGAATCCAGCAAGCCCTCGATCCTTGTCAACATCAAAAATAACTCCCGAAAAAAGACTAACTTGGTTATTATGTGTCTTTCTTACTTCAAGCAAGATATTCGCAATGATAAGCTCAGAACGGGCTTTTTCTGTGCCAACGGCCATCGCAAGGGGGACATTATATTTTAATGTAGCCGATAAAAGATCACTGATTTGGATTTCATTGATATTTGAAAACAAGTCTCTATTTTCGACTATTTCCAGCCCGAGTTTTTCTTTGACTTGCTTGAGCGAGAATTCACTATAAGACATGGGTTTATAACCTATCTATTGGTAATTCAGATTGGCATTCAGAGCGAGGGCAGACGAACCTATCCCCTTGCTTTCTGCAACCGTTTTCACCACAGCAACGTCGAGCCATAAGCGTAAAAATGAGGATCACAGGAAACCAAAGTTAGCCCTTCCACCTGCGCTTGGGCGATAAGCAAGCGGTCGAAAGGATCGCGGTGGTGCGAGGGCAATCGCTCAAGGACATATAAATGCTCGATATTCACGGGCAGTTGTATAAAACCGTTTAATTCCAATTGTGCCGGAAACAGTGTCTCGAAAGGCGCACCCAAATCTAGCTTGCCAAGATTCATCTTGATGGCGATTTCCCATAAACTGGCAATACTAACGAAGCTTTCGGTTTCAGGATGCTCGATGACCGATTTGGCCCGTGGACTTAATGAAGAATGATCGTTGAGAAACCAGATCAAAGCATGGGTGTCGAGCAGCAGTTTCACTCCATATATTCCTTGAAGTCTTCTAGCGGCTCATCAAAATCAGCCGACATCCATATTTTTCCTTTCAATGTCCCTGCTTGTGGATGCGGGTGAGCGGGCGAAGCAACGGCGACCAATTTTGCAACAGGCCGTTCATGTTCCGTCAACACGATTTCCTCATCTGGCTTCAACTCAGCGATAAGCGCGGCAAGCGGGGGAAGATTTTGGTTCAATGCATAGGTTTTCATGGGGGCTTCTCTAAATCTCCTTATGAATAAGTGGATTGGCACAGCCGATTGGTCTGGGCAGTTGTGAGGAATAATTAGGCCAGTATATTGTCCTGATTAGTTAGGCAACGATAAAGAAGTTGCCCAACCTACTCATCTGAATGAGTTGTTAAGTCAGGAGGCCAGTTACAGCAGGAATAAGCGGGGCAAGAATTGTCATGTGGTTGGCCGCTGAGGTAATGAAGGCTTGATATTTCGGCAAGAAATTGCTTGAGCCATGCGCCTGCTCCATTTCGTTCACCGCCTGCTCTATTTCACCTCTGGCTGTTGAATCGGGTATTTGGCTAACAGCTTCCCGTAACTGAGTAAACACCTCAGAAACTTCTGTGCTGATTATGTTGACAGACGAGTCTGTAGAATTGATGTTCACTCGGGTATTACTTCCGCTGACATTATAGGTAATGTTGGGTGGCTGTACAGGTGATTGTTTATTCATTGCTTGGAGATGATTTTTGTAACTAGAAACCACATAGTTAATTTGGCGATTCCAAAATAGTTGTTCCTCCACTGAAAACAACTTATAGTCCTCTTGTGCACCGTGCTTCCCAGAGTCCCTTATTGGGATAAGAAACGGAGCATCTTCTTCACGCAAGGAAAACTTGCTTTTCAAGTAGAACTGCCAAAGTTCAATGTCCGAGACTCTTGGAGGGAGCGTTGGATGGTCCGTGTAGGGAAATACTGAACAAACACTTGGGCCTGCGGGAATTCCAGACAGTTTGTCTTTGATAATTATTGCAACATAGTCATTCGGGAGTATGTATGCCTCGAAGTCGAATGCCTGAAGCAATGGCCATAATCGTAGGTCATTAGGGAAATTGGTACGGACAATATTTTCGATTGCCCCTGTAATTCCAAACGCCCAGTCAGCGGTGAAGTAATTTCTCATGTGGATGATCTAATTTTAGTTATAGATACCAGGAATAACATCCTTCAAGGGATGTTATCCGTTTCATGCCTCCCCCATCTCCCTCTTAAACCGATGGATTATCCGGCGGTCTTTCTTGTCGGGCCGCTGGTCGGGCTGCCCGCCCATGTCCCGCGCAATCTTGCGCCGTTCCACTTCGGCTTGCCGTTTGGCAAGGCTTTCCGGGGTTTCTTCGTACAGCAAGGCGGCTTCGGAGGCGGGGCGGCGTTGAGCTTTGAGGGCGGTGACGGTGATGTCCCAAGTATATTGGTCTTTGCTGATTTCAAGCTGTGCGCCAATGCCGATGTCCTTGCCCGGCTTGGCGCGTTGGCCGTTTAGATGGATTTTGCCACCGTTAATGGCTTCGGTGGCCAGTGCGCGGGTTTTAAAGAAGCGGGCAGCCCAGAGCCATTTGTCCAAGCGCATACGCTCCCCGCCGCCTTGCCCCTCTTCGTCTTGGGTATGGCGAGACATGGCAAAAGGGTTTAGCCGGCCGGGATAGTCGCCACACCACCTGACTGTAGCCAAGCATTGAAGCCCCCGGCCAAGCTAACCGCTTTGCCCCAACCCAATTTTTGCAGGGCTTCCACCGCCAATGCCGAGCGCCCGCCGGTAAGGCAGTAAACAATGATTTCCTCATTTTGTTTGCCCGCAAAGGCGGGATGCCCGTCAATTTTGAATTCCAGCACGCCACGCGGAATGTTCAATGCGCCGGGTAGTGCGCCTGCTGCGTATTCGGCCGGTTCGCGCACATCCAGCACCAGGGATTTATCCAATATATTCTTGGCTTGTGCCGCATCGACCTCGGTAATGTGCTGCTTTGCCGCTGTAACCAAGTCCATCGCTGTTAATGCCATGTTTATTTTCTCCGAATTGAATTGATCTCTCAGAAGTTCCGCTTGATGGCTTTTGTAGGGTGGCCATCAGACCACCCACTATGCCTGATCTTAGCTTGGGCGCCACCAATCCCGTTGGACTGAAGACCGCCCCACAGGTGTTTGCCAAGTTAGGGTGAAACTTATTTCACCCGCAACTCCTTGGGCAACGAGAACACGACTTTCTCTTCTATGCCAGCATTTTCAGTCACCATTTTGCCGCCCCAAGCCTTGAGTTGTGAAATGACCTTTTTGACTAGGATTTCCGGGGCCGAGGCACCGGCGGTGACACCCACCTTGTTGGCACCTTCCACCCATTCCCGTTTTAGCTCGTTGGCATCGTCAATCAGATAGGAGCCTTTGCCTAGCTTTTCGGCGATTTCCCGCAGACGGTTGGAGTTCGAACTGTTGGGGGAACCGACCACCAGAATAACATCGCAATCGGCGGCCAAGGTTTTCACCGCGTCTTGGCGGTTTTGAGTGGCATAGCAAATATCGTCCTTCTTCGGGCCGATAATCTTGGGAAAACGTTCGCACAAGGCAAGTACGATAGCTTGGGTGTCGTCGATGGACAGCGTCGTCTGGGTCACATAGGCGAGGTTGTCCGGGTTCTTGACCTTGAGCGTGACCACATCGGCGGGGGATTCCACCAAATAGATTCCGCCATCGGGATTGACGTACTGGCCCATGGTGCCTTCCACTTCCGGGTGGCCGGTGTGGCCGATGAAAACGATTTCCCGTCCCTCGTTGGCGTGGGCATGGACCTCGATATGCACTTTGGTCACCAACGGGCAAGTGGCATCAAACACCTTCAAACCACGTTCACGCGATTCCATTTGGATTTGTTTGGAAACGCCGTGGGCGCTGAAGATGACAGTGGAATTATCCGGCACTTCGGCCAATTCCTCCACGAAAACCGCTCCGCGCTCACGCAGCCCATCAACCACGTAGCGGTTATGCACGACCTCATGGCGCACATAGATGGGGGCACCGAACTCTTCGATGGCGCGTTCGACGATTTCAATGGCACGGTCTACACCGGCGCAAAAACCTCTGGGATTGGCAAGAATGATTTCCATTGGATGTGTCTGTTCTATTTAAGAATTGAATAAGAGGGCATTGTGTCACTTCGGCACTTTGGAATCAACGCAATAAGACCGACTCGGTTTATTTCTGCCCTCCCCCCCGCCACAGCACTTCCCCGCCATCGGCACGGGCAATGACACGCGCCGCGACGAAGAGGAAATCGGATAGGCGGTTGATGAAGGCCAAGGCACAAGGTTCGATGGTTTCTTCCCTTGCAAGGCCCACCATCAAGCGTTCGGCGCGGCGGCAGACGGTGCGGCTGATGTGGCAGGCCGCCGCGGCAGCGTTGCCACCCGGCAAGATAAATTCTTTTAGCATGGGTAGGTTGTCGTTGAGCTTGTCCAGTTCCTGCTCCAACCAGTCCACATGTCCCTGCTTGATGAAAACGAAGCCAGGCATGCAAAGCTCCCCGCCAAGATCGAACAGTAAATGTTGAATTTCGCTGAACGTCTCGCCCAAGTTGGCCGGCAGTTCGCTGGTTAGCACCATGCCGATATGGCTATTCAGCTCATCCACCGTTCCATAGGATTCGACGCGCAAGCAGTCTTTTGCCACCCGGCTGCCATCACCGAGACCTGTCGTGCCGTCGTCACCGGTACGGGTGTAGATTTTAGAAAGTCGATGCCCCACAGCCCGCCTCAAACCAGTTTGTCGTCGGCGACAACCACGCCGTCTTCATCGGCATAAAGGTAGCTGCCAGTGCGGAAATTCACCCCGGCGAAGGTAATCAAGCAGTCACGGTCCCCACCGCCGCGCTGATGGCTCTTCATCGGATGGGTGTGGATGGCGCGAACCCCGATGGGTAATTCGGCAATGGCCAGGGAGTCGCGGATGCAGCCATAGACAATGATGCCCTTCCAGCCGTTGTCCGATGCCAGCCTGGCAAGATCACCACCGAACAATGCACAGCGGTGCGATCCGCCACCATCAATCACCAGCACCCTGTCCTCGACTTTTTCTTCCAGCACGAGTCGCAACAGTCCGTTGTCCTCGAAAGTTTTCAACGTGGTGACACGGCCACAGAAGGAGTGGACACCACCGAAGGATTTAAACACAGGGTCGGCAATTTGCAAATGGCGGGAGTTGCCGGCGAACTGGTCGCATAGGTCGGGGGTTCTGAAGCTCATGCCTGGGGGTTCCGTTTGGTCTTGAAAGTATGTTGGTTTATGTGCAGTTTTGGGACAAGCAAAAGCCCGAAGGGTTCATAGTTGGATTTTTTGCGTGTTTTTCTGGGATTCTGATTTCGGTCATTCTTGCCTTGGCGACAGGTAGCATCCAAATGTCCCAGGTTTGGCTGACTTTTCTGTTCCGTTGGCTGCACGTACTTGCGGGCATCATGTGGATTGGTCTGCTTTGGTACTTCAATTTCGTCCAAATCCCGTCCATGCCAAAAATCCCTGACGAGCAAAAGCCTGCGATAAGCAAGGTGATTGCGCCCGCCGCGCTATTCTGGTTTCGTTGGGCGGCCCTTGCCACCGTCGTCACTGGATTGATCTTGGCGGCTCTGAATGGTTATATCTTCAAGGCCTTGCTCTTGGGCTATTTCCAAGGCGGCAGGGACACCTACATTGGTCTTGGCATGTGGATGGGGTTGGTCATGTCCTACAATGTTTGGATGATCATTTGGCCCAACCAGCAGAAGGTACTGGGTTTGGTTCCGGCCGGGGACGATGAGAAGAAGGCTACCGCACGGACGGCAATGCTTACTAGCCGTTTCAACACCATGTTTTCCATACCGATGCTCTATTTCATGGTTGCGGCCCAGAACCTAGGCTAGCGCAAGCCTCATTAAGTAGCGGGGTGGATGCCCCGCCACTTCGGCGGCACTGGATGGAAAAGTGCCAAGCCGGACAAGATGCGTGGCAGTCCGGCTCCCCAAAGCCCTGCCTGATGTTCAAAAAGTTGTCATTTCGCTTGGCTTCTTTCTGCGTTGAGTAGTTCGATGACGGGGCGGGTTTGCGGTCGCATGCCGCGCCAGATGAAAAACGCCTCGGCCGCTTGCTCGACCAGCATGCCAATGCCATCCACGCTAAGCTTCGCCCCCATGCTCCCTCCCCAGCGGACAAAGGCCGTTGGCTGGTTGCCGTAGGCCAAATCGTAACAAGCCCCGCCAGCGGCCAGTATCCCTTCGGGCAAGGGTGGCAAGTCACCGCTCAGGCTGGCTGCGGTGGCATTCAGGATCAGGTCGAAAGATTCACTGGCCAAAGCCTTGAATGGCAGCGCCTCGATTGAACCCAAATCGGCGAATTCAATTGCCAACTTTTCGGCCTTGGCGACCGTGCGGTTGGCAATAATCAACCGCCTTGGTTTCATTGCCAACAACGGCTCAAGGATACCCCGGCTGGCTCCGCCTGCGCCAAGCAATAAAATATTGAGGCCAGTGACGGTCAAGCCTAGGTTCACGGTAAGATCGCGTAAGAGCCCCGCGCCATCGGTATTGTCGCCAAACAGTCTGCCGTCTTTGCCAAGCACAAGCGTGTTGACCGCCTTCGCCCTGTCGGCTCGCACGCTTTTCCTGTCGGCGATGCCCCAGGCCAATTCCTTCAACGGCACAGTGCAACTCAAGCCCCTCCCACCTTCGGCGGCAAACCGCTTAAGTTCCTCCCGAAAGTTTTCGGCGGGCACATCCTGTGATGTGTAATGAATGGCCTGGCCGGTTTGCTGTGCAAACAAAGCATGGATGCGGGGGGATTTGCTATGGTTGATGGGGTGGCCAAACACGGCATATCGGTCTTGTGGCATGCTCTTCAAGCCTCAGGGATTATTTTTGGATTTCTTTGCGCTTTTCACGGTAGACAGTGGCGGCGATGATGAAAACGGCTAATGCGAATAGCCAAGGCATGAAGCTTTCCAACAGATTGGCTGCCACCACGGCTATGACTAGGTAAATTCCGGTGAGGCTGAATCGCCACCCGATGCGGATTCCGTCGAGGAAAGTGGTCAAGGCAAGGATCAGCAGGACCATCAGTCCGGTGGCTTCCTGGGTCATGTGCCCCGCTTCGACGAAGCTGAACAGGCACAGGACGGCGACTAGGGAACCCAGCCAATGCAAGGATTGGGTCTTGAACAACTCTTTCACTTCGTTGCCCTCCCCGTTCGGGTCGAAATGCCTTCTCGCATTGTGCCAGCCGGCGATCATGGCGGCGAAGCCGAACACGAAGATCATGGCCATCCAATACATGAATGCATCTTGGGGTGAGAAGTCAGTGACGGCGATTCCCACTAGGCAGAAAATCACCATGATGATCAGGATGACTTCCTCGACAGGTGCGGCAGACTTTTTTGATGCGGGTTTCGTCATAGTGTGGGTTTGCTTTATCAAGTAAATTTTAAAGGTAGGATACCGATTCAATTAAATTGTGTATTTCATCGTATGCGTGCATCTCACGCCTCCAAGCGGCACGGCAAGGGGCGCATTGCCGACCTACGGCAGTCAATGCGCTTCCCGTAACCAACGGGCCGCTTGCAGGGCGAAGTAAGTCAGTATTCCGTCCGCACCCGCCCGCTTGAAGGCCAACAAGGATTCCAGCACGGTCTTCTTTTCGTCCAACCAGCCATTTTGTGCGGCCGCCTTCAGCATCGCGTACTCGCCACTTACCTGGTAGACGAAGACGGGCACGGCGTAACTATCCTTGACCCGGCGGACAATATCAAGATAAGGTAGGCCAGGTTTGACCATCACCATGTCGGCACCTTCGGCGATATCCAGCCCGACCTCGCGGATGGCCTCGTCAGAGTTGGCGGGATCCATCTGGTAGCTGAATTTGTCCCCGCCGCCAAGATTCGCAGCGGAACCCACGGCATCACGGAACGGGCCGTAAAAGCTGGACGCATATTTTGCCGAATAGGCAAGGATACGGGTATTGACAAAGCCTTCGGCCTCCAGTGCCTGGCGGATGGCACACACGCGTCCGTCCATCATATCAGAAGGCGCGACGATATCGGCACCCGCACGGGCAAGCGAGACGGCCTGCCTGACCAAAACCGACACGGTTTCATCGTTGACCACATAACCACTGGGGTCGGACAAGCCATCTTGTCCGTCGCTGGTAAACGGGTCCAGGGCCACGTCGGCGATCACTCCCAAGTCGGGCCACGCTTGCTTCAAGGTTCGCGTGGCGCGTTGGGCCAGTCCTTCGGGACTGTAGGCTTCCCTCGCGTCCTCACTTTTTTTTGCAGCGGGGATGACTGGAAACAAGGCGATGGCAGGTATGCCAAGCCGCACCGCCTCCGCAGCCTCCGCGAGCAGCAGGTCGATGCTCATCCTCGCCACCCCGGGCATGGAAGCCACTGGCTCACGGCGGTTTTCCCCCTCAACCACGAAGACCGGGTAGATCAGGTCGTCGACGGACAGCGAATGCTCGCGCATCAGCCTGCGGCTGAAATCGTCGGCGCGCATCCGGCGAAGGCGTGTGTTTGGAAAGAAATGGGGGTTTTGCTGGAAATTATGCATGTCGTTGCTCAGTGCGGGAAATGTTTCGGGGTGATGCTCAAGCCGGTAGTTTATTCGTGAATGTCGCGTTATGATAAGACTATTTTAAGTCTCAATGCAGGAGTGATATAGATGAAACCGACTAACGTATCTTTAGGGCTGGCGAGCCTGGCTTGGCTTTTGGCTTTGGCTCTTGGCTTGGCTTCGATGCGAAGCTTGGCCGAAGGGCAGGAAGTCTTGCTGCCGCCCCAAATCGTCATACAGCACACCTCCGAGGAGTTGCAGAAAAACCTGCAAAAGCCGGAATACAAGAATGACTTCAGCAAAGCTACGCGTTTTGTGGATAAAATCCTCGAAACGCATGTGGATTTTGACAGGGTTTCCATCCTCACTTTGGGGAAATTCTGGAAAACCGCCACACCGGAGCAACAAATTCGCTTCAAGAAAGAATTCCGTACCTTGTTGGTGCGCACCTATACCACGGCGTTCACCGAATATGCCAATTGGACTATTCGCTACCTGCCCCTTGACTTGGCCGAAGGGGATACCAAGGCGGTTGTGCGCACCGAAATTTTGCAGTCAGGCGCAAAACCAGTGTCGATCAATTATCGGATGATCAAGATCAATGGTGACTGGAAGGTCTACGATGTGTTGATCATGGAACTCAGCCTGCTTCAAAACTACCGGGATAAATTTACCAGAGATGTGTCTAGGACTGGTTCCCTCGACCAACTGATAACCGAACTTGCCCAGCGCAACAGCTCTGCCCTCAAGGAACCCGTAGGCGCCAATCCCACAAAGGGTTAGGATTTCAACCAGTCCTTGGGCTTGAGAAAATTCTGGTATAGATTGTCTTCGGCGCTGCCTTCCTCGGGTGTCCAATTGTATCGCCAATGGGCCACCGGGGGCAGCGACATCAAAATCGACTCCGTCCTGCCCCCCGACTGCAGGCCGAAAAGTGTGCCGCGGTCATAAACTAGATTGAACTCAACGTAACGCCCCCGGCGGTATCTTTGGAATTCCTGCTCCCTTTCGCCGTAGGGCGTGTTTTTACGCCTTTGCACTATCGGGAGGTAGGCTAGGATGTAATGGTCCCCCACGCTGCGCATAAACTCAAAACAACGCTCGAAGCCCCATTCATTCAGGTCATCAAAGAACAAACCCCCTACGCCGCGGGTTTCGTTGCGGTGCCTGAGAAAAAAATACTCGTCGCACCATTTTTTGTAGCGGGGATAGGTGTCTGCGCCAAAAGGCTCGCAGGCGGATCTGGACGTTTCGTGCCAGGCGATGACGTCTTCTTCGCTAGGGTAGTAGGGGGTCAAGTCCATCCCCCCCCCGAACCACCATACCGGAGCCTCACCTTCCTTTTCGGCAATGAAGAAGCGCACATTGGCGTGGGAAGTCGGCACATAAGGATTGCGGGGGTGGATGACTAAGGATAATCCGACCGCATGAAAGCTTCTCCCAACCAATTCCGGGCGGTGGGCGGTGGCCGACGATGGGAGGTTCCGGCCGATGACGTGGGAAAAATTGACCCCGCCTTGTTCGATTACGCTGCCCGCGCTCAATACACGCGTCCTGCCGCCGCCTTTTCCGTCTTGGTAGCTCCAGGCATCTTCGACAAACCGGGCAACCGTCTCCTCGCCCTCCAGCGCCGAACAGATTCTGTTCTGCAGCCCAGTAAGATAATTTTCCACTTGCTCTAAGTCAGGCTCGACCATTGACCGGGATTCCTCGCAGGGTAAACGAGGGCTAATTCTAACACACGCCAATACTCATTCGCTTACGCCCATGCCCATGCATGAAGCCAGTCCTTTCGTAAGATATAATCAAGCCATGCCAAATTACGCCACCTTCCTCCCCGACATCAACGGCCAGCCTGCCTTATACCCCTTGCTGGATGCGCTGCCAGGCAAATTGGCCCAAGCTTTTGACCCGTCCACGCACGGCGATCTAAGCCGTTGGCAGGACGTGCTGGCCAGGCTTCCCGTGTTGCAAGCCTCGCGCATCGATCTTGATGCCGATGCTCCGGGCATCGGTTTGCCCGGCGATAGTAATGCGGACATCCGTCAAGCCATTGAAGGGCAGTTGAAAAAACTGCACCCTTGGCGCAAAGGGCCTTACCTCGTACACGGCGTCCATATCGACAGCGAATGGCGCTCAGACTTGAAATGGCGCCGTTTGAGCGGGCATATAGAGCCTTTGCGGGGCAGGACAGTGCTTGATGTCGGTTGTGGCAATGGATACCACTGTTGGCGCATGGCTGGAATGCGGGCCAAGCTGGTGATTGGCATCGACCCGACACTGCTTAGCGTTATTCAATTTCAAGCAATCAAGCATTTCGCGGGGGAATGCCCGGTCCATGTCCTGCCCTTGGGGATTGAGGAAATGCCTGGGAAGTTGGCCGCTTTCGACACGGTTTTTTCGATGGGCGTGCTGTACCACCGACGCTCTCCCCTTGATCACTTGCTGGAACTGCGCGGCCTATTGCGCACAGGCGGGGAGCTGGTGCTGGAAACCTTGGTGATCCATGGCGGGGAAAGGGAAGTGTTGATTCCCGAGGGCCGCTACGCCAGGATGCGGAATGTGTGGTTCATTCCCAGTTGCGCGATGCTCGAAGGGTGGCTGAAGCGATGCGGTTTTCGTGATATCAGGCTGCTTGACGTGACCCAAACCACGCCTACTGAGCAACGTGCAACTGATTGGATGCGCTTCCAATCATTGCAAGACTGCTTGGATCCAGCCGACCCGGCATTGACAGTCGAAGGGCTTCCGTCACCCGTGCGTGCGATTTTTCTTGCGAAAAACTGATAAAAAGGGATTTGCCGACACTTCTGGGGCACTTGTGGACGAGGTGACGCGACGTTTTCCGACACATTTGATAAAGATTAATAAACTTATATATATCAATGTGATATAAAAATATTATCCATAAAATGAGGTTTTTGCAAACTTGATCCCTTGCAATTTCCTAAAATCTTCTTTATAAAGCACCTGTGCTCAATGCACTACCTAGAAAAGAAGCATGTTTCCAATGTTCAAATTTTGAGGAGGATTTTTATGAAGAAGCTCGTACTTTGCGTTATCAGCGTTGCTCTGTTGTCGATCGGCATCATGGGTTGCGGCAATTCACCGGACGGCGACGCTCAGAAGCTGCCGAAGCAGTCCGCTCCAGTTGGCGCACCGAGCCTGTAAGTTCGGTTTGCCCCTGGTCGCTGAAACACTGGAATTCGCCTGACTTTACGGTTAGGCGGTATAATTACAAGACAGGTGTCTTGGGTTTTTTTGATGCCCAGACCCCCGCAAGGTCTGGGCGTTTTTTTGAGGGGAATGATTCCCCTTGTGCTTCACAGCAAAGGCTTTGCGCAAAGCCCAGCGCCGGGCTGGCTTCTGGCGACACGGGCGTAATCAACTATTTGCTTGACATCCGTTGGTTACGCGGTTAAGAATAGGCATTGTGATAGCAGACAGATGCAATCTGAAACACTATTCAAAAGCCTCTTAAAATCAAATTACGCTTAAGGTAGGTCAAGAAATGGGAGCAATTCTCGATTTAGTTGAAAAAATGAGATCCCCCACGGGTATCATCGTCACCATCGTTATTATCGCAGTTGGGGTATTCTTTATCCGCTGGGTTTTCCAGGACGACCAAGAACCCAAGTAAACTACGGAACGTGGCAAGCATGGGCAGAGGCTTAAGGCTGACAAACCCATACTTGCCACAACCGTTTCACAGCAGTGCATGTAGAAAAAGGTTCATTATCCAGCGTTGGGGCTTCAAACTTTCTGCTTTCCCCGGATTGTTCGTGGGGGGTTTTCATTTCGCGGATCAAACGCGTGATTCCACAGACTCACAAACCCGAATCAAGCCTGACAACCTAAGCTGTCAAATGCTTCCCCGAAAAGGCCTGCGGGTTCGCACTCGCAACTGCTGGGTGCATTCAGGAGTGCGAACAGACTCTTTAATTCCCCTGAGGGTAGTATGGATGCGCACCCCATCAATATTCCTGCCGAGGCCGGGGAAAATCTCAACCTTGTCCAGATTTCCCGCCGCGCTCGATGATGATGCCGACATCGCTGGCATTCTGGATTGCACCTATTTTGTTCAGGGTCAGCCTTACCCAAGGCACACCGAATTCAGTCAGTATGATTTCGCAAATCCTTTCCGCCAAGGTTTCCACAAGGAAGAAACTGCTCTGCTCGACGAAGGAAACGATGCGCTGGGAGACCGCTGAATAATCCAAGGCATCCTTGATGGCGTCGGAAGCGGCAGCCTTGCGGTTATCGGTTGCCATCTCCAGATCCAACACGACAGTGCGGCGTGTGATCCGTTCCCAATCAAAAATGCCAACAATGGTCTCGATATGCAGGCCGCGCAGAAATATAATGTCCATCTTCAATCCCGGTTGTTGTGTAGTGATGGCACAGTCTTATCACAAATGCCGCAACCAATCAACTTTTAACTTTATGAGGGCACACTGATGTGGCAATGGCTGTTGGTATCTTTCGCCTATCTTCTTGGCTCGCTTTCCAGCGCGGTGATTACCAGCCGTTTGATGGGTTTGCCCGATCCCCGCGAAGAAGGCTCGAAAAATCCAGGTGCCACCAACATGTTGCGCTTGGGAGGGAAAAAGGCGGCGATAATCACGCTCTTGGGCGACTTGCTGAAAGGTTTGGTTCCCTTGGTTGTGGCCAAGGCATTGGATGCGCCATACGAAGTGCTGGCGGCAGTCGGTTTGGCCGCCTTCCTCGGGCATCTCTACCCGGTGTTCTTCGGTTTCAAGGGTGGGAAGGGTGCGGCCACGGCATTAGGCGTGCTGGCAGGCTATTCCTGGCTCGTGGGGCTCGCCGCGCTGCTGACTTGGCTGTCCGTCGCTTACCTGTCCAGAATCTCCTCCCTGGCAGCCTTGACCGCTGCTGCCCTCGCCCCGTTGTACGTCTGGTTCCTGCTGCAATCGCCTGTGCTGACCGTCGCCACTGTGCTAATGTGTAGCCTGCTGTTCTGGCGGCATAAAACCAACATACAGCGCATCATGAGCGGCGAGGAAAGCAAAATCGGGCGTTAAAATCAACTAATTCCCGGCAATGAGGCAATTATGCCTCAATTCGCTCCATCAGATAACAAAGGAGAAGCATATGCCTACTATTGATCCAACCAGCATCGAAAACAGAAACATCATTATTTATGTACACGGAACCTTTTCCGCGGCGAAGACAGTGACAAAGGGGTACCTTTGGAATGGGACACAGGTAAAAACGGGTTTAAGGGATTTTACACAGGAGAATATTAATGAAGGCGATGTAGGAGAAGTATCGGTTGCCAGTAAGCTGAAAAATAATGAACATGACAGCGTAGCGGACAGAATAGCTCAATTGATGGTGTTAACACAATTAGATAACCCTTTAGTTTGCGTCTTTGGATGGTCCGGTTCAATCAATACAATGGAAAGAGAAGAAGGTGGTTTCTATTTGGCAAAAATTTTAAAAGCGCTCCAAGGTCGCGGGAACACCGTTCACGTTATTACGCATAGTCATGGTGGTAATGTTTTAGGGCACGCTTTAACCTACTTCGCGCCCCGCCCCGGTGGTGTCATTGCTCAGGCTTACCTCTTTGCTTGCCCGTTCTTTAGAGGTAAACGTGCCGGAACTTTCCGGGTAGAGCGCGATTTGGACGGGTTCAGATTCATAAAAACAGCAATGGTTTTAAGGGTTTCGGATGAGAATTTGTGGCAACTTTCGCCGACTTCGCCGGGTCATCCTCAGGGTGCGCAAGCTAGGGTGAAAGATTACGTTCACAATTTTTATAACCCAGTTGATGCGGTCCAAGTCCATGGTGCAGGAGCTGCTAAAGGCACCGTATCGAATTACACTAACTTTTTGCTGCCTGAGTTTTCTTATAATTTAAATGGGACTGCTCTTGTTCGTAATTATTGTATCAATCCAGGTGGAAGCCGCTATGATGGGAAAACGGCTCACACTGATATGAATCATGCTTTTGCTTACGAATTGGCAGCTACGGAAGTAAGACTTCGAAACCTTCGGGGCAACTAAGGGCGAGGGTTTTGCCGGATGGCGTGGTGTGACGTGTCCCAGAATGGTTCCAGGCTTAAGTTCGGTAAAATTCAACTCGTCCAGATAAATTTCTTGCGCCCATCGGGTTTCCTGGCACGCGTCCAGTTCCGTCCCCGGCCAGATGCGGTTGAAATCGTGTTGGCTGTCCAATCGCCGCACACCCTCATGCGCTGCCTGGACATTGCCGAAAAAGAACGAAATCGCACGCGGCCACGGTTTAGTGGCATGTCTTTTCAGCATCGCTTGCCCGGCGGACAGCCCGGCGGTTTCGTTGCCGTGCAGCAGAACGGAGACAAACAAGGGTTCCGGCTGATCCCCTCCCAGGTGAATTAAGGCCGGTCGGGGAAATATCCGGTGCAATTCGTTGGCGGGGATTTCAACAAGGGCATCAGGGATTCGCTCCAGACGGATAATATCCCCATCAATGCTCACAGCCCGCGCCTGGCTTGCTCCTCGGAAATTTCATAGATCCAGATGGTGAAGTTCCCCAGCATATGTTTGCCGAAGGTGGTCGTCAAGGCCACATCCGCAGAGCCACTGTGGCAGTCGATCTGTTAGGGATGTCATCTCTTGATTCGCTCCATCAGGTAACATAGGCAATCCTGCCGGATGATGCGCTCGTCCATGGACAACATGCAAGGCATGGCGGCCTGGGTCAAGGCAAGTTGATCGTTTTCGACACGGAAAAACCCGGCGGCGACATCCCGGCCATCATCGGTGCGGGCGATCAAGGGTAGCGGTTTTGCCGGGTGGCGAGGGGTGACATGCCCCAAGACGGTGCCAGCCGTAAGTTCCGTAAAGTTCAGCAGGTCCAGTTGTTCGCGCAGCACCAGATCGGCAGCGGGGTCGGAATAGCTGAAACTGACATCATCGCGCACCGTCACTTGGGCCAAGGCATGGAACAACTCAATATCCTGTGGCGGTGGTGGCGGGCGGGGAATTTCGGGCAGGCGCAGACATTTCTCGATGAATTCAACTGCATGTCCCACTCCGGCAGCCTCGCCAGCCTGTCCACATTCCAGCGTGACCGACGGGCAAGCCAAAGCAAAAGCGCCAGTTTGGGCGCCTTTTGGATGCGGGCTGTAAATCACCAGTCGGTCGAACAACGCGCCCAAGTTCAGCGACGGGCCATCCAGTCGCTCCACGCAGGAATAATGGGGATTGCGACCCGTGTTGTTATGCACATCAATGCTGGCAAACACGCCGCGACGGGCCATCTCCTCATAAACATTTTGCGCCCAGAGGGTTTCCGGGCAATCCGCCATCTCCGTTCCCGGCCAGATGCGATTAAAATCAGGTTGATTGCCCAACCTACGCAAACCTTCCCGTGCCGCTTTCACATTACCGAAAAAGAACGAAACCGCACGCGGCCAGGGTTTGGATGCATAGTTTTTCAATAGAGCCTGCACAGCGGCCAGGCCGGTCGTTTCGTTGCCATGCAGCAGCACGGAGACGAATAATGGTTCCGCTCGATCGCCTCCCAGGTGGATCAAGGCGGGCCGGGGAAATAACCGGTGCAATTCGGTTGCGGAAATTTCGAGCAGGGCATCGGGGATTTGCCCCAGCCGGATAATATCCCCCTTAATGCTCACAGCCCAAGCCTGGCTTGCCCCTCGGAAATTTCATAGGTCCAGATGGTGAAATTTTCCAGCATATGCTTGCCGAAGGTGGTCGTCAAGGCTACATCCGCAGCGTCCCGGCCCCTCGCCATTAAAATCCTGCCCACGCGCGGCTTGTTGTTTCGCGCATCGAAGGTGTGCCACTGCCCGCCGAGAAAAACCTCGAACCAAGCACTGAAATCCATCGGGTTGGGATCGGGCGGCACATGGATGTCGCCCAGATAGCCGGTGGCGTAGCGGGCCGGTATCCCCATGCACCGGCAGAAAGCGATGGCAAGGTGGGTGTAGTCGCGGCAGACGCCCCGGCGTTCGAGATAGGTCTGGTAGGCGGTGCGGTCGACGCGGGCATATTGATACCCGAAGGTGACATGGTTATGGACCCAGTCACAAATCGCCTGCACACGGCCCCATCCGGTTGGTCCCTGGCCGAACAAGTTCCAAGCGATGTCCGAAAGCATTTCGAGTCCGCAATAGCGGCTGCCTATCAAATAATGCAGGGTGTCGGTGGGGAGTTCGTGCAGGCTGAATTGCCGGGCTTGCGGTGACACAGTGTCCGGCAGCCCGCTATCGTAAATGATGGCATCGTTCTTGAGGCGCAAAACCCCGGCCCCACAGCTAGCGCGGGTGCAATGGTTGCCGTACAGGTCGATGAAAGGTTCCAGCGAGACCGGCGGGTCTGAAATCAAATGCTCGTAAGTCCGCATGGATGCGCACAGGCTGGGATGCGTGTGCAGCATCATGATCATTTCGGTGGGCGCGGGGAAGCGAAGGCTGATGTCGTAGCCGAATCTTATGTGCATGGTGCGGATTACAACCGGCCCAGCAGTTCGGCTTTTTTGCTGTCAAATTCGGCATCGGACAAAATGCCTTTTTGCCGGAGTTCGGCAAGCCGCTCGATCTTGGCAAAGATGTCGCCCTCGTCGATATTCGATGCCTGTTGTGTGGGCGTCTCGAATGGCGCGGGCTGAAAATAAGGCTGCGTATTGCCGATGCCTTGAACCACCGGCAAGCTGGCGACTGCAACCAGACCGTATTGGCTGCTGAACGTAAAGGAGGCGTCATAGCCTTGTTGTTGCCCGACGCCGCCGATTTGATGGTCCAAGGTGTCGTAAACCGTCACTTGCCCGTTGATGTCGATTGCCAGCCGACGGGTTGATGGGAAAATGGCATAGCGGATGTTGTTTTGCGAACCGGTGGAGGAGGGCGATCCAAGATCGGACGGCCACCACTGGTTGCCGCCGCCACCCACAAACAGGCTGACCGCGCCGTATCCCCCTTGGTTCTGCGTCTGGCTGGGTGCCGGCTGGACGAATAACGGTTGGTTGGCGAGCAGTCCGGCCAGTTCGCAGCAGAGGTTGTCCACCTTTGCTTTTAGGTTGTTATTGAACATGTCGCCCACCATGGTCATGCCGCCTTGCATCCATTGTCCCGACCCGCCAAAGTCAGGATGGCTGAATTGTGCCATGGTCCCGCCGCCGTTGTTGACCGCTTCAAGCAGGGTCATGACGGCATCCACGCTAACGTAGTAGCGCCTTGCCATTTCTTCGACGATTTGCGAACCCTGAGGGGTAAGTTGCATTTTATATACTCTCTTTAAAAGGTTTATAAAGGTAATGATAGTATTTCAATAGGGAACACTGTATTGCCAGAAGGAATTAACTGGCTAGATTAGTTGCGTAGCATGATAAAGTTTGTCTGGTGGACGACAAAGGCTTGGGAAAATGCTTGAGTGGCTAGAAAGAACCGCCTTCCAATGATTCAATTCATCTTAACATGGTTGCGCAAGCCATTTACGGTAAATGAACTAAATTCATAATAATATACAGAAAATAGGGGTGTCAACGATTGACAAAATGACAGTTGGGTTACACTGACATGGAATATAGGGAAAATATAAGGATGGTTGCCCCGCTTTATGGCTTGCGCACCAAATTATTCCATAGTGTCGAGCGTTAACGTTGGAAGCAAATGACTAGGGACGGCATCGGTTCTTCGCGGGATGATGCCGGAAAAACAATCAGTCCAAGCCAAGGTTGAGGCTTGTTTGCGGCACTTATGCCGCAAGTAGGGGATGGCACTTCATCGGCCGTGCTGCTTTACACAGCACGTTGACCCCCCAGCCTATTGACGTATGCCAGCGTTTTTGTTGATAGGCGCGATTATTGCGTTTAAGGATTTACAAATGAGTTGATCACCTAAGTTTCAAGCTTGTCGAGCCTTAAACTTAGGGTGGATGACCCTCCACTTAAAATTGCCTGAAACATTCGGAAAAATTCCCATGCAACAGAAAATGAAGATTAACCCAGGCCGAGAACGATTAATCCATGCAGCCCACCAGTTTGCGAAAATATCCAGCCATGACCCGGTGAAGGTGTTTTGTTTGCTTTACATGCTGGATGTCAGGCTTTTCCGGGAAGCTGGAAAGAGTTGCACCGGCGAAGTTTATTACGCCATGGCGGACGGGCCTGCGCCCGGGTCGCTCCGTTCATTGCTGGTCATGCGCGATTTGGACATTCACGCGGCGATTGGAGTGCTCACATCCACCGATTCCACAGGCCCTTGGGTTTTCAATCCTAAGCAATATTGCCAAACGGGGTTGGAGATAATCCATGGACTCGAAGCTTCCTATCGTGATGCGACGGCTCGGGACATCGCCTTGGACGATGACAATGCTTGGTGGCGGGTGTATAACAAAAGCAGGGGCGTAGGTGCAATCATCCCTTTTGAAATGACCTTGGGATGCACCCGTCATGGGCATATCCCTGAAAAAGTCAATGGATTGCAATGGCAATGGCTTTCAAGTCAGTAGCTGATGTTACGCAGGGAGCGCCAAAGCTTGCTTTGGCAACGTATCCGTCAAGGCTTCGCCTTGATGTCAAAGCAAGCTTTGACGCTCCAGCCATAGGTCCATGCATAACATCAGACGGAAGAGGCATGAACAAAGCACTATTGAAAATCTTAGGTACGGGCCTGCTGTGTTTTGGCACCGTCCAAGCCATTGCCGACCCGCAAGAGGATTTTGAGCTTGGGCTTGAACTGTATGACGCCGGCAACTATGTGGAGGCGGTCAAGTGGTATGGTTCGGCGGCGGAGCAGGGGTTTGTCCCGGCGCAGTTGCAGTTGGGGGCGGTGTATTTCAATGGCCTAGGCGTGGAAAAGGATTATGGGCAAGCCCTGTTCTGGTTCACCAAGGCAGCCGAACGGGGCGATGCCGAGGCGCAAACCAATCTAGGCTACCTCTATGACAAAGCCTTCGGTGTCGGGCAGGACTACAAAAAGGCCGTTGCTTGGTATCGCAAGGCGGCGGCGCAGGGTCATGCCAGCGCGCAATTTGATTTGGGGATGATGTACTACGAAGGCTTGGGCGTGGCGCAAGATTATATTGAAGCGCACAAGTGGCTGAACATTGCAGCCGGCAACGGACACCCGGATGCCGCAGCCAGCCGTGAGCACACGGAAAAACGCATGACCGACGCGCAAATCGCCGAGGCGCAAAAACGCGCCAGCGAGTGGCGGGCAGGGTTTGACAGACAGCAATTCTCATTATGAGACAAAGTGCTGACGGTAAGGAGCCGGGTTGCCGTCGCCCCGTTGCAATACCCCATTCAGAATCAATAGTTCGGGAATCAACTCGCCCGCCGCATGCATGAACTCTTCCAGCGTCGCCGCCTCAACACACAAGCCCGGAACATCTTCGCTCGTGCCTACCCAAACCTTGGCCTCGTCGTCCCAGAAAGCGGACACATGATATTCACGCATTAGTTGTCTCCTGTGATTGGCTTGCCGGGTTCAAGGGTGATAATTTGAAGATAGTCCGTCGTTGTGCCTCCGGTTTGTTTCTTTGGGGCGTTTTCGATCTGCCATTCGCCCCGTCCGGCAACGTTATTCACACGGCTTTTCTTTGGCGTTTTGGGCAAGTCAACGAAAAAAAAGCGGTAGGCAATATCGCCTAACCGCTTGAATTTATGGTAGCAACGGCGGGACTTGAACCTGCGACCCCCGCATTATGAATGCGATGCTCTAACCAACTGAGCTACGTTGCCACGCTATGAGACTGTCAATTATCGCCAATCCAGCTTGGTTCTGTCAATATGCCAACGGAAATCAGTGCTTAGAAATCATTGCGTAGGATTTCCACCGTCCGGCGGCAAATCTCCCGTCCGTAGTCCGTCCACTGCCCCTGGCCCCAATAACGGTAGCAACTGGTCTGCGCGGTCATCAGATGGAACAAGGCGTTGCGGTAGCGCGGGTCGCTGGCCGGAATGCCGGGCTTCAGCACTTTTTCATGGAACAGCGAGCTGGCTTCTTCCATCGGGCCGAGTACGTTGTCGTAACCCTTCACCCAGGAAATGTCGTTGGTCCAACTGCCGCCCTCCATGTGGAAGCGATAATCTTCCTTGCGCAGTTCGGCAATGGTTTGCGCCAGTTTCCCCGGGCCATCACCTGCCGTGAAACGAGCCCAAATGGCTTTCTGGTGAATGGGTTGGATCACGGGGAAATCACTTTCTTTGACACCTAAGCCGAACAGGTACTCCAAATATTCGGTGACGTTCAGCATCGGCGTATTCGAACCGGTCGACTCGCGGGCCACTTCAAGGAATTTGCCGGGGAACTCGTTCATCATCACCCCGCCATTTTCACCGTCGGCGATCTGGGTCACCAAGGGCGGCACGCTTTTGCCTCCCAATTCCCAACGCGACAGGCTTTTGGCTTCGTAGTAGGGCTGCATCTGCGCCACCAACTTGGTGTCACTGCCTTGCGTCTTGATAATGGCGATGATATCGACGCTTTCCCCTTTGGAGTTCTGGCACACGAGGCGGTGGGGCAGGTGCTTTTTTTCCAAGCCATGGCCGTTTTCGGCAAGCTCGACGGAGTGCTCTTGGATCAACACCCAAGAATAGCCGCAATCGCGCAGTGTTTTTATGTATTCGTAAGCAACGTCGGGATGGTTGGGCAGTGCCATTTCCGAAGGCGAGAAGCCGCGCACCCGACTTAACGCCTCTTTGCCGAAAATGGCGGCAAAATGATGCTGGAAAGCCTTGACGTGGAGACGGAAATCTTGCGCCGGCGTGGACGGCGCGACCGCATGGCCCCAAGGTGCGCCGAGCCATTCCACGGCGTGGCGGTATTGGTGGTTGCAAGTGACGTTTTTCAAAACATCAAAAACATCGTGCAGACCCATTTTCCTAAGCCCATGGAACAGGGTTCCCGAGTATTCCAACATCACGCGGGGTTGCTTGCCTTCGTGGATCAATTGCGGCACAAATTCGCCGATCCGTTTATAGCACCAGTGGAAACCCCCGGCATTGTGATTATCGCCGATCCCCTGGTTTTCCATCATGTATTGAAGGTTGCTGATGATGCCGGCGGTGCGCAGTTCCCATCCGCCAGCCGGAATCAGCGGTTGGTGCATGTGCAGGGCAATCGCGCAAGCACTGTTGATCCGGTCAAAGGGAATCTGGGTTTCGGGTGCGTAAATCGTGGTGGCCCGTTGTTTCAGGGTCGCTTCTATTTCGGCTTCCTGGCCGCAGATATTGGGAAGGCCTTCAACATATTCGGCTAATTCCGCCATGGATAATTTCTCCGCTGATAGTAAAAAAAATAAATGAATCCGGTCCCCCGTGTTTTTGTGGCGGGTTGTCTTACGGACCTAGCCGTCCAATTTTACACCACATCGCTTCAAACTAGGCTGAAAATGTATCTACTTTAAATTCCAAGGAAAGCCGGGATCAAACCAGTACGGCCTGCGCTTTTTTGCCCAACGCCTCGAAAATTTCTTTGGCGGAACTGTAGCGAGGACAAATTGACCGCGACCGTCACGGCGGGGAGCCCTTGCCGCTGCCATTGCGCATGCTACTGGCAGGCTTCGCTCAGCACCCATGTCGGCAAAGGGTTGCCGACCTACTGGGAACCCCAAGCACCCGCTTGGGCATGGGGCCGGCGGAACCCCATACCCAAGCGGGTGCTCTCGTCGTTATACACAAGTGTAAGATGCCCGTCATTCCGGCATGGACTGCCGGAATCCAGTCACAAGGATGTGAATCTAGGGGTCGCCATCAAGCCTTTTTCAAACACTTACGCAACCGGCAAGTTACCGTCCTTAGGCTCTGGATTCCGGCATCCATGCCGGAATGACGGCGTTTTTGGGTCAGCGGGACTTGTGTATAACGATGAGAGCCGGAGCTTGGGAACCAGCCAAATCACTCATGCTGATTGGCGAAAGTTTTGACCTACATTTATAAACATGTAAAATGAATGCTTTTACTCTGCCCATAGGGGTGCATTTATGCGAGCTTCGTTCCAAATAATAGCCATTACCGCCACACTCATTTATGGGAGTGTCGGCAGCATCGCCAACGCCACCCCCATAACGTGGTTTGCTCCCACTCAACCAGGCAATTCAAATGTTAACTTTCCTAACTTTCCTGCCGGCACTAGCTATACGAGCAATGTCGGTGTCGCGTTCAAAACCGGCCCGGGCAGCAGCTACTCGCTTGACTGGGTGAAGCTAGGGCTGAACTCCTCCGGCGTTTCGGGTGGCCCTAGCGCCACGGTAAAACTAGCGCTGCATAACACCAACAACGCCATCGCCTATTCAGCGGTAGCCGGGTCGAGTGAACTTGCGGTTGACACGCTTTCTTTCACGTTGCCAACAACCACTGCTACTTCCTTCGATTTAAATCTCGATGCCAGTCAAATTCCTAATGTGTCGAATTATGTGATGAGCGGCGATACCGCCTATTCCCTGATTCTCTACAGTCCCTCCGTCAATTTAGGAGTGATGCGGCAGACCGGATATGCGAATGGCACCACCAACGCTGCCTATACCGTCGGCGACGGATTCACCGCACTCGACACGTTCCGTAACAACACTGCCAATTACTTAAACACCCTCGACAGCTATCCAACGCTGAGTATTTCCTTCGGAAAAACACAGTCGGTGCCAGAGCCGCCGTCTCTGGCCCTTGTAGCCAGTGCCATCGCGGCCTGGTGGCTCGTGGCGCGGCGGCGCGGGCGGACGAAATCGGTGTAGGTTGTGATGATTCCCGCGTTCAGGAGACTGTGAAAGTATTCGGTTTTTGCCCATTTTGACAACGATAAATCAATGGGTTGGAGTCTAAAAGGCTTTTGACAAGAAGGAGTGCCTTCGGCACAATCATTTGTATTTTCGCTCGTCCCCAAGCTCCGGCTTGGGAATGCGGCCTTGGAAGCTCCAGCTTCCCCAGACAAGACAAGCTGGAGCTTGCCAGCGATGGGTTCCCAAGCCGGAGCTCTCATCGTCATACACAAGTCCCGCCAAACCGAAAATGCCGTCATTCCGGCATGGACTGCCGGAATCCAGAGCCTAAGGACGGTAACATGCCGCTTGCACAAGTGCTTGATTCAGGTGAGTTGCCAGCCCCTAGGTTCACATCCTTGTGACTGGATTCCGGCAGTCCATGCCGGAATGACGGGCCTCTTACACTTGTGTATAACGGCGAGAGATCCAGCCTGGGAATGCGGCCTTGGAAGCTCCAGCTTCCCCGGACAAGACAAGCTGGAGCTTGCCAGCAATGGGTTCCCAAGCTGGAGCTCTCGTCGTTATACACAAGTCCCGCCAAACCGAAAATGCCGTCATTCCAGCAGGGATGCAGGAATCCAGTGCCATGGACGGTAACTTGCCGTTATGTAAGTGTTGACCTCGACGCGAAGTTCTTGACGCCCTAAAACAAGGCGGGAGGGTGTTTCCTGCGGTCACAAGGTTTCATCGTCCGATACTTCGGAGTATCCTTGAGCTACCCCCAATGGTGGGGGAATTCAATTCAGGCTTCACTTCTTGTTGGAGGATTTCCGTGGACAAAGGCAATAGGCACGATATGACACAAAGCAGTATGCCGCTTTCGGCAGCCGATCTGAACCGGCGCTACCGTCAGCTTTTTGAAACTGCCCAAGATGGCATCCTCTTGCTTAATGCATGGACTTCGCAAATCGAGGATGTCAACCCTTTTATGGTTGACTTGCTGGGCTATACCCGTGAAGAGTTTCTAGGAAAGCGGGTTTGGGAAGTGGGTGTGTTTGAGAACACCGAACTCGGCAAGGAAGCTTTTGTCGATTTGCAGAAGAAGGGCCACATCCGTTATGACAACCTTCCATTGAAAACCAAGGATGGACAGCAAATTTCCGTCGAATTTGCCTGTTTTTTGTCAAACTACGATGGCGTTGCTGTCATTCAGTGCACGATACGCAATATCACCGCGCAGGATTTGGCGGAAAAAGCACTGAGAATCACCGCCCGTGCGTTAAAAGTCATCAGCGACACCACGACAGTTTTGATAAACACACCGGACGAATTGGATCTGCTCAACTCAATCTGCCGCGTCATCGTGGAGACCGGGGGCTATCGCATGGCATGGGTGGGTTATGCCGACGCATCAGGGGGAAGTCGGGTGCAACCGATGGCCCACTATGGTTACGAAGAAGGTTATTTGAAAGTTGCGGAAGTCACTTGGGGCTACACCGAGAAAGGATTGGGGCCGACCGGCAACGCGATCAGGTCGGGCGAATTGCAATTCGTCGAAGATATCGCCAACGATCCCAGCATGATCCCATGGAGGGTCGAGGCATTGACGCGCGGATATCATTCGGCAATCGCACTGCCGCTTCGCCACGCCAGTGGTTTGTTGGGGTGTGTCACGGTGTACGGTTCGTCGATTGAGACTTGGCCAGTCGAAGAACGGGCGCTGCTGCAAGAACTGGCTGACGATCTGGCTTATGGCATCGTCACTCTGCGCACACTCGCCACCTACAGAAAGAACGAAGCCGCACTGCGCAACAGCCTGGAACAGTCGATCCAAGCCATCGCTTCCATGATCGACCTGCGCGGCACCCATGTCGGAGGGCATCAACGCCGGGTTGCAAGCCTCTGCAGGGAGATTGCCGGTCAGTTGGGGCTAACGGAAGATCGTATTCATGGCCTGCACCTGGCAGCCACATTTCATGATGTCGGCAAGATTCGCATTCCGTCCGAATTATTCAGCAAACCAAGAGGCTTGACCTCCAAAGAGTTCTCCCTGATACAGGAACACTCAAGCTTTGGCTTCGAGATGGTTAAAGACATAGAATACCCTTGGCCCATTGCGCAGATTATTTTGCAGCATCACGAGCGCGTCAACGGCACGGGCTATCCACAAGGCTTGAAAGGCAATCAAATGTTGCTGGAATCGAAAATTCTCGCCGTCGCCGATGTGGTCGAAGCCATGTCGTCCCACAGCACTTACCGGCCCGCCCTTGGCGTCAAGGCGGCGCTTGGGGAAATCGTCGCGCAACGGGGCATTCTGTTCGACGGGCCTGTGGTCGATGCTTGTGTGAAATTATTTCAAGACAAAGGCTACAAGCTTCCAGAGTAAGCTATTGACGCGGGTTGTCCAAATTGATTGACAATCCGCCTCTGCCTGCGTATTTTTCATGCTCAGGTGTCCGGTAAACCCCCAGGCACACTCCCCAATACTGTTGAATTAAGGAGTAGGTCGGCATCCCCATGCCGACAATGAACTTGTTCTCCCCTCGGCGGCAAAGGGTTGCCGCCCTACGGATTCTGTTGCATAGGCTTAATTCAACAGTATTGGGCACACTCCCCAACCCCTTTTTGGCAATATTTACAATGAAGATAATCCGTTACATTGATGCGCAGGGTGATGGCGGACACGCCTCGCAACAGCCGGACGGTTCAGCGCTGGCAATTGAAGGCAATCTGTTTGGTGAGTATCAAGTGACGGATCGCCAAGTCAAGGTGTCAAGGTTGCTCGCTCCGATTCAGCCGGTGGCGATTGTGTGCATCGGCTTGAACTACACGTTTCATGCGGAAGAGGCGAAGGCGGCCATTCCGCAGCATCCTGTGGTGTTCATGAAGCTGCCGAACGTCATTCAGCATCCGGGGGAACCTATCTTCCTGCCTATGCATTTGAAAAGCGACAAGGTCGATTATGAGTGCGAACTGGCGGTGGTCATCGGCAAGGCAGCCAAGAATGTGAGCCGGGAGAACGCCCTCGCCCATGTGCTGGGCTACACCTGCGCCAATGATGTCAGCGCCCGTGATTGGCAGAAGTCTGGGGGAGGCGGCCAGTGGTGCCGTGGCAAGACGTTCGACACGTTCTGCCCACTCGGCCCGGTGCTGGTTACAGCTGATGAGATTCCCAATCCGAACAATCTGAGCATCAAGACCGTCCTGAATGGACAGATCATGCAAGATTGGAACACCAGCGACATGATTTTCGACGTGCCGGCGCTGATTGCATTCTTGAGCGGCAGCACGACGCTGCTGCCGGGCACCGTGATTCTGACAGGCACGCCGCACGGCGTCGGCATGGCGCGTACCCCACCCGTTTGGCTAAAGGAGGGCGATACGGTGACTGTTGAGATTGAAAATATCGGCAAACTCACCAATCCGGTCAGGGACGAGGTGTGTTAATGTGCCAAGGCGATTTTCGAAAAAAAATCCCTTCGGGTAAGGGCATTCCCGCAAATGTCCTAACCATTTTGCCCCTTGTCTTCCTTTTCTATGGTTTCATTAAGATGAACCGCGCCGAGATAAACAAAATATCCAATGATGGGGATGACCAAGGCCATGGCCAAGTCAGAGTTGATATGGATGCCTATCGACTTGACCCCGCCGAGCAGTACGCCAATCAAACTCACGGCGGTATAGGTGATTGCCATCACCGACACTCCCTCAATGGCCTGTTGCAAACGCAGTTGCATTTTTGCACGTCGGTTTAAGGACTCTAATATATCTTGGTTTTGCTGCTTGCGCCGGACATCAATCCGGGTAAGCAATAACTGGTTGATATTGGAGATGCGTTGGGCCAACTGGTGCAGCCAATGGTCAACCGAATTGCATGTACTGATGGCGGGGTTCAAACGGCGCTCCAAAAACTCGGTGAAGGTGGGTATGCCTTCTATTTTGGATTCGCGCAGTTGTTCCAGCCTAATCGTGACGAGGGAAGCGTAACTGCGGGTGGCGTTGAAGCGGGCATAGGTCGCGGACACTTTGTTTTCGATGGTGGCGGCGAGCCGGGTCAGTTCGTCCAGCAAGGTTTCGTCGGATTGCCCGTCATCCTCATCCAGGGAAGCCGTCAATCTGACCAACTGGTGGTCGGCATTGGGCAATTCAGGCAAAATGGCCCTCGCCTTCGGCAAGCCGAGCAAGGCCAACATGCGGTAGGTTTCGATTTCCAATAACCGCTGCAAACACCGCCCCGCCTGGCCGGGGGCAAACTGGTGATTGACGATGAGTAGGCGGCTAAAGCCATCTTCATGAATCAAGAAGTCACTATAAGCGGCCCCGTTTCCGCCGGCAATGTTGCCGCCAATCAAGCGATTGCCGTCAAAATAGCGGGGCAGGTTTTCCGGGGCAAGATTTAGTTTTGAATTTGACCCATCAAGAATGGCAACATGGATGCCGACCAATACTTTTCCCGGCAACCCGCCAAGCCATTCCCCGGGTACCGATAGTATAGGCGGTCTGGCGAACGGGTCTTTAGGTTTTGACTGTTGTATGATTTTGTAATGGGTATATTCCGCGTGCACCTCCATCTTCAGGCGGAATTTGCCAAAATCGATTAAAATATCTTTGCTGTCCAAATTGACTGGCTGCGGCAAGCCGAACTGCTCGCAGAGCAATCGCAAGTGCGCCGGCTCGCGTAAGCGTTCTTCCCGGTCCACTAACAAGGCAAGATAAGAAATCTGTTCCGGTGGATTCAGTTCCAGATAAGGTCTGGCATGAATATCATCGTTGAGTGATTTCCGTTCTGGGCATTCTGTCAGGTATTTCATGTTAATCAACTGATTGCATTCGTCTGTTTTTTTGGAAGTATACCATTTACCGGGTGGTTCATTGCACTTCCATTGCATTGGATGGCAAAAAGTCAAAGTGATTATTGCTGTTGACTTAAGCTTTGAAGAGTCAGCGGCAACAAAATCATGTAAACTGCCCGTTATCATCAAGTGAAGGCCAAGGGCGATCTTGGCCGCAGATGCCCTTAATTTTTAGCGGCGAGGTGTGGCTAGCATGAAATGCGTTGTTGCAGCGATTGTCTTGGCGGTCGGGTGTGGGATTGCCCAAGTGAAATTGATGCAGGCATTCGAAAATACTGTCTTGAATAGTTTATTATCTGTTGGAGTAAAACGTGTCTAAATTTAGCGAGGGGAACCCCCAAGAACCGACCGAGCACCTTGTGGATGTGGGCAGGCAACTCCGCAGGGCGCGAGAAGCGGGCAATCTGTCGATTCAATCCGTTGCCGCCAGTTTGCATCTCTCACCCCGCGTCATCATTGCGCTGGAAGAAAACAATTTCGGCCAGTTCCAGCCAGTGTTCGTGAAGGGCTATCTCCGCAATTACGGGCGGTTGTTAAGTCTGCCAACCGAACCCTTGGTCGAATCCTATAGCCGGGCTATTCTCCCGGATCAAGCCCACCTCCAAACGCCACCGCAAAACTCAGAAACTGCAAAACCGCCTTGGGGTCTTTATCTGCTGCTAGTTGTTGGTGTTTTGTCGGTGGCTGCGTGGGCTGGCAGCAGATATTTGTTTTCAGTGTGGATGCCGGCAGCGCAGTGGGGGGTGGAGACAGGCTCCCTGCCGCTGTCATCCACGCCAACGGCGGATGGGAATAAAACCCCCGAGGGGTCGTCGGAAAGCCTGCCCAATGGGCAGGGCAGCCAGCCGGGCGATAATGCCGAGTCTGCCAAATTTGCGGAGAAACCCTTGCCTGCGATTGCGACCGGCACAAATGAACTTGTGGATACGCCAAAGCCTGAAGCCACCAAGGCCGGGGATGAAAAGACAGCCAATGCAAGTTCGCAAGCGGCGGGGAGTCCTGCCGCGTCAAGCCCGCCTGAAAGCCTTGGGCCAGACACGATTGCCATCCACCTTTCTGCCACTGCCTGGGTGGGTATCCGCGACCATGCCGGTCGCCGCCTTGTCTACAAAAAGATACCAGCCGGCACCGACCAAAGTTTCACGGGGCAGGCACCCTTCCTTGTCGTCTTGGGCAACGCCCCCGCAACGAGGATCGAGTTCAATGGCAAGCCTTTCACGCCGCCAAAAAGTAAAGCCGGGGCCGTCGCCAAATTCACCATAGGCCAGACAATGCCCCAGGAAACGGAAGATTCGACTGTTCATAAGAATAATAAGAAAAGGCCATGAGGCTTTCATTCGATTTTCAACCCAATCGCATTAGGGGCGGGTTCCAAACCCGCCCCTACGTGTGACCTCATAAATAATGGATGGCCAAGGCTTGCCCGTCCAGTTCCCCCTTCGCCAATTCGATAAGGTGCCGGTGATGGGTAAGCAGCATTACCTGCCCACCTTCCGCAAAGTGTGCCAATGCCCGCAAAATGTTTGTCGCACGTTGGTCGTCGGAGGTGACGAGGACATCATCCAGCACTAGAGGCAGCAGTGGATGTGAACTTCTGCGCAGTTCCAGCGCAGCCAGACGCAGGGCCAGATAAAGCTGATCCGCCGTGCCCTCGCTCATGGCATTAATGCCGATTCTTACCCCGTCCGCCCGCAATGCCCGCAGCACTGGCTTGCCATCCTCCTCTTCCGCCACCAGTTTTTCGTAGCGGCCGTCAGTCATCAAGCAAAAATAGGCGGAGGCGGAGGCGACCATCGGCGCTTGGGCGCGTTCGCGGAAGCGATTCAGCGCCTCCGCCAGCAGCGCATGGGCCAATCGCAATCGCGCCCAAGGCCGCAAGGCCACCCGCCAGCGGGCGGCGGCGGATTCCATGGATTCCCTTGCCTTGGCTGCGTTGTCGGAAGCGTCGACGGCTTCCAATGCCCGGCGAGTCTGCTCTTCTTTCTGTCGTGCCAAAATCTGCCCTTGCTCCAACCGGACAATCCCGGCTTTACAGCGCTCGTGTTCGCTGTTGACGGCGACGGCATCCAAACCAGCCAGACTTTGCCGCAATGACTGTTCCCCCCGGGCCGATGCCTGTGCCAATTGCTGCCGCAACCGGGCGAGGTCATTGCGAGCCTGGCGTTTCTGTGACGCCGCTTGTTCCCGTTCGGGCAACGATCCGGTCGACTCGATGCCTGCGGCCTTGCATAGCTGTGCCAGCAGTGCGGTGTTGGACTCCAAGGCCGCTTGAGCCCGCTTGAGTTTTTCCGCAGCCCGCGCCTGGTCGCGAAGCAAGCTCTTGCGCTGTTGGTCTTGTTCTTTGGACAGGTTTAAGCGCTTGCGCAGCCTGTCGCTGAAGTCTTCCACCAGTCCGGGAGTTGGCTCGCCCAGCAAGCCGGCCAATCGGATGGCTTGGGATTCGTGATCGTCGATGACGGACTGTCGTTGGGCTTGGCGCAGCAGCGCATCATTCAATTGTGCCATTTGGCGCTCTAAGACATCCAGTTCTTCGAGTCTGGCCTTGACCGCCACGGGCGGACTGTCTGGCTTTAACAACAGCCGGGAATGCCATTCCCTCAATCCGTCTTGGTGAAGCCGTAAACCGGTTTCGGTTTCGGCGATGCGTTTGCCGACTTCTTCCTGTTCCATTTGTTGGAAGCGGAGGGATTTGATGCGTTCTTCGTGCTTCGCATGGGCCTCGGTGGAAGATTTGACCCATGTTGCGGCTTGTTCGATTAAGGCTGGCAAACCCTTGGCATCGCCCCCTTCCGCAGGCTGGCATCCTACCGCCTTCAATGCGGCGACCAACACGGTTGCCACCGACCGGGATTCGGTTTCGACCAAATCGAAATCCGCCTGTGCCGCCGACAACCGGTCATGGAGAGCCAATGCATCCAGCCGCAAACCCTGCCATTCCCGCAGCGAATCGGCTTGAAGCATAGGCAAACCGGCTCGCGCCAGACGTTGCGACCAACCGGCATGGATGGCTTCGGCACGGGTGGCCAAACTGAGCAGCCCGTTGGCAATGTCCGGCTGACGTTTTTCCATCTCCTCGATGCGGGCGGAACATTCCTCGAATCCGGCCGCCCGTTTGGCATCGGCCCTGAGCATGTCCGCCTGTCGGTCTGCTTCGGTTTGCTCCGTCTCGAAGACATCTGCCAAGGAACCTTCCTGTTCGGCAATGGACGTTTGCCTTTCCACATAGGCTTGGCGGATTTGTTGCCAGTGTCGGTCACGCCGGGTACGGGCAAGGCGCAAGGTTTCTGCGGTGACAACCTCGCCTTCCGCTTGGAATTGCCGTCTGCGCAAGCACTGTGAACCCAAATCCCGACGGATTAGGCTTTCCTCACTCCGCAGTGTGTGTATTGCTTTGTCAATATCGGCCAACCTCTGCCGAGTATCGGCGATCTCGTTTTCCAACAAGGGGCTTATGCCTCGCAGTGCATCCACAGATGCAATGCCTAAATCCGACAATGACTGGGCCATCTGGCTTTCCAAGCTTCTAAGTTGCCGGCTCAACTCGGATTTTTTCCTTGACACATCGCCCAAACCTTGGGCATGGCGTAATGCCAGTGCCAATGCTGCGTAGCCTGGACGATCAGGTAAGACAGGAGTTTCCTCGAAGTGCTGGCGCAATGCCCGTTCCACCTTTTCGGCCCGTTGTCGATAACCGTCCAACCGCTCGGCAAGTTTGCCGAGTTCCTGGAGATGACGATCAAGGCTGACACGTTCGCCGGCGGAGGGCAATACAGGCTCCAATTCCTTGGAGGCGAGTCCGATTCGGGCGGACGCGGCGGCAATGTCGCCCTGCATTTTTTCGATGGCGACTTGTTGTTGCCTTATTTCCAAGCGGCTGCGCGCCACTGATTCGACACCTGCGGTCAGGCGTTCGATGGCTTCGCCATGATCCAGCAAGGCCGGTTCGATGGCAAGGATGGCTAGTTTTTCCGCGCATTGGCCCAACTCTTGGCTGGCATCTTGGATTTCCAGCCGGATACGGTGCAAGTCTTGTTCAGCCGACAAACGCTCCTCGCGGGCGTTTTCCGGCAAATCAGGAATACCGGCGTAATCTTGCAATTCAGCCAGCAACCGGTCGTGTTCCCTAAGCAAGGGTTCGACGGTACGCAATTCGGTCAGTTCATTTTCACGCCGGCGCTGGGTTTCCAATGCACCATCAACATCGGCCAGCGCCGACTTTGCGGATTCGTGGTCACGCTGCAAGGTTTGCCAGTCGTTAGGTTTGGTTTGTGCCTGACGAAGGATTTGCCGCTGCAGGTCGTGTTGCCCGCGTGCCTCATTGATGGTGGAGTTTTTGGCCGCGCCATGGGGGTTGTAGAGCTTTTTGGCATCGGCATCGAGACCCGCCAAGATAGCCCCAATCCCAAGCGTTCCGGCGCTGGCTTCGAACAACGCCAAGCCAAGCTCGCCTTCGCCCTTTAACAGCAAGCCACCGCCCTCGCGCAGCCGGAAATGGTCGAGCCCGAACATCGCCTCGAACTCGCCCCGCTCCAAACCGCCGGTCAACGCCAATTCGAGTTCGCGGGTGACCGGAAGATTGGGATCGGGCAGTCCGGTGGACACATTGAATTGGGTCAAGGTGGCTCCACGGCCTTTGCGGCGGGTCAAGCCCAGGGTTTCGCCTTGCCCGTCCATGAATACGCCGCCGATGCGCAGTTGATTGAACGGGTGGATGAAATCATCCGGGCTGCGGGTTGGAATCCCGAAACGCAAATCCGTCATCGCCCGGAGCGCCGAGGATTTTCCCGCTTCGTTGGGCCCATAGATTATGTGCAGGTTGGCCGGGCCACTGGCAAAATCGAGCGTTGTTTCGGTAAAGGGTCCGAATGCCTGTAACAACAACTTTAATAATTTCATAGACTGAAGAACTGATGTTACGCATGGACGCGAAAGAGGGATGACGGGAGCGCCAAAGCTTGCTTTGACAAGAGAGCGGGAAATGCGAAGCTTGCTTCGCCTGTCAAAGCAAGCTTTGACGCTCCAATCCTAGGCCGTTGCGTAACATCAGTGAAGAAAATAAACAAAACCCTCACCCGTCCGCCAAACGTGCAAGCACTGTGGCTTCCGCATCCAGCAGCAAGGCCCGCAAGTCAGCGAAATTGTCCAGCCTGGGGGTTTCGCCGGCGCTCACTTCCGTGGGCATGGCCGACAGGACATCGCCCAGCGCCGATTGCGCCCAGCCCTGCATGGATTCATGGTTGCCCACCAAGCCATCAACCAAACGGGTTAGCTCGCCTACCGCGTCTTGGCGCTGGGCCGACTGCATCCGATCCAGCGGCGCGGTCAGGTCGATGCGCACTTGTTCGATCCATATTTCTGCTTCCACCACATCTTGAGCCGCCGCTTGCACCGTCGCCGCCAAGGTGCCTGGTTGCCCGGCTTCATGCCGATGCAATCCGGTCATGCCGGTCAAGGTGACGCGCACGGCATGAAGCCGGTCGGCCGCGCCAATCAATGCCGGTGCCAACGCTGACTGGAAGGCTTCATTGACAGCCTCAAGCCGGTCAATTCCGTCAAGGCTCACAGTGAGGTGGCTCCAGCGCACCACGTCCATTGGCAGAAACTCAGATTCAACCCGCCCGGCCTCCACCGAAACCCTTTCGCAGCCCTTGGCACCGGTTTCGTTGGCATGCCGTCCCTGAAGGTTGCCGGAAAACACAATGCGCGGTTGCTCCGACACTATCTCCCGCGCATGGACATGTCCCAGCGCCCAATAGTCATAACCCTTGGCTGTCAGGGTGGCGAGATCGGTGGGTGCGTAGGTGTCGTGGCCAGGCCGGCCATTCAGGCTAGTGTGCAACAGGCCAATGTTAAAGAAACCCGGCACGGGGTCGGGGTAAGCGGGCACTAGGTCTTCTTCGACGGCACGGTTGGGGAAGCTCCTCCCGTGAATCGCCACCGACAGTTCATCAATGCGCCGGGTTTCCGCAACCCTGCTGGAAAATACATGGACATTGTCGGGCAGTGGCAATTGGCGCGAAATCACGCCTTGGGCATCGTGGTTTCCCTGTACGGCGAAGACACGGATGCCCGCGCGGTTCAAGCGCACCATTTGCTCGCGGAAGAACAGCCCGGTGTGGAAATCTTGCCAGTCGCGGTCATAGATGTCACCGGCCAGCAGGAGGAAATCGACCGGGTCGCCCAGCGCCCGGTCGACTAAACGTTCAAGCGCGGCCCGGGTTGCCGTGCGTAGCCGGTTTACCGGAGCGCCGTCGTAACGGTCGAGACCGCGCAGGGGGCTGTCGATGTGCAGGTCGGAGGCGTGGAGGAAGCGCATTGATCGTCTTTAAATCAAATCTCCCAACTGGCAGGCTCAACCCTCGGTGTTTTATTGTATTCGTGCCGGAACAGCGAAATAGCCCGATATACCACCTTACGCGCCCGGTTGACGCCACCCAGCGGCCGATGTTCGGGCAACGCATGCCAAGGCGTGAAGGATAAATTCTCCCCAAATTCCTTCTGTTTATCGCTGTCAAACTCCTGCTGTAAAATCCTGATCGTCGCGACTTTGCGGAACGGCGACATTGATTCCGCCCATTCATGTCCGGGGTCTTCAATCGGCATGGCATCGGGGTCAGTTTGCAATTGCACGGCAAAGTCAAACAGCGCTTCGCCTTCTTTTAACTGTTTAACCATTGCCAGTCGCAGATAATCGTCTGCCGGGTTGTCGGGAATTTTATCAGGCGTATTATTGATGTGCGGGATGGCCGAATATTTGGCTGCGGTCGCACCGAATAAATAAGGCGTGGTGCTAAAGTAGCGAATCTGCAGCGGGTTGGCGAATTTAACCATCGATTTGTACAAGTTCCAGCCCACGCGCCAATGAGTCAGGAAAAACCAGACTTTTGCGAAGACACTGCCAGTAAACGATTTGATCATGTCATCGAATTCTTCCGCATCCTTAGTGACGAAGACATTGGTGCTGATCACAATGAAATCATGGGTCTGTTCATTTTTTTCCTGCTCCAGGATTTTTTCCCCCGGAACGCCCATTAACTTAATTGCCATGCCTCGAATGTCACGGTCTATATCTGGATTTATGCTGCCATCTTGATTCGAGAAGCGAATCCACGCCTGATAGGTCTTTGGTTCCTTGAACAAGCCTACCCTCAATTCTTGGGGAATGTTGGGTTCGACAATAAACTCCGCCTTGACGACACCATGCATTTTTGGGTGGGCATCGCGACGCATAATGCCGGTTGGGTTGTCTTTGATGATTTTCGCTTTTAAGCGTTCAGCGAGATCTTCAATATATTTGGCTTCGTCTGGCGGGATGGTTTCTTGGGCAAGTTGTTTGTTGGTCATATCTATATTCCTCGTTACATTTTTTTACTCAATGAACCTACCGAACCTGTCACACGGCAGACTCAACCGGCAAGTCCAACTATGGACGCAGCAATTCTCATTTTGGTGATTACCCGATGAAGGAACCGTCTCATCCCCACGGGGATATCCATGAATGCAAAAAAAAGCCGGACAAGCCGGCTTTTTTCTAAACAGTTAAGTCGGATCAATCACACCCTGGGCAATCATCCTCAATGCGGTCATGCTTGGTATGAAAAAATAATCACCGCCCCGGGTCACCACCAGACGGGGAATCTTGGATAGGATATACGGCGGCTGGTCACTGTCCGGGTCAGCTTCGATCACGGCCTTGCTCGGAAAATTGTCATCCATACTGTGGTTGCCCAAGATAATCTCCTTATCGTTGCCCGCCTTGAAGTCGTTGCCGTAGTTGACCCACTGCTGCTGCACGAACTCAAACTGGCGATTGATGTCGGCATTGACCATCATAATGACGATGCCGTGATTGCCGTCGTCGCGAGTGCGATCTTTGACCTCGCCATAAGGCAAACCGCGACGGAGCAGGCGACGCCGATTCGCCAGTGCGCCGGGGGTGTCAAACGCATCTTTGCTGACCTTGAACGAACCTGGCTTGTCACCCTCTTCGTTCATCATTTCTAGTGATGCGCGTGGGTTGATGCGACGGATGTGCGAGCTAAACGGACACTTGGCACCGCTCATGTCGTCGTCGTAGGTGAAGTCGCTCAGAATATCGTCTATGGCTTGCTCATTGGACTTTACGGACTCCTTGTCACCTTTTTTTTGTGCCGCATTCAAAGCTGCATTAAGTGACAGTAGTTGGGCGCCGAACTTCGCATTACTCGCCGCATCCGGGGCTTTGACCAATGGCACACCCGTGTCAGGCCAGCGACCGACAAATTTGGCCGCAAGCAGTGCTTTTCCGCCGGGGAACTTCGAACCCTGCTCTTCCAGGTAGCGGTCAAAGGTGGCAACGTTTTCATGCAGCTTGCGGTAAATCATGTAAGTGCCGTTGCGCGACAGCAGAATAGGCTCGGGTGCGGGTGGGTATTCTTTGGCCTCATCAACGTGACCGAGCAAGAATTCCCCGGTTGCCAGCGGTGCCCATGTGCCTCCCGGCATTTGTTTGCCTCGGCCCTTGACGCGCCTCTCATCATAGGGCACACCTTCAAACACCGGATCGCTGATGCCATCAGTGTAGCCAAAATGTTCTTTGGGCGTGGGCACGCCATTGTTGTCCAGCACGACTCTGACATCTTGATAGTTCAGGTTGGCATCGTCATCACCTAGATGGCCGTCCAACAAAACCACGCCACCTTCAGTTTTGTTGATCTCATCCAACAACCATGCATAAGCGTCGTCACGGTTTTTCTCGGCAACTGTCAACCAGTCCAAACCTTGGCCGGCCAACGCATTCAGCGAGATGAAGATATGCACATCCTTCTCCCGCGTCTCCCGGTTCCCGCGCCATATCGGATCCCAATGTTCTGGTGAACTGGGGCCGTCATCGCCCAGTATGTCCTTGCGTCCCTTCATGCCACTGGCAAATTCCGGCGAGAAACCAACCAGCGAAGATATCGGCACACCCAGATCCTTCAGCCCTTGGTAGGTGAACGCAATATTGACTGTCCTGTCGGGTTGCTTAATTTTGCCCGGCCCATCCCCCCATTCCACGGATGTCGTCACTTTTTTGGTAATCTCGCCGACAAACTCCCGGCCTTTGGCCGTATTTCTGACATTCAGAAATACGTAGCGGGCAACCGGGTAGCCGAAGCGACCATAGGCACGAAGAATATTACCTTGGATATCTAGCAAGTCTAATTGTTTGGTCACAATATCACCCCTTATTTTTCTTTAACTCAACTAATTCATCCACCCGATAGGCACCCGCCTTCCATGTCGGCCCGTCCAGTTCGGACGGCCTGACGCGATCGACGAAAGCCTGAAAGTTCGTCTTCACTGTGGCGGCATCAAGCCCCTGATTGTCGATGGCGAATTTTGCGAATTCCTGCTTCAGATAGAGTGCTTTCAATTGCTCTTCCAGCGGATCATCGTTGGAACCGACGAAAAACAAGGTTGCGGTAAGCTGGCACTTTTTCATGTAGTCGATAAATTTATCGGCATTATCGACTTGATCGAAACCGTGGCAATAGCCCCAGATTTCCTTGATGCGATCACCAATCGCATTCCACATTCCACGCAGGTAGCCGTCGAGATCGGCCTTTGGCCCGCCATGGAAATTGCATGAGAAAACCAGATAGCGAGATTTCAGGTGATCTTCTTTCGGCCATGCCCAGCGTCGCAAGGTGTCGGGTACGAAGGGTAGCCAATCGACGAGTGTATCTATCGCGCTCCCACCCGGCAAGGATTCCAAGTAGACATCGTCCAGCACAAAATAGCGGCATAGGTAAGTTTGCGGCACCAATGCCATCGGGCTGTTATGCTCGGCGTTCCAGCCTTGCAAACGATCCCTCACGATGTCTGCGTAGGCAATTTCGTCTTGCGTAAATCCATCCTTGATCGGCGATAAAATGGTTAAAGCGTAGGCGTTGCCGCTGATATTACTTGACATGACTATTTCCCCTTTTTAGCAGAATGCCCGTGTGCCTCTTTCGGCGCCGTTCCACCTGTAGGGCCGGCTCCCCCTTCTGGCAGATTGGCCGCATGCCACTTTTGCCGTCTTTCCACTTGGTGGGCCGACATGCTGACGATAGGCGTTGGATACATATCGCCCATGTCATGTTGCAAGCCGCGCAACAATGCATTGTAGAGCTTCAGAAAGTTGTCGCCGCTCACATTCCGTGTATCCTGCTCAAACTTGATAAGCGAACTTTTGACGGTCTTGGCACTCTTCACATCATTCGATGCGGCCAGTGGATAAGCGTTATAGTAGTGGATGGTTTCGATCTGGTTGTAACGGATGTAATCATGAAACGGTGTCAACGGAACCGATTTCGAATAACGGATATTCCATTTCCAGAACAAGTCTAGCCCGCCAGGAATTGCAAACGTAAAGGAATCGACATACTGGTCCCAACTGCCGTTGAAGTTGCTGAAGAACATCATGTAGGTGTAATTTAACTCTTCCTTGGGCTGCTTCGGGTCCAAATGCGGGAACTGATCCTTGCCTATGATTACCCAACGGGCGTAGTGAATCAATGAAAGGGTGATCAAACCTTTCAATGTACCCGGAATTTTTACTGCGATCCAAAAGATGAATTTATTAACCCAGGTCGTATACGGCCTGATCGGTGTGATCACATTCATCGCATAAGCCTTGCCAGCTATATTTGACATACCTACCCCTCTTTTATTGTGTGTATGAACCGGATGGTGCAAAACCCGTGACAAAATCCCCACTTCTTCTCTGGGTGCGCCCTGTCTGCCGGACGAGGTGCGCGACCACATTGATGGAAAGCATTACAGCAATCGCAAGGAAACGCAATATAGTCTTTCAAAAAACTTTTTGTCCTTTTGCGCGAATTGCTTAACCATTGCAGATAAAGGCTGATAATCTGTATGGCGAAAGGTTTTTTCTTCAGCGATGAGTCTACGGAATCACATGCCTATTTCCAACACAATCGGCTTCAAGCCCGCTTGGTGGCTAAACAACCCGCACTTGCAGACACTCTGGCCCGCCTTGTTGCGACGCCCCCCGAGGCCGGTCACGACGCGCGAACGCCTGACCACTTCTGACGGCGATTTCATCGACATTGACTGGTGCGGCGATGCGTCCCGCCCCGTCGTCATGCTGATACACGGCTTGTCGGGCTCATCAAATTCGACTTACATACTCGGCATGCAGGTTGCCCTGCACAGCAAGGGTTTTAGCAGTGTTGCCTTGAATTTTCGCGGCTGTAGCGGCCAACCGAACCAGACCGCGCGCTGTTACCATTCTGGCGACACCGACGATCTTGATTTTTTGTACCGACACATTAGGAACGCCTGTCCTCACACACCGCTGGCGGCAGTGGGTTATTCCTTGGGCGGCAATGTGTTGCTGAAATGGCTGGGGGAAGGCAGGCGGAATGTCGATTTGTTCGCCGCAGCGGCGGTTTCCGTGCCGCTGCTGCTGAACCTATGTTCAAGCCGGATGGACTTGGGGTTTTCAAGGCTGTACCGAAACCGACTGCTGCGGGAATTAAAGCAATACATCTATCTGAAACACAAGCATTTGCAGACGATGGGCCATGCCAAGGAAGCGGACATGCTGCGCAAGCTTGGCGATTTGTCCCCCATCCGTTCGTTTTGGCAGTACGACGACAGGGTCATTGCCGGGCTCTATCCGTTTCGCGATGTTCACGATTATTATGCAAAATCGAGTTCCCGGCAGTATCTCAAAGACATTCTCACGCCTACTTTGGTTATCCATGCGCTTGACGACCCTTTCATGACTCCGCAGGTCATACCCTCAGTGGAGGAGCTTTCCCCCGCCGTGCATGTTGAACTCGCCCGTTCAGGCGGGCATGTGGGTTTTGTTGCGGGAAACATTCCGGGGCGGCCGCGCTATTGGCTGGAGGAGCGCATCCCTCGCTTTTTCCTGCAACAGTTGGAAAGCCGGCTTAATGGCTCTGGCTGATGTCAATTTTCTGCCGGTTTAGGGCTGTCTTTGACCGTCGATCCATTCAGACGGTTAAGTACAATAGGCTCCATAAAGTCGCCCAGGCATTCGGCCAACAGGCGGTGGCCAGGCGGGCTTGGATGATGGGCGAATTCCTTTTCAAGCTCAAGCCCCCGGGCTTTGGCCTTGGCCGGGACACAGTCGTCCATGTCCAGATAGCGCACATCGGCTTTGTCCAGATGCTTCGGGTTGACCAAGCCTGATGCCGCCAGCAGGATGAGTGGGGCAGACCCGCTAAACTGGCGGAAATTGGTCAGTTTGACCACGATCACGGGTATTTTCCATTCTTGTGATATTTGCGCCAAGCCTTCGCCTATGTGGCGATACAAACGGTCGAAGTAATCCGTTGCCAGAGCCGGCGCGTAGTATTCCTTATTGTCCCAATAGTGGCCGGCGAACCACCCGCTTAAGTGGAAACCGGAGCGAGCGGCATCATAGTGTCGATGGTATTCCCCTATCTCCTCTGCCAAAGTAAGTGCTGTGTGCGGCCCCGTGAAATGGAACCTTGGCTTGGGCAGGCCAAAATTAAAGTCATTGCCAGGCCGGATCAAGTCATGGGGTATGTAGGCGAAAACGATGGCATCAGGATGGTAGCCTCCTGCCTGTAACAGAAGTTTTAGCCACATTTGATCCACTCCATAGCCACGCGCAGCAAGATTGACCACTTTGACCCCGCGTTTGCCCCACTGTGCAGCCAGCAGCGAGGGATAGTCTTCCTCGCCCGCCCGCACGTCGTGACCGGCGGTGACAGAATCCCCGACAAATAGAACCGTGCCGGATTTGGCAACCGTTGGCGGGGGTTCGTGTTGCCTGGCCTCTTCCCGGCACCAACCCAGATAAGGGTCTAGCCCAACCTTCTGCCCGTATTGGCTGAGGCTCAACCCCGCTTGCCTGGCTTTTTCGCGGAATTCCGAGAGGTACTTCCAAGCCCCGGACTGGTTGGCAAAATACAGTTGGACTGCGCTTTCGATCACAACATGGATCGTTAGCACCATCAATACAACCATCATTGCCCACATCGCCCAAGACGGTAGCCGGGATGCTTTCTTGTCCATTAAGGTGATCTCCACAATGCTTGAAAAAACTGCCGGCCAAGTCGTCGGCAAGTTATAAAGCGGTATAAGCCGATCATAATTGGGTGGATTTACGGTCAGGCAACTTTGTCCGCCCGCCGATGGGAAAGCAGCATCCCTGCCGCAAGGGCAATGCACACGGCGGCAAAAACGGCCAGGCCGGTTTGCATCTCCAAGCCTTCCATCAAACCGCCAATGGCGGGTGAACAATATTTTGCCGCGCCCAAGGCTGCCACCGCCAGGCTGAGTGTGGCGACGGTCAAGCCCATGACCCGCGAGGCAATGATGGCCATCCTATCCGCCCGGCGTAACACCCGTGATATCCAAAGGCCATTGAGCCCGTCAGTCACCAACATTCCAAACATGAAAATCCCTCCCAGCAACGGCGCGCGCCAGAATTCCCCTTCCTGCCGGGCGCTGAGCGCGAACAAAGCCGCCTGGCTCATGGTGTCAAAAGACAACGCGAACAATGCACCCACCAAAGCGATGATGGAGGGGCTGCCAGCCCTTTGCAGACTGCCGAGAAATCGACCCTTCACCCCCACGGGTTGCACGATCTGATTGGCAGGGGTTCGCAGGACGGCAAGCAGGTTGGCGCAACCGAGCAAGGACAGGAAAAAAATAGAGGTAATAACGCCGAAGCTTTCCATCCATTCCGGGGCTGTCCAGGTTTTGGCGGCCCAACTGGCAAAGGTGGCGACAGCCACGACCACGGCACCATGACCCAATGAGAATAAAACGCCACAGAAGCGGGCCAATGCCGGGTTGACGGGCGCATTATAGCGGGTCATCCCGTCGATGGTGGCCAAATGGTCTGCATCCAGGCCATGCTTCATGCCGAGTACGAATACCAGCAGAATCAGCGCCAACCCTTCTTGAGGTAGTTGTTCCATGATAAATAATTTTTCTGTCGAAGGCGGAAAAACGTCAATTATAACGGGAATGGGCAGCGAATTTTGGAACGATACTATTGTCTAATCCGCTGCGTAAGTGGAGTTCAAAGTGAACCCGTGCTTTTATGTAAAAGAGGAGTGACAGCCATGTTTCTCAAACAAAAAAGTGAAGGCCATTTGGTCGAGGTGTTAAGCCTCAATGATCTGTTCAACCCCACCCATGCCAGCGTGGTCGGTCGGTTGCATTATGGCGAAGAGATGGGGGAAGCTGACAAGTTCCCCAAGACAAACCTACTCTTCCCATCTGGCGAAGAACTTCCGCGTTGCTGGGTGGACGCCCATTACCGGGATCAGGAATTACGCAAGTAACCCAAAACTTGCGATAATGTCCCACCGGCATGGCGTCAGTTAAACAGCGTTAATCAAACTAGGCGGACGGCTAACAAAGCCAAGGCAAGCAAGCCGCCCGCCTTACATCAGGCATCCAACAAGCCATAAGTTTTCCGCGTGGGCAATCGATTCAGCAGCTTGCCTACTCGAGCCAATTCACACTCTCCCACCTTCAGCTTGGCAAGATGCCTGAAATCATCTTAACCGCATATAAGGGATCCCGATTAGCAAGGTTCTTCGGCCAGTGCCGAGAACTTCGTCATACCGGCTTAGGATGCCGGTATCCAGTGCCTAAGGTGATTCCTGAGAAAGAACATCCCATCAAAAATCTGATACGCAGGCAAAAAATAGAGTCCACGAAAGGCACGAAAAACACGAACAAAAGCATGTCTTGTTCGTGCCTTTCGTGTTTTTCGTGGACGATTCTTTTGGTGGGTTCGTTATTGGAAATCACCTAAGGAATTGCGGTGCGCCGACGGCGGCGCTGGACAGCACGGCTAGGGCAAGTTCAGGTGAAGGCGGGCGGTCCAGGGTTTCCGCCATGAACTGCTCCAACGGTGTCAAGCCCTTAGCGCCCGCCGGTTCGATGAAGCGCTTGTGAAACCGGCGGGCTTGATCCTCCCGTTCATCTGCTTGCTGCATTGTTTGTAAGTGTAGAAAGCGGGTTTCCACCAAGAATTCATTGCAATCCCGTTCCAGTTCTTGCCAATCCTGCTCCGCTGCTGCGGTTTGATACAAACGGCAAGCCCGCCATGCCCAAGCATGGGGCGGCGGTTCTGCGCTGAAGTCTGGCGATAGCCACTGACGGAACAAGCCGGCCAAGGCATCGCCATTAGCTGCTGCCGCGTCGATCAATGCGGTGTCGGGGTTGCCGGCCTTGGCCGCGAGGGCGCGGTGAAACTCGCTCTGCAAACCTCCCCGGCGTGCCAGTTCGTTTAGCAAACCGGATTCCGCCACCTCGCCCCCGGCCCAGTCCAGTGAGGTCGTGGCAAGCCCTGCCCCATCTGGGGGTGATACTGTTGAATTAAGGTTTGGATGTAGGCCGGAATAAGGTCGTGCAACGACTGTTTCCGGCGTTTGGCCTGTCGGTTTGCCGGAAACGCCCACTAAAGCGGGCTTATTCCGGCCTACTGCTGTTGAATTAGTTCCTCCCCTCAACGGGGGGAGGTTAGGAGGGGGGCGATCAAATGGCGGCGAAGCCTCTGAATCCAAGTCGTCCTCAGCGTGTTCGTCAAACTGAGCGTCAATCCCGGGTTGGAGTTTTTCCAGAAAATCACGAGCAGTGGAGTTTTGCGGATAACGGGCCAAGAACACCTCCAGCAGTTCGATGGCTTCAGTACGTTTGCCTTGCCTAGCCCACAGCCTCGCCAACACCACCCGAGAGGGTTCGTGATTGGTGCTAAACCCGGTCACTTCCCGCAGCCAACGCTCGGCCTCGTCCCAACGGTCAACACCCTGCCGGATCAACAGCCGCGCCAGTTCCACCCGTGAGGGTTCATTATTGGGGCTAAACTCGGTCACTTCCCGCAGCCAACGCTCGGCCTCGTCCCAACGGTCTTCCCCTCGCTGGATCAACAGCCGCGCCAGTTCCACCCGTGAGTGTTCATCATTGGGGCTAAACTCGGTCACTTCCCGCAGCCAACGCTCGGCTTCGTCCCAACGGTCTTCCCCGCGCTGGATCAACAGCCGCGCCAGTTCCACCCGCGAGGGTTCATCGCCCGGAAACAACCGTGCGGTTTCCTGTAACACCCATTCCTGCGCATCCCGGTGTTGTTGGTGGGCCAGCGTATTCGCCCACAGCATCCACATAAACGGATTCATCGGTTCACAGTCCAAGCCACGTTCTATCATCCTCGACAAGCGGCCCAAACTCCCAGCACTTAAGCGATGGCGTTTCAATAATTGGGTGCCGTGGTTGCTAAGGGTATGCACAAAATAATAGCTGTCCCCGGTTGCATCAGAGTAGTGGTGGTTTTGTTGCAAAATCATGAACAACCGTTCGGCCAGGCTATCGCCGGATTGCCTAGTCTGTCGAATATCCCGCAGTAATTGTTCATTCTCACCTCTATCGGAAGGACGCACTCTCTCCGTCACCACTGGCGGCTTTTTTCGCTGCTTGGGCTTGGGTGCGGCGTTGATTTGTGCAATCAAGGCTCGTGCCGTTGGTAGCTTTTTGGCGTGGTTCTGGAATCCTTTGAGCGCATCGTCCAGCACCGCTTGCCAATGATCCGGCCCTGCGGGGTAAAATCCACGCAAAGCGGAATAGCGTTGCGTGAAAAATTCATAAGCCGCATCAAGGTCACTATCACGGGCGGCATGGTGCAACAGGGCCGTCACCATCAACACTTGGTTGAGGCGGGCATCGCCTTGGTTGGGCAGACGTTGCAGGCCAGCCAGGGCCACGCTAAGATATTCCGGGCGCGTATCCGCCGCCAGCCGCAGCCAAGCCGCAGTGTGGGCGGCATCAGTTTGGCGCAGGGTCAGCAAACGCCAGCATTCCAGCGCCGGGTCGCGCTCCGGGGCCAGCCGCAACGGGACCAGGCTGTCCAGCCACGCGCCCAAGGTTTGCCGGATGTGATAAATCGTGCGCGGCAGTGCCAGCAATTGCGCAGCAGACAGCGCATCGCACAAGCGTAGGCTGTAAACGCCAAACCCTAGCCGCTTGACTTGGGCCGCATAGTCCTTGCGCATCGCCACCAGCCAGCCTAGCAAAGCACCATCCAAGGCTTCGCGCTCGCCGGACAGTCCGGGCATGTCGGGGAATTCTTGATACAGCAATTCGGGGATGTCCAGCCGCAAGCCAGCACCCAAACCCGCCCTGCCGCTGAACAAATCGGTGATGGCTTGTTTTGGGTCAGCCTTAAAGGCGGCTCGCCAACGTTCGATCATGTGCGCCCCATCATTTCTTCGCCAAAATCATCGCGCTTGCAAACGTCCCGCAAAGCGTAAAGATGCAAGTCCCGCGACTCGCGCAAGACATCGTCCTTGACCCGATGGGACCGGTTGATCCAGCCAATTTTCCACAAATGCACGGATTCATACTCTAGGCGGCAATGCAGGATTTCGGCAGTGAGCCAGTCGGCCTTGTCCGGTACGCTTATCGAATTGTCTAAGTGGAAAAACCCAAAACTGCTTTATCACCCCAAATCCCCCCACAGCGTTTGAATGGCCGAAACGGTCGCCAAGGCCGCCGTTTCAGTGCGCAGGACACGAGGACCCAGCCGCAGGGCGAAAAAATCCGCTGCCAAGGCAATTTTTCGTTCGTGTCCGCTGAATCCGCCCTCCGGCCCTGTCAACAGGCACACAGCACCTTCCGGCTGAGGCAGTTCGCGCAATGTCTTTGTCCCGCCGGGGTCTAGGAACAGTCGCAGCCCGGCCTGGCAAGTAACCCAGTCTTCCAATTTCACCGGCTCAAAAATCGGCGGGGGGCGGTTGCGCCCGCATTGTTCGCAAGCGCCTTGGACGACTTTGCGCCAGTGGCGCAAGCGCTGGCCCTTGCGCGCAGGGTCGTCCAGTTGCACCACGCAACGCTCGGCAAGCAAGGGTGTGATGGATGAAACACCCAATTCCACCGCTTTTTGGATTGCCAAGTCCATGCGTTCGCTACGCGAGATGCCTAGCCCCAAGGAAATGATAAGCGGCGATTCCGTTTCGCGTGGGTTGAACTCACCTAACTGGACACTGACGGCTTCCTTGTGGGCTTCAAGCAGTGTGGCCGGGTATTCCCCGCCCTCCCCGTTGAAAACAATCAAATCCGCCCCTTTTTTCAGGCGCAATACAGTGCGGACATAATGGGCGCTTTCCTCTTCAAGGTGAATAGTCGCTCCAGAGTTTAACGGTTGGGGTAGAAAGAATCGGGAAATGCGCATGGGGGTTCGTTCAGTGTTCGGCAATTGCGCCGAACGGTTCGCGGCGGAGGCTAAGGTGTTCCAGTCGAAATTCAATTGTTCTGCGGGTGTCGGCCAGTGTAAATTCAGTGTCAGCCACTGCCTTGCATTCGACGATGTCCAGCCCTTTCAGCTTGTCCAGTCCTTCCTTAAGTTTTTGAGTTATAGCCCCGGCTTTCTCGATGCTTTCCCACTTGGTGGTGTCAGCTACGACATATACCCATAATTCATAAGGCTCGTTTTCAGGTAACTCCTTATTGCGCGGTTCATAATTGATGAATACAGCCATGATTTCGTCAGCAGACTGTTTGAGTTTCTTGTCAAATGCCAGCCCCAAACGGTGATTAAGGGTGTCTGGAAAGGCATGACGCCGATAGCGCGCAGCCAGCCATCTTTGAAGAATCTGTCGGTTGCTATCAGATAAGCTGAATGAACTATCAGGGGCTGAGTTGACCAGGGCAATTTTGCCAATTGTCCGCTTTTCCGTGGCGACCAACTCCATGAAGCAGGATTGGTTATTCCGTGCAAACTCAATATGCAACAATCGCGAATTCTTAGCTTGGGAACAGTTGCCATCCATGCGATCAACGGCTCGGGCAATAATGGCTTCAACAAAAGGCTCCTTCATGGCTCCCTCCGTTATGACAGCGTTAGTTATGTCGCAATCATGCGAAACGACCACAGCAAATTCATCACCATTGGTTATTCCTAGGCAACAGACTGCGACATCGCTTGATAACACGGAACCTTGTCGGTAAAGTGTATCTTGACTCCATGATGGCTCAATAGGTTGATTTTGTCTTAAATTCATGAAAATACATGAATTTAAGAGTAGTTTAGCTCTTTGCACCAAGGTCTTCCAAACCCGGATCATTGCATCCATTCAATGATCCTCACTCCGAATATGCCGGGACACTTTCTGAAGCCGCTTCATCCAGCGAAATAATCGACTTATCAGACCCACGAATCTTACCGCGACTCGTTGCCTCTTTTTCGTCTAGGGTACGCAAGGCCTCAAATCGGTTGTGAATGTCCTTGCCCTGCTGGAGCAAGCCAAAAAGCGATGCGCCGTTTTCAAACATAGGGCGCTTGACTAGGTTATCAGGTCGGCGCAAGCCAAGGCTGGCGAAGTCGTCTGCCACCTTGGAGAGACTGAAAATGTGCTCCACTGCCTCTGCTGATTTAGGTGCTTGACCATCCAGCCATGTGTAGAGAGTGGGGCGAGAGACACCGATCAAGGTCGCCAAATCGCTCGCATTCAGACCAAACGCCTTGCGAATATCGCGCAGTTGTTCAGTTAGTGTGCGACTTTCAACTTCTTCACTCTTTGTGGCCCGATCTTTATTCCCGACCGAATGATGAATTAAGCTGGCACGGTTACGGCGGAGTGCTTCACGCAATCCATCTTCAGTCAGGGTCAGGCCATGCATCGCACCAGAACCCAGACTTGTACAGATTAATGCGGTAACACCAATACGGGAAACAAGCTCAAATGGCGCACTGAAATAATCTAGCTTCTCCTGCATAGGAGATTCATGCGTGTGGATATACCGTGGATAGGACTTGGATATATCGCCACTGCGGGGGTACAGGTTCTCTGTAGAGAGTATTATGTTTGTCATTTCCAGCGATCCTGTGCAAATGGAGTAAATGAACAATCAAAAGCGAGACCAATGCCTTCACGTAATTTTTGCAGTGTTGCCACAATACTTGACAAAGAAAATGCGTCCCTCTTCTGGATAAAACAGTCGTTATCGAGAACGGTTATAAAGCCATTACGTGGGCTGAAACGCGGCTGAACCTCAAGCTGCAAGGGCAATAATTCAGGTGGCAAAGGAGGATTCCCCCCCTGTGATACAACAGTATATGCACGACTCACGAGTATGCCATATGATAATTGCGCAACTGCCTCAACCAAACCCTGTTGTAATCCATCCTTCAATTTTCCACTTAATCCTAAGACTTCAGGGATCAAATATTGATCCAGCGTTTCTCCCTCGCACGGCAACACGGAATTTAGATAGCGCAAACCAATGCGATCTACAAAATCAAGTCCAACGACCTTATGCACCACCTCCAGCCCCTTTTGCAGTTCGGCGAAGAAGGCATCTCGCCCACTGTAGTGCGTGGTCTGATAGATCAAGGCATCTTGTGACAACAGGAAGCAGGCAGTTTTTTCCCGATTTGAGAGCCGCCAACGCAACACTTCCCTTCGATCCATTTTTTGAGCATCTGGGTCTCCGCCGATAGTCATGTCGAACGACGCCACAGATTGTTTATCCTCTTGTGCATCGGGGTAGCCAGCACGACGCAAACGATCTGCGATTTCGGGGGCATATTTCGCCATCGCAGGAATCGCATTGAACTGGACATGCGCCAAAGCATAAAAAATAGGCGCATTACCCCACGGAGCACTCATGACAATTACCTCGGTATCGAGAAAGTGTTAGTTAAAAAAACAGTCAAGACTTTACACCATACTTTACAATCTGGCTAGAGACACTGCTATGCTTAAATGAAGAATTTAATTTTGTATCGCCAAATCAACCCCTTCCCATGCCACCTTCGCCATGAAATCAATCTCTTCCGGCGTAATGACATAAGGCGGCATGAAATAGACCACATTGCCCAAAGGCCGCAGCAGCACGCCACGTTCCAAGCCATGGCGGTAAACGGTGAGGCCGCGACGTTCGCGCCAGTCGAAAGGCTCACGGGTTTGTTTGTTTTTGACCATTTCAATAGCCAGTATCATGCCGGTCTGGCGCACTTCGGCAACGTGGGGATGGTCCGCAAAATGCGCTGCGGCCTCGCCCATCAAGCGGGACAGTTCCCGGTTGCGGTTCAGCACGTCATCCTTCCCAAACAAGTCCAAGGTGGCCAGCCCGGCGGTGCAGGCCAAAGCATTGCCGGTGTAGCTATGGGAATGGAGGAAGGCTTTTTGTGTGGCGTAATCTGCATAAAACGCTTGATAAACCGTTTCCCCTGTCAACACGGCGGACAGAGGCAAGTAACCGCCGGTGATGCCCTTTGATAGACAGAGAAAATCAGGCGTGATGCCGGCTTGCTCACAGGCGAACATCGTACCGGTTCGACCAAAACCGACGGCGATTTCATCGGCAATCAGATGGACACCGTAGCGGTCGCACGCTTCCCGCAGACGGGTTAGATAAACCGGGTCGTACATGCGCATGGAACCGGCGCACTGCACCAAAGGCTCGACGATGACGGCGCAAACCTCACCGGCATGTTCGGACAAAATACGCTCCATGCCTGCAAAACGGCGGATTGAATAATCCGCCCAGGACTCGCCCGGCTCGCGGTGATGACAATCCGGTGAAGGCGCAATGATGGCTTGCATCAGCAGCGGTGCGTAGGTGCTTTTGTACAGGGCCACATCGCCCACCGCCAACGCGCCCAAAGTCTCGCCATGGTAGCTGTTTTCCAGCGTGACGAAACGGGTCTTGCCGGTTTGGCCGCAGTTGCGCCAGTAGTGGAAGCTCATTTTCAGTGCCACCTCGACAGCCGAGGAACCGTTGTCGGCAAAGAAGCAGCGGCTTAATCCGGGCGGGGCCAAGGCAATGAGACGCTCGGCCAGGCAGACGGCGGGTTCGTGGGTGAAGCCGGCAAGGAGGACGTGCTCTAGCTTTTCCAACTGATTTTTTAATGCGGCATTGATATACGGATTGGCATGGCCGAACAGGTTCACCCACCACGAACTGACGGCATCCAAGTAACGCTTGCCGTCGAAATCCTCCAGCCACACGCCCTGCCCCCGGCGGATGGGGATGACCGGTTGAAGCTCATGATCCTTCATCTGGGTGCAAGGATGCCAGAGGACGGCGTGGTCGCGTTGGGAAAGGTTTTGGTTGGTCATAAACTATCGCACTACCACAAAGATCAATCGCTGAGTTAACCAGTTAACGCTCGTTCCCAAGCTCCAGCTCTCATCGTTATACACAAGTCCCGCTGGGCCAAAAATGCCGAGCTATTGCAACCCGGGGGGTTGCCAGACAAAAGCCTAAGGGTTGAGCGAAGCGGACACCCCCGGATAATGCGGAAAAAAGACCCACGACCCCGGAGGGGTCGCAGCAATCGGCCCAAGAACCTAGGCGCTCTTCCAAAAACGCTACAAATGCTAGGTTCAGACTGGTGGTATCCTAAGGCCGTGCCGAAGAGACTGCGACACCTCCGGGGTCGATGTTTTATTCGGTTTGCCGCCCGGGGGTGTCGCTTCGCTCAACCCCCGGCTAATAGCTTGAACCCCTTCGGGGTTCTGCTGCTCCCGCAACGACTTGTGTATAACGATGAGATATCCAGCTTGGGAACGTGACCGCTCACGCTTTCGACTCAATACAAGCTAGAGCTTGCAGGGTTAAGGGTTCCCAAGCTGGAGTTTGGGAACCAGCAAACATTACAAGCCAAATGCGTTCGTCGTGCGTTACATCCGTAACTGATGTTACGCAGTTAGCACCCGTAGGGCGGTCTTCAGGCCGCTTCGGTGGGTAAAGCGAAACTTGGGGCTTGCTTGGCGGCCCGAAGGCCACCCTACGGCAACCCAGAACCGTTGCTGTGTAACATCAAATCCGTAAGTAATTATACGGATGGAACATTTTTCTGATTTATTATACAGTATTGGGGATGTTGAAGAGTTTCGCACTTCGGCAGGCTTAGTGTAAACGGTTCACAGGAAGGAATCGGATGTACAGACATGCAGATCAATAAACCCTGACATTTATAGGAAACCATCATGAAACAGTCACAAGTCACAAAAAATCTTAGCACCGCACTCCAAAGGAATCTTCCGAGGGGCATTTCTTTTTGCGGCGTTTAGCGTCATTCAGCCGGTCACTGCCTATGCCAATATCATCAATGACACCTACGGTGCTGGGGCAGGTAGTTTTGAATTAGGAGATTTTGTGGCAAATGCACCGCCTGATGCAATGGGGCTTGCTGTAGGAAGTACGACAATCACAGGCTGGACGGTTGGTGGGCCGGGAAACGGAGTTGATTGGATTAAAACCCCTACATACGGGGCTATGAATGGCTTGTATTCAGTTGATCTTGTTCACCAGACATCTAGCTCCATCGCCACAGCCATTCCAACCATCAGCGGCGCTGTATATGAGCTGAGTTTTGGTGTAGCGTCTGTTTTAAATCAGTTCAACACGGGGTTGGTAACAGCAGGGTCTTTGGTGAACCAAAGCTTTACGACAACACGAAGCGGTTCGTTTGCAACCCAAACCTTTGATCCATTCTCCTACCAATTCACAGCAGCAGGAACTTCCACAACAATTACGTTCTTCGGCACAAACCAGAACGGGGGAACCACTTACGGCCCTGTAATGGATAATGTCAGCGTCAACTACGTTTCCGGCCCAACGTCTTCCATACCAGAACCTTCTTCGCTGGCCCTTATGCTGATTGGCCTAGGAGCCGCGATCACTAGAAAGCCGCAGAAGCAGCGTAAGGCAAAGTAACTCCTGACGCTAGATCACCCAAGCTCCGGCTTGGGAACCAGCAACCAAGGACCGACTCGGTCTTCTTATCTGGATTTATATAAAACCTAGCAAAAATCAACCCTGAAGTTCCAACCGCCTTTCTATACGTTCTATCCGTTGCTTCAAACTGCGAATTTCATCACGGTCGGAAGCCGCTACCGCCAAATTGCCGGCTAAGGATTGCTCGACATAGCCGAGCCGAACCTCGACGCGGTTGAAACCGTCGCGCATTTCGTTGCGAAGAGTACTTATGTCGCCGCGCATTTGTCGTAATATTTCAAGCACCAGATTTTCTGTATTATCAGTCATGTATTAGACTCCACTCATCATTGCATTTTCAGTGTTTCGCCGGAAACGGCCGCCAAGGCGGTCTTATTGCTACTACTACTGCCAAAGATCGCCCAAGGCAATCACAACGGCATCAAAGGGAGGCGTGGAAACCTCGTCTTGATCCTGAAACAAACCGCTTACGGCCCAATGCCCATCGTCTAGGTGATAGCTTTCCAGAATCCGAGACCAAGGATCAATCAACCATAAAAACTTCAAGCCGTAACGGGCGTAGGTCTTCCTTTTGATTACCCTATCTTTTCTTTGAGTGCTTGGCGACAGAACCTCACAGACCCAATCCGGGACAATCTCAAAGCGGTGATCCTGCGGCAAAACCGGCATGCGCTCACGCTTCCAGCCGGCGATGTCAGGCACTAAAACCTCGGTGTCACGGACGATTGGTCACCCCTTAATCAATTTTCAACACCACCTTGCCGGTTGCATGTCCACCCTCGATAATCTCATGGGCCTTGGCGGCTTGCTCCAGCGGCAGGACTTCGCCGACGTGGATTTTCAACTTGCCTTGGTCGATCCACCGGCCGCATTGGTTTAGCATGTCCACTTGCAGGTCCAGCCCGCCGGCAAGTTGGCGGAGTTGAGGGGTCAGCATCAGTTCAAAACCAATGCGCAAATTTCTCATCCGGGCTTCCTTTAAGTCGGCGTTGCCGATTTCAAGCAGGGTGACGATGGTGCCGAAATGGGCGGTGCAATGGATGCTGCGCTCAAAAGTCCCCTGTCCCACCGACTCCAGCACCACCTCCGCGCCTTTGCCTCCGGTCAGGTCGTTGACGGCATCGACAAAATTCTGCGTGGTGTAGTTGATCACCTCGTCGGCCCCCCAAGACCTTGCCAATGCGACATGGTTATCGGTGCCCACGGTGGCGATGACTTTTGCCCCATGCAGCCTGGCCAATTGTATGGCGACATGCCCCACGCCGCCGGCCCCGGCATGGATCAACACCGTGTCGGATTGTTGCAGCCTGGCCCGGTCGTACAAGGCGCCCCAAGCGGTAATCAACACCAAAGGCCCCGCTGCGGCCTGCTCAAAACTGAGGGTCTTGGGCATATGCGTGGCCCAACGCCCGTCCAGCACATTGAACTCGGCGTAATTGCCTTGATCCCCGCCGAGTCCGCCGTGGCAATACCAGACCTTGTCGCCGACCTCGAATTTGCTGACGGCACTTCCCGTTTCCACCACCACCCCGGCACCATCGCAACCCAGCACGGCTGGAAGCGCGTTAGGATAAAATACGCCACGCTGGCGCAGCTTGGTGTCAACCGGATTGACCCCGGCGGCTTTTAGTTGGACTTTGATTTGGTTTGGTTCGGTAATGGCGGGTTCGGGAATATCCGCCGCTTCCAGCAAATTGGCCCCGCCAGTCTGAGTCATCAGTATGGCTTTCATGGATTACCTCGTATTGAAATTTTTAAACGGCTCACGGAGCCACTGTAAGCGGCTGTCTTATCAGGGATGCTGTTCCTCTCCGCCTATTTGGATTTTTCTATCACGGCATAGGCAGAGTGGTTATGGATGGATTCAAAATTTTCCGTTTCCAGTTTGTAGTAAAGCAAGCCGGTTTGTTTATTGAGGTCGTTGGCAAGGTCACGGACAATGTCCTCGACAAACTTCGGGTTGTTGTAGGCCCGTTCGGTGACATATTTTTCATCGGCGCGCTTTAACAAACCGTAGATCTGACTTGATGCCTGCCGTTCGATCAGTTCAATCAAATCCTCCACCCACAGCGGTTGCTCAGACCGAACCGTCAGGGTGACATGGGAACGCTGGTTGTGCGCACCGTAGTCGGAGATTTTTTTGGAGCAGGGGCAAAGGCTGGTGACCGGAACCACAACCTTGAGCCAAAGCTTGGCCGCGCCTTTAACCCATTCGCCCGTCAGGGTGACCCCGTAATCCAACAAACTGGGGACGCCGGTGACCGGTGCCTTCTTGCGCACAAAAAACGGGAAGCGGGTTTCGATGAAACCGCAATCCGCCTCCAGCCGGGCGGTCATGTCTGCAATGACTTGAGGGAACGTTTGGATGTCCAACTCCCCCAGTTCCTCGTTGAGGATTTCGACGAAGCGTGACATATGCGTCCCTTTTTGCTCATGGGACAGGTTCACCGTCATGTCGAAGACGGCCACGGTCGCTTGCGATCCGCCGTCACGCTGCCGGAACAGAATGGGATGGCGAATCGACTTGATGCCGACCCGGTCTATGCCGATCCGGCGGGTATCCCCGCTGTTTTGGACATCTTCGATGGAGCTATTGGCGCTATGTGCGGACATTGAAAGCTGGCGTAAGTTGACTGTATTAGTTGGGATACTAAGCGATTGGGTTGTTTAAGACAATAAAAAGCCCTCCATTTCACGGGAACTCAGTATTTGAAAAAATGCTCGCGGTAAAAACGCAACTCGGCGATGGATTCCATAATATCATCCAAAGCCAAGTGGTTATTCGATTTTTTGAACGAATCCTTCAGTTCCGGCGCCCAGCGTGAGGCCAATTCCTTGACCGTGGAAACATCCAAGTTGCGGTAATGGAAAAAAGCTTCGAGCTTGGGCATGCAACGGTAGAGAAAACGGCGATCCTGGCATATGCTATTGCCACACAGGGGCGATGTTCTGACCGGCACCCAAGCCCGAATAAACGCCAAGGTTGTTTGTTCAGTCTCTGCCTCATCCAGCACGCTATCCCTGACGCGTTGAATGAGGCCGGAACCTCCGTGCTGTTTTTGGTTCCAATCGTCCATGCGGGCTAAAACTGCTTCCGGTTGATGCACCGCCAACACCGGGCCTTCTGCCAGCACATTAAGGTTTTTATCGGTGACCACTGTGGCAATTTCGATGATGGAGTCGTTTTGCGGGTCGAGTCCGGTCATTTCCAGGTCGATCCAGATCATGTTTTGCGGGTCAATAGCCATATTATCGCCTTGTGGTTTGTTCTTCCTCTCGAACGGATAAGGATAACAGGAGGAAGGTTAACGATGCCATAGCCGCGCTGCCAACAACACCCACGCCCCGCAAGGGGAGGCTTCACACCAACAAGGTTTACTGATGAATGCATTTACGATTATTTTCCTCATCGCCGTCGCCGTTTCCTATGCCGTGGAATATTGGCTGGCAAGACGGCAATGTACCCATGTCCTGGCTCACCGCGACTCAGTCCCCGAGGCTTTTCGCGACAGCATCACCTTGGATGCCCACCAGAAGGCCGCCGATTACACCCTGGCCAAGGGCAAACTGGCGGAAATTGACCGTGCCGTCAGCCTGGCTGTGCTACTGCTGTTCACGTTGGGTGGCGGCATCGACTGGATCGCCGAGTTTTGGATGGGCTTTGCCTGGCCTGCCACGCTGATCGGCGTCGCCATCATCCTATCCACGTTGATGCTCATGCAACTGATTGATTTGCCAATGAGCATTTACAAGACCTTCGATCTTGAAGAGCGCTTCGGCTTTAATCGCAACACGCCCAAACAATTTGTCACCGACCTGTTCATGCAAATGGGCTTGACGCTGGCCATAGGCGGGCCGCTGTTGGCCTTGATCTTGTGGGTCATGGGCGCGGTCGGGCCGTTGTGGTGGGTATTGGCCTGGGCCATCCTGCAAAGCTTTTCGATCTTGATGAGTTGGGCCTTCCCCACTTTCATCGCGCCGCTATTCAATAAATTCTCGCCATTGGAAGATGCCAGCTTGCGCGAACGCATCGAAGCCTTGCTAGGCCGTTGCGGCTTTCATAGCAAGGGCATATTTGTGATGGACGGCTCCCGCCGTTCGGGGCATGGCAACGCTTATTTCACCGGCATTGGCAACAACAAGCGAATAGTCTTTTTCGATACCTTGGTCAATTCGCTGAACCATGAAGAATTGGAGGCCGTGTTGGCCCATGAATTAGGGCACTTCAAGCGCAAGCATGTGCTGAAAATGCTCGCCGCCAGTGCCGTCATAACCCTCTTAAGCTTATGGCTGCTGGGTTGGCTGATCGGGCAAAACTGGTTTTACGAAGGCTTGGGCGTGAGCCAGCAATCCAACTCAACCGCTTTGTTGCTGTTTATGCTGGCATCGCCGGCCTTCACGCTATTTCTGCAACCGACGATGGCTTATTTTCAGCGCAAGTTTGAGTTCGAGGCGGACGACTTCGCCGCAACCTACGCACGTCCACGCGATCTCATCAGTGCCTTGGTCAAGCTTTACCGCGACAACGCCAACACCCTCACTCCCGACCCGTTGTACTCAGCTTTCCACTACAGCCATCCGCCGGCGGCAATCCGCATCGCCAATCTCGAAACCAAGGCTTGATGTGAAGGGAAAAGGTCGCCGCAACGCCCCACAAAAGCCCAAAACCGGCCCGGTTTCCCCCAACAGCTTGCTGCATGGGCTGGTGATTTCCCATTTAGGCCAAGGGTTGGCGGTGGAAACGCCGGACGGAAACATTATTCTTTGCCAGACCCGCCGTCGTTTGGGCGATGTGGCGGTGGGTGACCGGATATTATGGGCACCGAGTGAGGATGGGTTGCAAGGCAGGGTGGAGGAGGTCCTAGCGCGAAGCTCAGTCCTCGTCCGCCCAGCTTATGCCGGCAAAAACAAAGTGGTGGCCGCCAATCTGGATCGGGTGTTCGTCGTCATCAGCCCTGCCCCCCAACCGGATTGGTTGTTGGTGGACCAATATCTGGCGGTGTGTGAATTTCGCGTCATTCCCGCCGAAATCATCTACAACAAAATCGACTTGGCGGAAAACGAGGGCCAAGCCCTGGCCGAACTGAACGACTATGTCCGCATCGGCTACCCCGTCCACCCGGTCAGCGCCCGCAAAGGACTCGGCATAGTCGAATTGAAACAAGCCTTGCACGAACACTGCTCAATGCTTGCCGGCCAATCCGGTGTCGGCAAGTCCTCCCTGACCAACGCCCTGTTGCCGGAGAAGAATTTGCGCACGAATGAAATCTCCGAACGTAGCGGCCTGGGCCGTCACACCACCACCGCCGCAACGCTCTACCATTTGCCTGCGGGCGGCGACTTGGTCGACAGCCCCGGGGTTGCCGTGTTCGGCCTGGCCGACATCAAAGGTCAAGATTTGGCCTGGGGCTACCGCGAATTCCAAGCCCACATCGGCCATTGCCGTTTTAACGACTGCCGCCATATCAACGACAAAGGCTGCGCCGTGCGCGAGGCGATGGAAAAAGGCGAAATCGCCCCGGCCCGCCACCAGCGTTATCTGAAATTGCTGGACAAACTCGCCCAGCCGGATACGGTTTGGGAGTGAGGTTGGTAGCTTGGTTTTCCCCCATTCCGCCTGCTTCCGACAGCCCGTTGCAGATAAATTTATCATGTAGATTTGAGACTGGCGTTCGGGTAGGTTAATATTTTGCAGATAAATTAACCAAGCGAGTAGAAAACTCCACTGACTATCCTCGATTTTGTCCACAATTTGTTCCAGTCCCGGCAACCGCCGCCCTCCGAACCGACCGGGTCAACCGTGCCGTCGGTCAAGGTTTACGCACGATCCGAACATACCATTTCGCGCACATTGATCAGCGACAATGCGCTTAAGGTGCTTTATCGCTTGCGCAAAGCAGATTATCAAGCCTACTTGGTGGGAGGTTGTGTGCGCGATCTGCTGCTAGGGCGCGAACCCAAAGATTTTGACGTGGTGACCGATGCGCACCCCGATGAGATTCGCGCCGTTTTCCGCAATTGCCGCCTGATCGGCAGGCGTTTCCGGCTGGCCCATGTCCACTTTGGCAATGAGATCGTAGAAGTGGCCACCTTCCGCGCACTGAACGACGACGGCGTGGGCGACCGGCAGCATGGCCGTGACGGCCGCATCCTGCGCGACAACATTTATGGCACGATTGAGGAGGATGCTTGGCGACGGGACTTCACCGTCAACGCCCTGTATTACAACATCCGTGATTTTTCCGTGGTGGATTTCGTCTGCGGCATGGACGATCACAAGGCGGGCATTCTGCGCCTGATCGGCGACCCCGAGCAGCGCTTCCGCGAAGACCCTGTGCGCATGTTGCGGGCGGTGCGCTTCGCGGTGAAGCTTGGCTTCACCATCCACCCCAGTTGCGCCGAGCCGATGCCCCGTCTGGCAAGCTTACTGGAGGGCATTCCCTCGGCCCGCCTGTTTGACGAAGTCATCAAACTCCTGCTTTCAGGCTATTCGGTGCAAACCTTCGAGGAATTGCGCCATTACAAATTGTTCGGGCTGTTATTTCCCGAGACCGAGCAATGCCTGGCAAGGGAGCCCGAAGGTTTCCCGCTGGTTTTTCTGGCCAAGGTTTTGGAACGCACCGACGAGCGGATTCAGGGAAACAAGGGGGTCGCGCCGTTTTTCCTGTTCGCCGCCCTGCTTTGGGAGCCGGTGAGAATTCTTGCCAATGCCAAAATCAAGGCGGGTGACAATGAAGTGTTCGCTTACCAAGAGGCGGCATCCGAGGTGCTAAACCGACAAGTCCGCAGTGTGGCCATCCCTAGGACGATTAGCCTGACCATGCGCGAAATATGGACATTGCAGCCCCGCTTGGAGCGCACCAAGGGAGTTAGGCCGTTAAAACTGCTGGGCCATCCGCGTTTTCGCGCGGCTTACGATTTTCTGGCGTTGCGAGCCGAAACCGGCGAAGCCGAGCCGGAACTAGCCAATTGGTGGACCCGTTTCCAAAGTGCCAATGAGGCCGAACAGCGGGCCATGACCCGCGAAGGCGCATCACCACGCACTGGGGTGCCGCGGTCACGCTCCCGCCGACGGGGGCCGAGAAGGCCGAAAGTCACCCATGACACCTGAATCCAACCTGTCCACCATCGCTTACATTGGCTTGGGCGGCAATCTGGAGAATACGCTGGAATTGCTAGGTTCGGCACGCAAGGCGATTGAGGCAGTGCCTGGAGTCCGCGAGCTTGCCTTTTCCAGCCTCTATCGCAGTGCGCCGATGGGTCCTGTCGACCAGCCCGATTTTGTCAACGCGGTGATGGCGGTGGAAACCTCCCTTGCCCCCCGTGATCTGTTGAAGGCTTTGCAAATGATCGAGTTGTCTCACGGAAGGGTCCGCACCGATCAGCGCTGGGGGCCGCGCACATTGGATTTGGATTTATTGATGTTCGGTCTCGAACAAATCTCCGACCAGTGGCTTACCATACCCCATGCAGGCATCGCCGGACGCGAGTTTGTGCTGTATCCATTGGCGGAAATCGCCCCGCCCCATCTGGCAATTCCCGGCATGGGGATATTAAGCGATCTGGTCTCGGCATGCCCCCGGCGTGGCCTGGAGGCAATTGGACATGACTAGCCCGGCAATCACCGTGCCTGAGTTGGCGGCCATGAAGTCACGCGGTGAGAAAATCGTCGTGTTGACCGCCTATGACGCAATTTTCGCCCACACGCTGGACAATGCCGGGGTGGATGTCATCTTGGTCGGCGACTCGCTCGGCATGGTGATTCAGGGCCATGAGACCACGTTGCCCACGTCTCTGGATGACATGGTCTACCACACGCGCTGCGTGGCGAGAGGGACCCAGCGGGCGTTGTTGCTGGCCGACTTGCCCTTCATGACCTATCCGACACCGGAACGGGCAGCCGAAAACGCTGCGCGCTTGATTCGCGAAGGACATGCGCAGATGGTCAAGCTGGAGGGCGGGCGCAACCGGGCGGACATCGTGCGCTTCTTGGTAGGGCAGGGCATCCCGGTTTGTGGGCATCTTGGGCTGTTGCCACAGTCCATTAATCACCTTGGCGGTTACCTAGTGCAGGGTCGGGAGGATCGTGCCGCACAAGCCCTGCTGGAGGACGCGCTCCTATTGCAAGAGGCCGGTGCCGGCCTGCTGGTTGTCGAGTGCATACCGGCCGCATTGGGGGATGAAATAGCCAGTGCGCTGGACATTCCCGTGATTGGCATCGGTGCGGGAGTGGGTTGTGACGGGCAGGTCTTGGTGCTGCATGACCTGCTGGGCTTGGGGGAAGGCAAACGCCCCCGCTTTGTGAAGGATTTCATGGCGGAAGCGGGCGACATACCCTCTGCCATACGCGCCTATGCACTGGCTGTCCGCAGCGGAAGATTCCCGGCGGAGGAGCATAGTTTCTAATTGCAGTTAGGAACCGTAAGAATTTTTGGATTACCAGCCTGTGTGTATATGTGGTGACTCCCTTGGATACGCTTTAATTACCAACCTCTACTTTCCAATACTTTGGATAAATGCTTGCCGGAGACGACTTTCACAATTCAATTTCCGCAATTTGCACTTGATCTTCTGTCGGCAATTGTTCGATGGCAACGGCTAACCAGCCTTCTGCCGCCTCATGGATGTTCGCCATGGTTTCTTCATATGTTTCCCCTTCAGATATACAACCCGATGATGCGGTTCGTTCCTCACCACACCCGGCCCTAAGTTACCCAAAAATCTCATTGAGCACGTCTGGACGTTTTTTTGCAATTTGAATCAAAGATGCGGCTGCCCGGCTTGGTTGCCTTCGGCCTTGCTCCCAATCTTGCAGGGTTCTGACCGATACGCCGAGAAGCTCCGCGAACTTTGCTTGGGAAAGCCCGGTTTTGTTTCTAGCTTCGGCAACGGGAAAAGGTTTAATATCAATTGCGTGGATAGTGCCGACATTCCCTGCTTTAATACTTCTCACAGCATCTAAGGCTTCTTGCCACACATCGCGTTTTAGATCGCGCTCAACCAGCTCATTTTCATTCATTATTATCATTTATAAGCTCCTCTTTCAGTGCTTTGAGAATATGCGATGGGGCATTCTTTTGGTGGGATTTGGCATAGACGGTCAGAAGCCAAATCAAATTTTTGCCAATCTGGTTATAGTAGATGACTCTTACGCCCCCGCGTTTTCCTTGACCTTCGCTCGGCCAGCGGACTTTGCGAACCCCGCCTGATCCAAGAACCACATCTCCCACTTCCGGGTTCTGCGCAAGCCAAGCAGCAAATTTTCCACGTTCTTCTTCTGACCAGTAGTCAGGCCAACGCTTTGAAAAAATTGGGGATTCGATGAGAGTAAACATTAGTCCCATAATATGGCAATGCCGTATGTTTTGCAAATAGCATGATGGACAGAGTCCGTACAATTGCTTCGCATTGCGTCCTGCGGCCCTAATGCTCTTTGCTTTTCCATATGGCGCAATACTCAGCAAGGGGCAAACTTGAGCGTGGGTTAGGAATGGGCGGCGATATTGGTGATCACTTCCGTCCACGGCCTAATTTTGGACAATGTTGCTGCTAGAACATCCTTGGCGCATTCGGTATCATGACGCGCCTGACCGCGTAGCCACCATCCTTCGGATAGCCCAAAAAATCGGCACAACCTTAAATCAGTGTCGGCCGTAATTGCACGACGACCAGCGACAATTTCACTAATTCGTTGAGCGGGAACGCCAATTTCCTTAGCCAGTCGATATTGAGAAATTCCCATCGGTTTCAGGAGTTCTTCAAGTAGAATTTCACCTGGAGTAACTGGCGGAAGCTTGTTTGTATTGCTCATGGCAAGGCTCCATTAATGGTAATCAACAATCTCGACATCTTTTGGCCCCTCGCTAGTCCATACAAAGCACACACGGAATTGATCGTTTATGCGAATGCTGTGTTGTCTTGAAAACACGAAGCCGCTTCGTGGCGCGGGCGCGCGCGCTGGAACGGAATGTTAGGCCATATTAAGAGACTCGCATAGGATGTGCCGGCGAAGGATGCGCATCATTCGCGAATGATGGGCTTCGCAAGCTCAGCCCATCCTACGGCCCTTCCGACGCAATACGAGGCAAGCCGCCGCTATTGCGCATTACCACTCTGGCTTCGGTGTGCAACTTCAAGCCTAGTGCATTCACTACTTTTAGAATAGTATCGAAGTCGGGGCTACGCTCACCGGAGAGGGCTTTGTAAAGACTTTCGCGAGATAGCCCAGCATCGCGGGCGATCTGCGACATGCCTTTAGCACGAGCGATGTCGCCAAGCGCTTTGGCAATGAATGCTGAATTGCCATCTGCTTCTTCAAAGCAAGCATCCAAATAGGCGGCCATTTCTTCCGGGGTTCGGAGGTGTTCGGCAACATCATAACGAGTGGTAACTGTTTTGCTCATAATGTGTTATTACAGATTGCGTGCGAGGCGCAGGGCAGTTTTTATGTCCGTGGCTTGTGTTCGCTTATCGCCACCCGCCAGCAGAATCACCAACTCGCGACCACGCATTGTGAAGTACACCCGATAACCAGGACCGTAATCGATTCGCAACTCGGATACACCTTCGCCTACAGGTTTAACATCTCCTGCATTACCCGCAGCCAATCGTTCAACACGAACCTGAATGCGCGCTCTTGCATTTAGGTCGCGCAGTCCATCCAGCCACAGAGCGTATGCCTCAGTCTTGCGGATTTCAATCATAGATGAACTGTAGCCGCAAGACTACAATCTGTCAATGCTGGACGAGCATAAGGTTTCCGTCATGTGAACACCCTGATAAAAAACTTGCTTGCAATCATCGTAGGATGTGCCGACGAAGGAGGCGCATCATTCGCGATTGATGGGCTTCGCAAGCTCAGCCCATCCTACGGCCCTTTATCGCTTTAGTATCAATACAAAAAAGGTGCAAATTTACAATCAGGACAATAAAAAAATATCTCTTTTTTGTTATCCAAAACGAGCTTCCCCGTCTGACTTTGATAAATAGTCCAATGAATTTTTCTGTTATCCGCAAAACGCATAGTGCCACTTGCATAGCAGGGTAACCAGTCAAGTGTATGCTGAGCATCTTCAGCATTTTTTATCTCCAATGCCCTAGAAAAATAACGCCGCACACCAATCACAGTAAGCTTAAATTTAGAACAATTTGATTTTTCATTATCGGCTTTTGAGGTTGTACCATTTTCTTCGATATCTACAGATACAATTTGTGGCAACTTAACTCGACATAATTCTGGTTGATATTCCGTTGCTGTAGTGCAAGTGGTTTTCGCATAGCTAATATTCCAAAATAAAAGGAGTGTTGTAACTACCCAAAGCCGTAAATACGTTACCATTGGGCTGTATTCGCTTCAGTTGGATTCTTTCTGGATACTGTTGGATGCCTAAATACTTCAGTAAAAGGGATAAATAAAGTTAACTCTAATTGCTCAATCAGCCATTTTAGCGATTTGTTTTGCTCATGAGTTACGGCAACATAATTATCATCTTTATCAGTTTCGCCAACTAATTCAATGCCAATACTATCTTTGTTAGATGGAAATCTGTCGGGAGGGGACTTTTTTTGTTCCCGCTCGTTTTCTTTACTTGGATTGTAAGTTTTATTCCGTTCTGTCTCTGCTTTTGAACATCTTTTTTCCAACACACAACGACTTTTTAATTTACCAACATGCCATGTTTGTTTGTATATAGAAGCGGTCTGATAAATTGTTCCATCTTTGTCAATTAAAAAATGTGCGCCGTTTGCTCCTTTATTTTTATAACTAGAAAGAGAAGAATTAGCAGTTGATCCTCCGGTTTGATGAACGATAATTCCAGATACTTTTACCATGTCATCATGTTCTATTATTGGACTAATCGCGTTTTTGATTTTGCTGTCAATAATTCTGCCGTTTTTTAAAATTAATAACATATCTACTCCTAAAGTTAAAATGCCTAGCACTAACGACCTGAAAAAACTACTTTAAATACGCCATGATGAATAAGCCTAACGACCCCGCTCAGCCGACCGCGCCCGCCACGGAACCCAAACCGAACACGGCAAGCGATGGGCGCGGGTCGGCTGGTACGGCGGGTTAGGCGGGTGGGCAGAGAAACAATGCCGGGGTTTCATGGATTTTGCTCTTTTTATTCATTCGGCGCAATACGCGGCAAGCCGCTATTGCGCCTTACGGCCTTGACATAGTAGGATGTGCCGACGAAGGAGGCGCATCATTCGCGAATGATGGACTTAATCCTACGGTCGTGCTTCTTACCATCTAGCTTTTTAAATCTTTCGTAGGCCATGGGTTGTCTGTTTATATTAGGGGTTAAACGCCATATTATATGGCAGTATTAAAAGCATGAACATGGTTGGGAACAAGTCTATTTTTAGACACTTCGTGACAAAATATCTAGTCCGTGTTAAAAGTTGTTAATAATAGCGTTGTAAGACGACTTACTTAGGCATATATATTTGTCTTTTACCAATTTCTTCAAAAAGACTCCTGTAATCTAATTGGTCTGTGATGTTTACAACAGTCCTGTTAACCATCTTAATATCTAAGTCCGTTCTAATTATAGGATTTACAGGATTTAATTGGTCATCAAAAGATGCTATCCAAATCCAGTTAACATCAGCCCAGTGTTCATCAGCTATTCCCATATCTGTCTGATAATCGTGGGGTCTAAAACTCTTCACAACAAAACCAACAGCAATAATTCTATTATCGTTATGATACAAAAGAACTAAATCTCCTTTTAGGATAATGTCTATTTGTGTATTGAAAGTCCTATAATAAGCGCAAACTTTGTTATGACGAATCATATATTCAAAACAATGTGGACCTTTACATGAAGGATTAGTGTTTGAATTAACTAAAAATGTTTTCATTTTTTTACTCTCAAAGTATGTTTGGAAAAAGTTTAAATCTAGAAATAACTGGATTTGCTCGTTCCCAAGCTCCAGCTTGGGAATGAGGTCTGGGAAGCGCCTGCTTCCATAATGTTGGCAAGCAGAAGCTTGTACGATAGGGATTCCCAAGCTGGAGCTTGGGATAACAGCACAACCGGAAAGGTTCTTCCAATGTGCGCCTAGCCCAGCTACAACTTCTAACTAATGTCCAACCATGCCAACCAATATCCCCAATATCTTGCCGGGGTTGTCTATGTAGTAGTCGGCAAGGTCAATGTAAACGGTGTCGCCTTGCAGCCGCAGGAATTTCCAAGCTTGGCCAGTGGTCACCGCGCCATAGAGGATGGGCAAAGGCTTGCCTTCCCTTTCGTTATAAATTTTCGCTGCCACCATTTCCGCAACGCATTGGCCTAGGCCGGACGCGATCCGTTCGTTTTTAGCCTCCACAACGGCTAGGATAGGGGTATCCAGAAACAATTGCTCCGGCGATTGGCTGACGATAAAATCACAAAATCCATTAAGCCCTTTTTCTTTGTCTACGGTAAACTCAATGCCGGAGAAAAAGCTGATTGGGGATCGGCGCTTTAATTCCAAGAAAAAATTGACAATAATCAACTCGGAATTGGCTTTTTCCGTGCCAATTGCCAAAGCCAGAGGCACGTTCTGTTGCAGTATCTCCGCCAATAAAGGGCTGATTTCAACCCGTTCGATTTTGGAAAACAAATCCTCCTTTTCCACAATATTCAAATTGAATGCGGATTTGGCTTTTTTCAAATCAAAATCACTGTAAGACATCTTTAAATAACCTGACTGCTTGACACCAAAGCGATGCGGGATTTGTAATCCCGGCCCTGTTGTTTTGTGTTCGAGTAACTTGTACGGCAAGGTACAAAACGTTTCGGACGGAATGACCTATCCCGTCCGGCATAGTGTTGTTAGGCTGCTTTGCGAGGTTTTGCCAGAGGAAAAGGTAGCTCTCGACCCATATTGGAGCAGGCTTGCAGCCAAGAAGCCATGGCATCCTGCATTTCCTGTATTGCCTCTAAGGGGGTATCGCCCGCAGCACTACAGCCGGGCAAATCCGGTGCTATACAAAGATAAGCATCATCTTCCTCGCTCCAAAATGTTTCAATTAGATAGGTCTGCATATTTGTCCACCATGTCTAGTAATTGTTTTGCCTGATATGGAAGGATGTACCCGCCACGATTTTGGAAGTTCAACAAAAACGGCTCGTCCATCCTGCCGTAAGTCCGATGTGAACCCTTACCACCCTGTCGTGAAAATCCTAGCCGTTCGGCTATCTTGCAAGCATCATCAAACCGAACCGTTTTTGAATTGTTTCGGAGTGATGTCAGCAGTTTTTCTTGTTTGGTCATGGGTTGGGCTTTTTGATTTGCGTTCTCGCGAAAGATTTGAAAACACATATCTTCCTGTTAGGCGATGAAATTACGCGAACGGTGCGGTTCGTTCCTCGCCGCACCCGGCCCTATTCATCTGGCGCAATATGTAGTAGAGCACCGCTGCGCCGCGTTGACATCGTAGGATGTGCCGACGAGGGAGGTGCATCAATCGAGGTCACGCGAATGATGCGCTTCGTACCTCAGCGCATCCTTACTGCCCAATTGCGCCCGAATGGGCCTTACCGCGTTTTCTTACACGGATCAATCATCAATTAGTATGTTATGGAATATTACATAATGCATTATTAAATATTTCTTTAAGTAAACTAAAGTCACAACAAACACTTAATATATTTGCTCTTACCCACTCATCCTTGGTCGCTACACTCCAATCAAGGTGGTAATTACAGTTCCAAGCAATATGCTCAAATAATATCCGCTGAGTTCTCCCATTTCCTTCTCTAAATGGGTGGATTAGATTTACTCGACTTTGGCCTTTTTAAGCCACCGCCGCGAGTTGATCCAGCAAGGCATCCCAGTCACGGCAAGATAATTCCAACCGGTCGCTGCCGGTTTTGGAGTTGACGAAATACTTGCCAGCCCAGATGGCGCGGCGGACGA
>CAIODU010000055.1 GCA_903857165.1 uncultured Methylococcaceae bacterium | reverse complement strand
GTCCACTGTAAGGTTTCGTGCCAACTTTGGCGGTTTGTAAAAACTAAAAACTTGAACATTGAGTATTAGCACTCACTTATGCTTGCAGTTCGTTACAATTACTTATCCAGTTCTTTGAGTTCTTTATCACCAGTTAAGGCATGTTGAACAGGCTTCATTGCGATAGCGAGTGCGCCTATTATAGAGACAAAACCTAGACTTTCTGTTACCACAAAACTAAAGCCGCCGAGAAAAATACCCGCTAAGGCCAGGATGCTGACACCTGAGGTAAAGTATAAGTTCTGCACCAGTCGACGCTCGAATTTTTGCGCAAGCCCAAAGAGTTCTGGTAGTTTATTGAGACTACCGCCCATTAAAATAATTTGCGCGGTATCAGTGGCGACGGCGGTGGCACCGCGCAAGGAAATAGAGACTTTGGCTTTGCGCATGGCGATGGCATCGTTAATACCATCACCAATAAAGCAGACCTGGTGACCTTCTTGTTGGAAGCGTTCAACCAATTCGGCTTTGCCATCTGGCAGAACATTAGCGAAATAACGATCAATGCCCAGTTCTTCAGCCAATTTGCGCGTCGGTGCAGTCTGGTCGCCAGAAATAATGCAGAGTTGCAGGTTTTGTTGCTTCAATCGCTGGATGATTTGATGGGTCTCAGGACGAATACTGGGGCGCAATTCGATACCACCAATACAGCGGTTATCTAGTGCCACCATGACTAAAGAATGCCCTTCGGCGTAGCAAGCTTGGCTTAAGTGCGCAAACTGTGCTGGCAATTCGATGTTTTCCTGTTCAAGAAAACGCGCACTGCCCACCCGCAGTGTTTTATTTTCTACGGTCAGTTTTACTTTTAAACCAAAACCTAGAGCATAATGGGTGTCTTCAATCGCGGGAATGGCTAACTCCGCCGCTTTTGCAGCCGCCAATATGGCACTGGCAATGGGATGATTTTGCCGCGCTTCAGCGGCGGCTGCGAAAGCCAACACCTGCGCCTCGCTGTAGTTGTCATACTGATACACGCGCTCAACTTTGGGCTGCTCTACCGTCAGAGTCCCTGTTTTGTCAAAAATAATCAGGTCGATGTCGTTGAGATTTTCGAGTGCTTTGAAATCTTTGATCAACACCGCATTTTCAGATGCCGCGTTGAGGTAGTTCAACATCGCCACAGAACCCGTGATAGCGATGGAAAAGCTGAAGTTTGCGCCCATTATGCTAATAGCTCTGGCAGATCCGATAAAGGGTAGGCTGAGGACACTTAAAGCCAATGTTGGCCAAGCGTAACGGTCACTGGCTTCAATAACTTTTAACGTGGTCGATACTTCGTATTTAGCGTTTTCTTCGAGAATTGCACCTAAACGTCCAGCGGTGGTTTCCGTCCCTGTTTGCTCAACCTGCACGTCAATGCTGCCGGAGATGACGAGTGTTGAGGCAAATATTTGATCATCTACCGTTGTTTCAACTGGCTGGGCTTCACCAGTGAGAACGTGCCGATCCACCATCGCTGCGCCTCTGATGACTTTGCCATCCACAGGCACAACTTGTCCGCTGTGAAGCACGAGAGTGTCGCCAATTGCCAGCGTTTCAAAGGGAATTTCTAGCTCTACACCGTCAACACGCACCCATACCGTGTCAGGTTGCAATTGGAAAATATCGTTTAAATGTTTATGTGCGCGGGCTTCGGTAACGGCTTTAATTTTTAAACCGATACCAAAGAGGAACAGACCAAGGGAACCAACCATGGCGAAGCCACCAAGCCACATAAAACCATCATAAATACAGGCTAAGTGAATAGAGCCCAGTCTGCGGGTGCGTTTCCATTCTAAATAGCCTGTATAGTAAAAACTGAAAAGATCAGTCATTCCAAACAGCATCGTTACTCCCATAAAGGGGGCGTAAACAAATTTGCTGATTAAGGCTGAAGCCAAAGCCCCACCACCAATGCCCAGTTGCAAATTAGCGACACGCTCTTGCTTACTAAGCTGACGGTTTTCAGTGGACGAAAACTCTTGCAAATGTTGATGGCGAGTTTGCCCAAGCAATGGGTCAATGTATTTTTGGATTTTACCCTGGTAAGCGGTTTCTACAGATAATAAAAAATCTAAACTTCGCTGTTTTAGAGGGCTTTTTCCCTGAGTCTGAGGGTTATTGTCAAGCTTTTCATTATCATCAGCCAATTGATTTAGCAGTGATTTAGGGCTTTTCTTTAGAACAAACGCACTAACGATTGTTGTACCGCCGAGAACAAAGGGGATTAGATGGAGCATAGGGGTTCTGTCACAAGCAAGAGCTGTAATTCATCAAACGCGGTTCTGATGGTCTTGAGGCACAATTTTGACTTCAGGGCAAAATTATTGAGCTTCATACTGATTTTTCCCCTATCACTCCATCCGATTTGTGTTCAGTTAATGTGATGGTTGAATTGAAATTGGCGTTGAATGCTGATTATGCATTGCCACGGGAATTGAAATCTAAAATTAAGCTTATGCAATTACATTATAAGTTTATTTCATTATTCTCCCATAATAAAAGGTACTTGTAAATATCAATAGCTGCATGAAAAAATATGCGGGGAGAAGCTAAATAGGCATTTCAGCTCATGTATGGCATCGGCTGGCGAATGAAGGAAGGTGTCCGTGACCAATCAGTTGCCCGAACCCATTTGCATCGCCGACAGAAAGGCATCTGCCCCAAGGTTTGACTCGCCATAAACAAATGCATGGGCGGCATCCAACAAAGGCGCTTGGCTACTGTGTTGTTGAGCCAGCAGCTTGCCAACCCGCAAGGACTCGACACCCTCTGCGGTCTCGCCGGAGGTTTCAAGCTCGCCTAGTAGTTCTGGCAAGCAAGAACCCTCGCCTAAGCTGACACCGATAGTGTAATTGCGCGCGAAGTGGCTGGAGCAGGTCAGGAATATGTCCGACAAGCCGGCTAGGCCATAAAAGACATCGGGTTGCAGCCCCATTCTTGCCATCAAGCAGGCGATTTCAGCCATGCCTTCCGCCAGCATTAACGCCCTGAAATTGTCTCCCAGCCCCAACCCGGTGACGATGCCAACTTCAAGGGCGACAATGTTTTTCAGTGCGCTGGCGTATTCGTAAGACAGGATGTCATCCGACAAGTTGATCTTGGCGGTAGGCGTGGCAAGCGCCCGTTTCCCATGCTGCCTCATCTGGGGCGAGTTCGATGCAATCACCAGTGCCGTGGGCAGATTCTTGACGAGATCAAGGGTGATGTTAGGCCCTGAAAGCGTCCCGATGTGGTCGGTGTCCAGTTCTTCGGCGAGGACTTGAGACATTAGACTATGGGTCGCTGGCTCAAAGCCTTTGGTGACGGATAAGACGGATTGCCTTGCATGGGTCAAATGGCTGATACTTCGCGCCACCCTGCGCATGGCATGGGACGGCACGGCCATCAGGATCAGGTCAGCCCTTGGAATATGCGAATCGAAACGGTTTGAAGACTGCACCTGCGGGTGAAGGCTTAAGCCGCCGAAAAAAAAGGGGTGGCAATGGGTGGAATTGATGGACTCCATCACGCGGTCGTCCTGGGTCAGGAGGGTGCAGGCATGGCCGGCTGTTGCAATCGTATGGGATAATGCCGCGCCCATCGTGCCGCTGCCGATGACGGAGACTTTTAGGCTATCGCGTTCAAAGCCCACCACTCACCTCGATAATTTGGCCTGTCATATAACTGGCTGACTCGGAGGCTAAAAAAACAGCCACTTGGGCTTGTTCTTCCGGGGTGGAAAGCCGTCCCAGCGGTATCGAATCCAGCACGGCTTGCCGCTGATCGACCGACCTGACCTGCCAAAATTTTTCGTCGATCCGTTCGGTCAGGGTGATGCCGGGAGCGATGGCGTTGCAGGTAATGCCAAACGGCGCCAATTCCCGTGCCAGTTTTCGGGTCAACCCCTCCACCCCGGCTTTGGACGCGGCGTAGGCAATCGACACTTTGTCCCGCCGCCCGTGGCTGGCAATCGACGAGAAATTGACGATCCTACCGTAAGCATTTTTTTTCATCAGCGGAACGGCTGCGCGGCAACACAAAAAAACAGAGTTCAGATTGAGCGCAATCAGCGATTGCCATTGCCGCATGTCCATTTCCTCAATGCCAGCCCCGGCATTGCCGGACGATGAGCTGCCCCCGACTGCATTAATGAGGATATCGACATGATCGTGGCTGGCTTCAAGCAAGGCAAACCGGTTTTGCACCTGCTCTTCATCGGTCACATCCAGCGCGTAGGTGTCAACATGACGGGGATTTGTTTTCCCGCTTTGCGCGTTAATTTGTAATTGCAGTTCTGCAAGACCTTGTTCGTCTTTATCCAACAAAATAAGCACTTGGGTCTGGGTTGCCAGCATCAGCGCTATCGCCTTGCCTATTCCGTGCGCGGCCCCGGTAATGACGGCGATCCGTTTAGAGGCAGGCATTCCTAGCCAGCCTAACAGAATGGCTGTTGCCGGACAAGGCATCCAGCATCGCGCTCATTTTCAGATTGACTTCGGCATTCTCTCTCAGCGGATCGGATTCCTCCAAGATTCCTGCGCCCGCCTGGACAAACAGGCGCGCCCCGTACTTGTAGATTCCGCGAATCGTCAGCGAAAACCGGCAGTCATGGCCGGAAACCCAGCCAATCGTGCCGCCAAACAAACCGCGCGGAAAGCCTTCGAGGCGGCGGATTAACCGGATGGACTCCGCCTTGGGTACGCCGCTGACCATAGCGCTTGGAAACAGCGACAACATCGCATCAATGCAATGCTTGTCCGCGCCGAGTTGCCCGCTTAACTCTGAACTCAGGTGCATCACGTTATTTTGCTGGACAATATCCAACAATCTGCTCACGACCAGGGTTTCAGGTTCGCAGTAAGGCCGGAGTTCGTCCAGCATTTGCAGCAAAGCAAGCGTATGTTCGGCCAACTCTTTGCGATCATTCAGTAGACGCTGCCCTTTCCTTAGGTTCGCTTCGACGTTGGATCCACAACTACTGGTGCCTGCCAGGGGGCTGGCGGTAATCTTGCCTGAGTCGATCTTCAGCATGAGTTCGGGAGTGGCGACGGCCGCGCCAACACCGCCGAAGTCCATCAGGATGGCATCGATGTTTTTTTGCGGAAGGCAATACCTGGCAAACAGTTCAAGCAAGTCGGCATCGTAATCAAAGCCCTGATACCGCGATAAAACCGCTTTGGTGATTTTCCCCGGCAGGGATTGTTTTGCCCTTTCCACCGCTTGGATGAAATCTTGTTCCGAAAATTCAACATCAGGGCAAGACTCTGCCGGTGCAGGGGAAGGGCTGAAAGGCGGGGTCTGCCGCACACATTCCACTATAGTGTGATCATTTCCAAAATAGTCAATCTGCCCTTCCCGGATAGAAAGCCTATGTTTGGGGATAAAAAACTGCCCTAGCGAAAAAACGGCACTTTTATCAGGGGCAAATCCTTGCAAACTATCCCAAGCGTCAAACCCGAGGTAACCAAACGCCTTGCTATTGGCTGCGGCCGCGTGGTTTCCAATTCGTTTGATCGTTGCTGCCCAGTCCTCGTCTTCGGCAGTGTCTCCGCCTAAGAATGAAACATGCTCTTTGGCTCCCCAACCAATCTCGGCGCAGCCTTCATAGGCGTGAAGATAATAAGGCAAGCCCAATAATTGCTTTTCCCGAAGCCAATGGACGATTGCGATGGGCTCTATGGTTTGGGGGTTGTCTATGTGGCTGGGTAATGCCTGGTCAATTTCGGGGTTCATCAATGGTTATACCACCACAAAGAGATTGAGGCTATACCAAGCCTTCCCGTCGAACCACTGCCGCTCCAGCCTCAAACCGGCAGCCTCACCCAATTGAACAATCTCGTTTTGGTCATATTTGTAGGCATAGTGAATATGAATGAGTTCACCCGCCTTAAAGTCGAATGTCCGCGCCAGTGCGCCGATGGCGACACTCTGATCGCAAAGGCTTTTTAAATAAATATCCACTCGCCCCAATGCCTCGTTGTAAAAACAGTGGCGTTGGAAGTTTTCCGTTGCGAAGGTGCCGCCCAACTGCCGGTTGATGCGGCGCAGGGCGTTGCAGTTGAACGAGTAGCGTAAAGGCTCCTTGTCGCCGGGGCAGCCATAGGCCAGGTGGATGGGTTCGGCGGCTTTCCTTAAATCAATGCCTAATAATAACCTGTCGCCAGGCATCAAGGCCGTAATCATCTTCTCCCGAAGCAGTTCCGCCGCTTGTTTACGATCCAAGTGCCCGATGTCCGTCCCCATCCACAGCAGGAGCTTGGGTTGGTGTATTTCATTTGCCAGCACAGCCAGCCCGGCGTAATAATCGGCGATGATGCCTAGGATATTGAGTTCTGGATAGTCTTCGCCCAAGCGTTTGACGTTTTCCCGCAAGTAATCCCCGGAAATGTCGACAGGGCAATAGAGCGAACGCCCTTGCCGTTCCAACAAAGCTTGCAATAGCAACCGGGTTTTCTTGGCACTGCCGCTGCCCAATTCGATTAATGCCGTGTTTTCAGCCAGACAGGCCACCATTTCCGGTGCAAACCGAGTCAAGATTTCCGTTTCCGCCTGAGCCGGGTAGTAGTTTTTATCTTGCGTGATCTGTTCAAACAATTTGGAACCGTCTTCATCATAAATATGTTTTGAACGGATGAATTTCTGCGGGGCGGACAAGCCGTTGGCAATGTCGTCGGCATAAGCGTCTGCCGAACCTTGGGGCGTGAGGTCGATAAAGCGGCAGGATGTCCCGCCAATGGAGAGTTTTGTCTCGGTTAGCTGATGTTTCATTATACTAATAAGTAAATTTTTTTGCGAATAAAATTGGTAGCGTATGGGCTGTTTAAATTATTGGTTAAAATCTAGATGTCCTATGTATGATAAGATCACCATACGATTAGGCCAGAATAGACTTGTTAAAGTGAATATCAATATTTCTAACAAACTTATCGAAATTCTCAAAGCCTTCAAAAGCATGGATGTCATAGGTATAACCACTATTGCGATGATGTTGCTTGTCTTGTAATACTTTAAGATATTTAACATGGCTCTCGGTGAGTGCAATACCAAATTCATCATACAGGTATCTAACCGTTTTTTCAATATCTTTTGTGAATCCTTTAAAAGATAATTTAATCAGGTTTTTTGGATCGATAATGTTATTACATAGATCAACTAACAGTAGACTATCTTTCTTCATTCGCTGAATAAATGCAGCTTCCCATTCTGGTATTAATACCGGGTCAATGCCGGTTTTTGCATGTGTCGATTTTCGAACCAAAGCGGACAGCGAACCCATAAAATCCGTAGAGTTTCGGAGTATGACGACAAATTTTGCGTCGGGGTAAAGCCGCATCAGCCGCACGAACTTGTTATGACTCGTGACTTCTTTGGACAAATAGCGCAATCCCGCACCACCATTTAGGTATAAAATCTTCTGCAAGACTTTATGATGGATGTCTATCATTTGCCCTTGAACACGGGCAGGCAACCCCGGAAAATCGTCAAGATAGGGCAACAGCTTAGGGTATGGAAACCTCAAGAAAATGAAAAAATGATGCAGAAAACATTCCTCGAAAAAGATTCCATCCTCCTCCCAGTCATACAAGGCGTTAAGATGCATGAGCGATGCCTGTTTCCCTGCCTCGGTGCAGGGCCAATAGTCCATGGATTTTAGCCTTTCCGATAGCCCAAATGCTTTGATGAGCTTTTGCAAAACAATATAGGGAAATCGCCACTCAATATGCCGGGCGGCAACGAAAGTTGTTTCATCGGCTGCCAATGTGCGATGCAGTAGTGTCGTGCCGCTTCTCGGCTGCCCTAGGATGAACACCGGACGAACCGTGCAGTGCTTGTAGGCTGGAAATAGCCATTCATCCAGCCACCAAAGCGCAGTCCACAAGGGGGTCAGCAACGCATATTTCATTAAAAACCAAGCTTGCCTCATTTTTTGCCCGAAATGTATATGAGTGACACGGTCAAACAGTACATATTTCCAAAGGATAAGATAGGTTCGCCAATAGGGAAACGGGGAAAACTTTAGCCCCAAGAAGTAGGCGGTAATAAGCAGAATAAGAATCATCAGGGCTATGAATGTGCGAATCTCAAAATATTGACATTGCCCAAGCCGTCTTAGGGCAAACGGGCATGAGGTTGATTGCCAGCTTGCCCAACACTGAAAAGATTGAGGCTGTACCAAGCCTTTTCATCGAACCACTGCTGTTCCAGCTTTAAACCTGCGGCTTTGCCCAACTGTAATATATCGTCTTGGTCATATTTGTAGGCAAAATGGAGATGAATAAGCTCCCCCTCTTTGAAATCGAACGTCTGGCCTAATGCGGCAACCGTCACTTGCTGGTCGCACAGGCTTTTCAAGTAGGTTTCAATCCGCCCTAACGCCTCGTTGTAAAAACAATAGCGCTGGAATTTGTCGGTTATGAAGTTACCACCCAACTCGCGGTTGATGCGGCGCAACGCATTGCAATTGAATGCATAGCGTAACGGTTCCTTGTCGCCGGGGCAGCCGTAGGCCCGGTGAATCGGCTCGGCGGACTTCTTTAGGTCGATGCCCACCAGTAATCTGTCGCCCAGTTTCAGTGACGGGACCATTTTATCCCGAAGCAGCCCCGCCGCCGCGTTACGGTCTGCGTGTCCAATGTCTGTGCCTAGCCATAACATGAGTATGGGTTGATGGATTTCGTTTGCCAGCACAGACAATCCGGTGTAGTAGTCGGCGACAATGCCAAGAATCTCGAGGTTTGGGAAATCCCTGCTTAAACGTTTGACATTTTCCTGTAAGAAGTCGCCAGAAATGTCTATGGGGCAAAACAGGGTGCGGCCTTGTTTGTCCACCAAGGCTTGCAACAACAACCGGGTTTTCTTGGCACTGCCGCTCCCCAGTTCGACTAAGGCGGTGTTTTCAGCCAGACCAGCCACTATTTCGTGCGCAAAGCGGGCTAGTATTTCGGTTTCCGCATGGGTCGGATAGTAGTCTTGGTCTTGGGTGATCCGCTCAAACAGTTTGGAGCCGTCTGCATCATACAGGTGCATCGAACGGATGTATTTTTGTGGGGCCGCCAAGCCACGGGCAATATCATGGGCAAAAGTGTCAGCCGCATTCCCGACGGTGAGATTGATGAAACGATAGTTGGTGCCGCCAAACGACGGCGCTTCTTTGCCTGGATGGGTTTTCGCCATTGATGGTTCGGTTTAATGCCGGTTTTATTTGGAAGTTGAATGGGCGGGGCTGGCTCAAACCAGCCGTGTGATTAATCCGGCTGAATGGATTTGGCCGTCCGCAGTTTGGACAGCCATTGCCAGGCGAAAGCCGCCGCCAAGCCGGAGGTCAAGGCGAAGGCTAAAGCCACTGCCACACCGAGTGCCTGGACTCCGGTCTGGGCCAAGCTGGGCAGGGCAAAATTCCCCTCCGTGCCGAGCAGCCCCACGCACAGGGAACCCCAGATGCCGCTAAAGCCGAGCGCGGCGATCAAGTCGGCGGCATGCCGGTCTTGCTTGATGACCCGAGTGACCAGCCACCTGGATGCGAGCGGCTGGAGCAACCCGGCCACCAACCCAATCAGCGCTGCTTCCAAAATGGTGATGCCATTCGCCGTCGCCGAGACAGCCACCAGCCCACTGACAGCGCCATAGGCAAGCCGGTGACTAAGCCCCTCGCCTGCTGCATCGTCCCGTTTGGAGCGTAGTTCTTGGATAAAGGCCGCCAATACTGCTGTTGCCATGGCCAAGCTTGTGTTGACGATCAACATCACGGTTTGCCTGGTGTCGTCCTCTTGCTGACCGGTGACTAGGCCGAGCCATGCCAGCCAGAGCACAAAGACCGCCAGGCTGGCATGGGCCGGGTTGCTGGCGGTAGCAGCCATCACCTCGCTTTCGCCCTCCACACCATCGCCAGCTTGCGTTACCGGGAAGCGCCAAGCCCATGCCAACGCGAACCAAGCCGCCACCGAGTGAATTACGGTCGCGCCGGCGAAATCCGCGAACCCGAGCGATTCCAACCAGCCTTTGCCAAGGACCAACCCGCGACTGGCCCATGCCCAATGCCCGAACAAGGGGTAAACCAAGATCGCCAATATTGCCGCCATATAGAGGTAGGCACCCATCGACAGCCGATCCGACAACACCGTGGCAACAGCCATGCCCGCAACCATGGCTAGGCCGACCTGAAAAAGCGGAAACATTTCCCGCCAACCGTTGTCTTGATACGCCGTCGTGGCCGTGGCGGCGAATTCACCGTACATGACCCAATAGCCGGCGGTGAAGTAAGCGAGAAAAGTCAACGTGCAGACTAGCAAGTTTCTGATGCCGGCCGGGGCCAGCGCCCAACGCTCCAGGCGCGCGCTTTCCAGCAGGCCGAAGCCAAGCGCGGCGGCATACGAAAGCAGTGTGGCAAGCAGCAAGCCGACAGGGGCAAAATCCTGCTGCGGCAATCGCAACACGGGGGTTGCGCCCGCCGGTTTGGGCGACTCTTCCGCTTCGGGTTTGTTCTTGCCCGATGCTTTGCCATCGTCGGTCTGTTTGGCTTTGGCATCGTTGGGCCCGTTCGCCGACTCTGACGCCTTGGGCGGGGGCCTCCTCGACGATAGCAGAGCATCCAGATCGTCCAGCCTGGTGGTGAGTTTGTCAAGTTGCGCCGATCTTTCCATTCCCTTCAGCAGATGTTCGTACACCCTAATCGCCGTCTCTTCCAGCTTGGCCTTCAGTTCCTCAATCGACTTGGTGTTGCCCCGGGTGTCTTGGCCCAATTTGTTCAAGTTGTCGCGCAATTCAGAGATTTTTCCATCGACTCCGCTGAAGCTGTCTTTCATGCTGTCACTCAAGCCGGAGATGCTATCGCGCAAGCTGGTGACTTTGGCATCGACCTCCATGGCGGCAATCCTTGCATTCAAATCGTCGAATTTCCCCTGAATTTCCCGCTGGATAGGCTCGATGAGGGTAAGTAATTTCTTGCCTTGGGCGCTGACTTGAACAGGTGTTGCCGCGCTTCCGGGTGTGGATGGTTGTGCGGGAGTCGCCGATGGCGGGGCGGTCGGCTGCGCGGGGGGCTTTGCGGTTGCCGGGGCGGCCGAGTAAGCGGGGGGGGTGGATAGGGCCAGCAGGACACAAAGGGCAAACCACAATCCACCCTGCAGACTGGCCGCAAGCTTGCGCGATTTTGAGATTAAGCTGAAACCGCCAGCCCGTGAATGATGCAGGTTTTCCATTCGAAATACTCCGACGGCGGGTTTATGTGGTTTTTTTAGGATCGGACGCCAGCAGAAAAAGGATGCCCAGCAGCGGGGAAAACAGTATGGACGACCACAGGTAGCCCCAGAAGCCCCATTTCCGGTTTCTACCCAGAAAGCCCACCGCCACGCACAGCGCGACATAGATTAGTATGATCACATATTGGTTTATCATCTCAGATTTTACCTTTTAGGCTCGGTCGTTGTGGTAGTGGGTTTAGTTGGTTTCTGTGCCGACACCAGCCAATCCATGTACAGGTCCGGGGCAAGCCCCACCAAGGTGCCAGAATTCAGCAACCCATACTCGTTCAATACTTTCAAATTGACTGCCATGACGGGCATATCCTGCAATCTTTCGGCGATTTCGAAGACTTTGATTCCGTTTAGCACGCCACCGAACAGGTTGACATAAAAATCCGTCTGGATGTTGTTGGTTTCACCGAAGCGGCTGATCCGCATCGCCACGCCCTCCTCAAAATCAGGGTCGCCTTGCAAGGCAAGCACTGGTACCTTGTAAAATTTCAACGGCCTTTGCACCCGGACAACCATATCCCTATCCATACTCTGCAATCCGGTGACGTTCATGGTGTCCACCTCTATGGCGAGTTTCCCATAGCAATTGATTAACCTCTGTTCCGTCTGCGCCTTATCCAATCCGGAAACGGGTATTCCGCATGACTGCACGGCATATCCCCTCTTTTCGCCCAATTGCCTGATTCGGGTGACTCTTTCGGGTTCCACGCCGGCTTTTTGCTCGCCAAAAATGACCCCGAGCCGCTTAAATTGCAAAATCTCACGCAAAAAATCGAGCTGTAGGATTCTAAGATCCTCAAAGGGCAGGTTTGCGGAAAATGCTTTTTCAAACGAGGGGGGGGGACCGTCTTTAGTCCAAGTGGCTTTCACATACCGGTCAAATTTGCTTAGAAAAAAAGGCAGATGCACACCCGGCAGCAGATGCCATGCCTTGTTATTGAGCACTTGAACGAAATACTTCATCCCGATAACGTCACCATGGACATCAAAGGCGTGAACACCGGTTACGCCAGTCCAGTAATGCATGTAATGCAAGGTCGAGGAAACCAGTGTGGGCACGGTCGATTTGGCTGACTCGATGGCACTGACCAGCATCATCATGGAATCAAACCCCAAAGCTGCGTTTTGGTCCGGTTCCCTGCCGTAGGCCTTGACAAAATCCTCGGCAAAAAGCCTGGCTTTGTTGGTGGCGTTAGGGCGAAAAACCACCGGGATAATAGTATTGTAGCCATCTTCGCCCACGGCTTCTTTGTAATAAGTGCCATCTAAGGCATCACTCCCCATTACCGGAGTCTTCACACCCATTTCGCGCAATTGCTGCACCATGCGCGCACCGTCCGCCGCCGTCGCGGCGGAAATGAACACGAAATCAAATGGTTTGTTGGCAAACTGGGTAATCAGCGACCGGTAATCCATCTCCTTGGGATCGTAGGATCGCCGGTTCAAGAAGCCCATGCCGTTCTTGATGGCCGCATCTTCGAACAAGAAAGCCAGTTCCTTGCTGTTATCGTCCTGCGCGTACAACATGGCGGACTTTTTATAGCCCAGCAGTGCAGCCACGCTGGACAACTGCCCTGCCATGTTGGAATTGCCCGGCACCATGCGGAAAACGAACTTGAAATTATGCGAAGTCAAGTCTTTAGAAGTCGAATAGGGCGGCAAGTAGATGATCTGGCTGGCTTCGTAGATGACCGATGCGGGGACCGCGACGACCGAGCGGCGATGCCCCAACACGGCGGTCACCTTCGGGTTTTTGGCAATCTTCAATATATTGGGCAGACTGTCATCGAAATTGGGCACCCCTTCTTTGACCAGCAACCGCACATTGCGCCCAAGCAGCTTGCCCGGCCTTGCGTTTATCTGGTCTATCGCTAGCCGAATGCCGTCAAGATAGCTGGCTGACCAACTCTCCTCTATGGCAGCGACATAAATATCACCCCGGCCCCCCTTTGCATACTCCAAGCGGTGCTTGGCCAAGTCGTCGTAATCAACGCCGCAGCCGGTCAGTGCCAACAATGCGATAACAACCGGCAACATCAATATACGCACGGGATAGCCTACTGAGCATTTAAGATCAAGGGCAAACCGTCCTTGCCGGAGCCAATGACGATTATTTTGGCGTTGTTGGATTTGGCCAGTTCCTTGGTGGCATCTATCCCCGCATTTTTTAGAATGTTTTCGTTTAAGCTCTTGGTGACCAAGTCATTGTACGCGCTGATTCCGCGGCCTTCGATGGTCTTGCGTTCCGCTTCTTTGTCGGCAGTTTGCACACGATACTCGTAAGACTTGAGCAGCTCTTCTTGCGACAGCTTGTCCTCAATGGCCGCCTTGATCGTTGCCGGCATCTGGATGCTTCTGATGATGATGTCGTCCATTTTCACGAAGTTGCGCCCGACCTCGTCCAGCGCCAATAAGATGGTGTTGGTCAACAGCCCTTCCTTGTTGGTGTAGATGTCCTCGGCTGTATAGCTGCCCAACTGCCTGCGCATCACCGACTCGATTTGCGGCACGATCACGCGCTTGAGATAATCCGGGCCGATCAGTTGGTGCAACATGCCGAGCAATTCGACCTCCGGGTGGTAGCGGATTGCCAATGACAAATGCACGGTCATGCCTCTGGCGGTGAGCACATCGAACTCATGCAGGGCGACCTGCTTTCTGACCTCGTATTTGTACATGGTGTTAAGCGGGCTGATGATGTGCAGCCCCTCGGAATAGACATAATCAATCTGGGTTCCGGTGAACAGCCGGAACAGTACGCCGGCCTGACCTGCTTCTACGACGATGACGATGCGAAACCACAGAACTACCAAGGCAATGACTAACCCCAGCATGATCACTATGAAATAAGGGGTTTTGCCAAAAAGCCACCGGCGGAAGTGCTTCCGCCGCTCGGCCCGCTTTGCCGCACGCGAGGTTTCGTTCTTGCCCTGGGCTTCTTGGGCTTGGCTCTCTTGGCTTGAAATCATTAGGGATGGCGGCGGTTTTGGGCGGGGATTTGGCCGGGCTTAAGAAGTTTTGGGGGATTCGTTAAGGACAGATACCATGGACGTGTCTTGCTTTTTGCCACGCAGGTATCCCTTGATGCTATCGTAGGCACCGACAGATATTATGCCAGCCGCCAGCAACCCTAATAATCCAACGGGGTGGGCCAAGGCCAGTGCCTTGACACTTGATACGACGAGCAAGGGGGTTTTCGCACCCACCGCCACGGCTGTTTTCAATGCCCCTGTGGTATTCGCAGCCAATGAAGGGGCTGCGGTTGTGGCTGCGGACACGGTGGCCCCGGCAACTGCGGTTGTTTCTACAGGCATGTTGATTGCTCTCGCAAAAATTATTGGCTTTACAGCGAATTGACTGATTAGGGGGGTTCGGCTGTAGGCTACGACCCACCTTGGCGCGAACAGTGCCTGCGCCTACAAAACCTAGTGTTTGGCTCTCGCCCCCATAACGATAGCATTGCCAATCCGCAATGTCAAAATGCAGACTGCCGAACGCCACGACCGTCAGCAGCGAATCGAGTATGGCATGTGATCATTTGTTGTGGCAGAATGTCTAGGGAAACATCGGAATTTTGTGTGCTATGCGCTTAGCCCGGATTGCCGCTAATTTGACCCTTTAACACAAAATCAAGCAGATGCCTTAGGTTTTTAGGGGGGGTTCAGCAATTCTGGTTTTGAGTTAAAGTTATGATATATAAAATGTCATTCCTGTCTGGAAGTAGGCATCCAGGCGTATGGAGACGGTATTGATCCTTAATCAAACAGTTATGCCTAAACGTCGAGTCGCTATGAATAGTATTGAATTTAAGGCATGAAGCTGCTAAAGTTTATAGAAAAAGAATCCAAGGCATCCTATCGGCGGATTATATTTATGGCTGCCATTTCAGGTCTCGCCAACGGTTTCCTGTTGAGCATCATCAACCATGCCGCAGTCAAGGTGGCCAATGGCGAGGATCTAATCCAACCCTTCTTGCTCTATGGGGCGGCCTTCGCCCTTTTCCTGTATGCGCAATGGGTCGCGTATGGACAAGCGATTGGCGCCATTGAAGAATCCATCTACACCGTGCGCCTCCGTCTAATCGAAAAAATCCGCCATGTGGAATTGCCCTTTATCGAAGGCATGGGGGGACGGACCCTTTATTCGCGCCTTACTGAGAGCAACACGCTCCTGTCGCAGTCGGCCCCGCATATCACCAGTGCCGCTCAGGTAAGCATCCTGCTGGTGTTCGCGCTTCTTTACCTGGCTTACATCTCGCCAATCAGCTTCGTGATTTCGTCGATATCAATGGGGCTTGCCTTGGCTCTTTTCCTGTTTGAATCCGAAGACATAAGAAGTGAACTACAACGCCTCAGAAACGAGGAAGAGGGTTATTTCGGATTGATTAACCATTTGATTGATGGCTTCAAGGAAATCAGGCTAAGTCGTGCGAAAAGCGCCGACATCCTGAACCATATCGCCCATGCCTCGGTGGAAAGCAAAGAGATCAGGTTTGAAGTGGGGTTGCACGAAGTGAAATTATGGGGTTTTGGCCGGCTTTTCACCTATGCCCTGATGCCCGTCCTGATTTTCATCATCCCTTCATTTTATCAAGTGCCGGCTGCCGACATATACAAAATGACCGCCACCGTGTTGTTCATGACCGGGCCCGTGACCGTCTTGGTGTTTGCCTTGCCTTTGTTCAATCGGGTAGACCTGGCCATTGACGATTTGACCCAGCTTGAAAGCGGCATGGATGCCGCCATCGCCAAGGAGTCGGCTGATGCAAGGCAAGACGCCTTGCCATTCCACGAAATCACTTTTTCCGACGTTTGTTTTTCATACGAAGGCAACGACAATAAGCATGGGTTTTCGTGTGGGCCATTTAGGGAAACCATCCGTTCTGGCGAACTCTTGTTCATCATCGGCGGGAATGGCAGCGGAAAGTCAACGTTCCTCAAATTGCTGACTGGCCTATATGATCCCAGCAGCGGCATCATCAAGGCGGATGATATCGCCATCGACAAGGACAATTGCCAAGCCTACCGGGAATTGTTTGCCGCCGTATTTGCCGACTTTCACTTGTTTGACAGGATTTACGGCATCGAGGGCCTTGATCCGGCCGAGGTTGATTATTGGCTGAAAAAAATGGACCTGCATCACAAGGTCGGATTCCACGGCGGCGGCTTCACCAGTACCAGCCTTTCGGGCGGTCAGCGCAAGCGCTTGGCCCTTATAGCCGCCATCCTCGAAAGGAAGCCGATAGTGGTTTTGGACGAGTTCGCCGCCGACCAAGATCCCGGCTTCCGGAAATATTTTTATGAAACCATCCTCAAGGAGTTGAAGGGGATGGGGACAACCGTCATCGCCGTCACTCACGACGACCATTATTTCCACGTTGCCGACCGCATCTTAAAAATGGATGAGGGCAAATTTGAATAAGATGAAGAAAAGCATGTCCGTGACTGGCATTTTGCCGCCGCCTCATCGCCTTGGTCCCCCCGCCCGCCCGGCACATGATCAAACACAAACCCCCCTTCGATGGCTACCCGGCAAGGCTGGCGGCCTATCAAATTCCATCAACCCCAACCATTAAACACACATTATCATTATGGGCATTTTCATATTGGCTGCGTTCCTCGTCGTTCTGGCCCTGCTGGTCATGTATGCACTCATACTGGGCGGTTATTACGAGACACCCGGCCAGATCATTGAAGCGGCAAAAGCCATTACCCTCAAAAAGGCCGATGTCTCCTTGGAATTCCGCGCTTGGGTCGATACCAACTTGCAGGGGAACCCGGAATTGCGGACATGGGTTCTGGGCCTGCCCGACGAGGGTTTTGCCGCTTTGACGCAAAGGCTTGCGGCTTTTTGCGCTGACATGAACATCCAGCTTGAGTGGCTGACGGGGCGGCACATTGATGTGGCGCCGGCAGCTCGGCTGGCCGCGAACACGGTCGTGGTGGATTACCTGAACCTATGCCGGCAGACGTTGATCCACCAAAAAGACGTGGCACTGTTTGCGACCTATCACAAGATCGTGGCGAACCCGTCCGATGCGCGTAACCGGGACATCCGCCGGCGCCTATTCACCCGGTTGATTGCGGAAAACCTGGCACAGCCGTTGCCCGCCTACGAAATGATCATGGCCTCGGAAACCCAGCGCCAAGAACTGGCGGTCAAGTCAATACGGGAGGCTGCGGCTAAGGATTGGACTGTTTTCACCCGAGTGATGGGTGAAGCATTGGATACGGGTGGGGGTGATGAAAAATAAGCCGGGACCCTTGGCGCGATTCCGCAAAGGCCGCAACAGACTGCGACTTAGGGGGGCGCATGAACATCAAATACAGCAATACCCCATTTTTTTACCATGAGGAGAATAACAATGAAAAGATTGAAATTTTGTTCCGTGATGCTGTCGGTGCTAGTGCTGACCGGCTGCTCGCATTTTGGCGGCGAAAATTTGATGGTTGATCGGTTCAGCTTCAACGAGGCCATCAGCGATTCGTGGAAAGACCAAATGTTGTTGAACCTAGTCAAATTGCGCTACGGCGACACCCCTATGTTCCTAGGTGTGCAGTCGGTGATCGCCCAGCATAATATGCGCGGTTCGATGAACATGGGTGGCAGTTGGAGTCAAGGCCCCAGCCCGTGGGCCGGGGCGTTAGGCGGTTCGGCCGAATTCTCGAATTCACCCACGGTCACCTACGCGCCGATGCAAGGGAAAGTCTTCGGCAAAAGCATGCTGACCCCCATCCCCCCCATGAATATCATTAGTCTGATCCAATCGGGTTACTCGGTCAAACCCGTGCTCAGGCTCACCGTCAAATCGATCAACGGCCTACGGAATGTGACCGACCCCGATTCTATAGCTAATCCGGGGGATACCCGGTTCTATCAACTGTTGGATGTCATGGCCGAACTTCAACATGAAAATTATCTCGCAATCAAAGAGGTGAAAGATGAAAAGGGGCATACCACCCTATTGCGCCTGCGCGAGCCGCAAAACGAGAGGATGCGCGATAAGCTCTACGAATTCAGAAACTTGCTCGGACTGGACCCGACGGCCAAGGAATATACCATTATCTTTGGCCTTTCAACCGAGAACAGCAGACAGATTGCCATCTTGACTCGGTCTGTCCTTGACGTGCTGACCAACCTGTCAGACTGTATCGAAGTTCCACCTCAGCATGTTGCTGAAAACCGGGCATCAAAGTCCAATCTGGTGACTCAGGTGGGCGGGCGTCAGATCGAACCGTTAATGCGAATCCAGAGTGGCAAGAGCAAGCCCTCCGATGCCTTTACCGCCGTCCCTTACCGGGGAAATTGGTATTGGGTTGAAGACCGCGACTTCCATTCAAAATTTTTGTTTTCCTTCCTGATGATCGTCATGCAATTAGTCGATACCGGAGAAGCACCCGGTAGTCCGTCACTCGTGCTGCCGGCTGGAGGCTAAGTCTCTAGCCTTGAATCTTGCGCCAGACCTTCTAAAGATGGCTTCCCGCGAAGCCCGTCCTAGGTCTGGCGCTCAGGCCCCCCAGCCAATCAGCCAAGCTGTAGGGCATCTATCCGATAAAGCCAAATATAGTTAATATCGCTGCATCACAATTCTATGAATACAAACATTCTTTGGCACCAAGCCAATGTGACCCGACAAATGCGCGAGCAGCGAAATGGGCACAAGAGCTTCGTTCTGTGGTTCACGGGGCTTTCCGGATCTGGCAAATCGACCCTTGCCCACAGTGTCGAGGAGGCATTGTTTCTTCGCAGTTGCCGGACTTATGTGCTTGACGGAGACAATGTGCGGCATGGGCTTTGCGCCGACCTAGGTTTCAGCGATGCCGACCGCACCGAAAACATTCGCCGTGTGGGCGAAGTGAGCAAATTGATTGTTGATGCCGGGTGCATCGCCCTAGTCGCCTTCATTTCACCGTTCCGAGGCGGTCGGGACAGTGTCCGGGCATCCATGGGTGCGGGCGATTTCATCGAGGTGTACTGCCAAGCGCCTTTAAGTGTTTGCGAACGGCGAGATGTGAAGGGGCTTTATAGCAAAGCGAGGCGGGGAGAGATTAGCGAATTCACCGGCATATCGTCCCCCTACGAAGCCCCGGAAAAACCCGAAATCATCGTCATGACGGGGGAATGCGATGTGGGCGGATGCACTAGGCAGATCATTCAACACCTTGAACAAAACGATAAAATCGCCCTATCTGATTCAACCTAATAGAGGCATTGATAAACTTTGAAAATTATAGGAAAATGCTACGCTAATGTGGTGGGCGTTGCACCGAGGCGCATATGGAATAACCATAAATAACGCTGAGCATACCTGCAAACATATTAGCCCAAGAGGGCCTATCCTTACCGCTTCGCCTGGCTTTTATCATCAATGAGGACAAACATGTACGAGACAACGATTAACAACAATACCCAATTGGATGTGTCAGCGTTTATTGACCAGCGTAACCAAGCGTTCATCAATCATGCAAAGGCGCAACTCAAAAACTTGGATCAATATTCCACAGAAGCCCTAGAATGGCTGATGATGGAACATTACCAGTTCTCCTTTCGGAACACCAAGTTTCTGGCAGATGCCGCTAAATTGACAGGTTCCTTCGACACCGATGCCGTCCAGAAAGAACTAATCCGTAACCACGCGGAAGAAAACGGACACGCTATTATTTACAAGAAGGCACTTAAAAAAATAGGTGTCGATATCGATACCCGGACGGAATTTCCTTCCACTACACATTTCCTTGATACGATTGGCGAAATAGTGGGCCGGGAACCTTCGACCGTCTTGGGTGCGATGTTCGCCACGGAAACGGCTGCCATCTTTGAACATGAAGTGTTTTTGGAGATTTCCAACGAAGTCCTTAAGCGGCGCAAGCTGGAAGAAGAAGGCAAGAAGCTCGTTTGGTTCCATGAAATGCATTTGAGCGGGGTCGAGCAAAGTCACAGGGACGAGCTAGGCGTATTTCTGCAAGGTTTGCCCCTCGACAAAACCGTGGTCGAAAAGGATGGGCACCGGCCAACCATTAACACCCAGCAGGCGGTCACTGGGGCCGAACTAGCCATTGAGGCCATGACCAAATGGTGGGCCGATCTTTTGGATCAGATTCGTGCGGACAGCAAAACCCGTGATTTTGCCACGGCCTGACCCACTGTCGCCATGACATTCTCTCAAGATGAGCCAGCGTTTCAGATTGCGCTGAATGCGCCCGTCTGTCCGCGATTGTTACGTGACGATGCCATTCTCACCGAAGGGAATGGCTGGTATCGCACACTCACGCCTTCATCGCCCTGGGCTACCGACGACAATGAGGTTCTCTTTTCAAATCTTGATGAGCAGAACGCAGACGCCGAAATTGAGGGCATTGTCAGCGAGTATCAAAAGCTTGGCCGTCCAATGCGATGGTGCGTCTACCCGTGGACACGGCCCCTGGACCTTGCGGATCGGCTTCTGGGCAGAGGAGCGTCCCGTTCAAATGTCAGGGCATTGGTGTGCGATACCTCGCTTCCCCTGCAACGGGTCGAAGGATCGGAAATTGAACGGGTTGACCCCAATTCCACAGAAGATTACGAAGCCTATATTGGGATCATGGCTTCCGGGGAAATGTCTTCGGGCAAAAAGCTCCCAGCGGACGAGATTGCTTTCAGGCATCGTCGATACCGTGAATTAATCAGCGGGACCGATGCCGTCATGCAGCTTTTCATCGCCCGCTATCAAGGCGTCGTGGCTGGCTGTGGTGCCATGTATCTCAAGGGATGCTCCGCCTATTTGACCGGGGATTATGTCGTCCCGGCTTTCCATGCGCGGGGGCTTTTCCAGTCACTTATCGCCTTCCGCCTGAACCTACTGCATGAAATGGGAATCCCGCTCGCAAGCGGCCATGGGCGCGAGGATACATCAGTGCCTTGGCTTATACGCTTTGGTTTCAAACCCGTATTCCCTTACAGTATCTATCAAATCGATCCTCCGTCGATAGCCGGATGAATGGCATCCGTCCGGTCAGGCCAAGCTCCGACCCGTCAAACCCCGTCGTCGTTGTCGGGGCTGGGGCAGCGGGCATAAGTTGCGCCCTGTCTGCGGCGGAAGCCGGTGCCCGCGTCGTTTTGCTGGAGAAATCAGCGGAACTTGGCGGCACTGTAAGTCAGGCACTTATCCACACGTTGGGGGGGTTGTTTGACGACCAAGGCAGTCTGCTCAATACCGGCCTACCGGCTGAGCTTGCCGAACGCTTGGGCCAAGCGTGTTCGTATACAAAACAGCGGCGTATTGGAAAAACCTGGGTGCTGGATGTCGATCCGGCAAAATACGCAAACGTCATCACCGACTGGGTGGCAACCACACCCAACATTGACATCGTTTTTCACGCCAGTGTCACTAAGCTGTCCATCCATGCAGGCCAGATTGGGCAGATCACTATCTCCTCCAACGGCAATTTCGACAGTGTACAACCTGCGGCTGTGGTTGATGCCACGGGTGATGCCAATGTTGTCCGTTTGGTTGATGCGGAGCGGGTGGCAAATGGCGTGGCCTTAGGAGGGGTTATCCTACAATTTCGCGGCGTTGCCACTGACGCCCTTCGCTTTCCCAATGGAGTTGCCCTGTTAATGGATATCCGCAAGGCGGCAGAGACCCATCAATTACCACCGGAGTGCCTGACCCTGTGGCTAGATACTGGCGTTTACCCTGACGAGGCTTACGCCAAATTCAACGTAACGCCAGAGCAATATGATGCCGCATCCATGCAAACCGCTGCGGCACGGCTGCTGGCTTTTCTCCAAACCAAGCCAGCTTTCGGCCAGGCATTCATCAACGCGCAGGGTCGATTGGGTATCCGTGATGGCGGACGGATCAAGGGGGAATATTGCCTGACGGAAGCGGACATTAAGTCGGGCAAACAGTTTACCGACAGGGCTTGCCGTGCCTGCTGGCCCATTGAGCATTGGCATCCGGGCAAGGGATTAAGCTTGGAATACCTGCCTGCGGGCAGTACTTACGACATACCGCTGCGCAGCCTGAAAGTTGCGGGCTTCACCAATCTGTGGGCAGCCGGGAAATGCCTGTCTGCGGAGCCGCGCGCGCAGGCGTCCGCTCGCGTTGTCGGAACCTGCTGGGCCATGGGTGAGGCCGTGGGCAAATATTTGGGCGGAAATTTGCAATGAACCTAAATTTGGCGGAATGTTTTTTTCAACAAGCGCGGCAACAACCCGGACACCCGTTGATACTGGGCCAGGAACTGGATGATAAAACCAGCTATGCGGAATTTCAGGCAGAGGTTGAATCCCTGAGTGGGAAACTTAGAGATGCCGGGGTTAATCCGGGCGACAATATCGGGCTACATTATCAGAGCGGGCGCGACTATATCGCCTTCGTGTATGCGATATGGAATTGCCGTGCCTGTGTAACCCCTTTGCCATTTGAATTGACTGCCACGGAAAAACAACAGATATTTCAATATATCCATATAGACGCAGCCATATCCAGTGTAAAGCTCCTAGATCAGCTTCTTGGCTCTGCCGCCGAAACGAAGGCTTTTCCGCTCACGGAGCAGGCCGTTTACCTCAAGCTTAATGCCCAATGCGAGGCACCGCCCCAATTGGCCGGGATCAATGCCGCGTTCATCCGATTCACCTCCGGCACCACGGGCGATGCCAAGGGAGTGGTGCTATCGCATGAATCCATTTTTGAACGCATCCACGCAGCCAATCAAATTCTGGAGATCGGCGCAAAGGATCGTATCTTGTGGCTACTGTCAATGGATTATCATTTTGCGGTTTCCATCGTCGCTTATCTGACGTTTGGCGCCAGTATCATCCTACCCAAAAATGGTTTTGGCATTACCCTACTCACGGCTGCGTCGCGTCACCAGGCTACGCTAATCTATGGCTCGCCCACCCATTATGCGATGATGACGCAAGATGACAGCAATGCCAGTCTGCCTCCCGAATTGCGGCTTGCCATTGTGACCACCACCGCCCTGCACGAAGATGCCGCCGCCAATTTTTACCAGCGTTTCGGGCGCGTCCTCAATGAAACTTACGGTATCATCGAATTGGGTTTGCCAGCGATTAATGTCAGCCAGTCGAGAGACAAGCAGGGTTCTGTCGGCAGAATACTGCCTGACTATGCCCTGCGGCTTGATTGCCCCCCCGGCCAGCAACAAGGGGAAATAACCATAAAGGGCAAGGGGATGCTGGATGCCTATTACTCGCCTTGGCGATCACGCGAGACCCTCTTGCAGCAAAACGGCGGTTGGTTCAGGACCGGTGACTTAGGCAGGTTGGACGGGGATGGATTCCTTTACATTGTTGGCCGCAGTAAAGAAATGATCAGTGTTGGCGGCATGAAGTTCTTCCCCGAAGAAGTGGAGGCCGTGCTGGAAAAACACCCCACCATTCAAAGTGCCACGGTGTTTGGCGTCCAAGAAAAATCCTCATGGGGCGAACCCGCCTGGTCGCATCTGGTGCTGAAAGAAAACGAGGCCCAACCCAGCGAGGACGAGTTGAGAACTTACTGCAAGCAATATTTGGCCGCCCATAAAATTCCGGCCCGGTTCCTGTGGGTCAGGCAGCTATCCTATACGGCCAGTGGCAAAAAGATTCGCAACCCCGATAAATTACGACATTTTTAACCATGAGATTTGCTATGGACATACATGACGCTTTACGTAGCTATATTATCAACGAAGCCTTTAAGGGCACGGTTCCAGAAGGTTTTGACGACGACTACGACCTGATTGAATCGGGGGCCATGGACTCACTTTTTATGATGAACTTGATCACCTACCTGGGGCAACAACATCAGGTTGAGTTTGGCATGAATGATATGGTGCCCAAAAACTTCAAGTCGATCAATGCATTGTCTGAGTTTTCACGGAACAAGTTGGCATCGGCTCAATAAAGATAACGATAAGGGAACCTCGAAAAACCCCGCGCTTCGACTGGCTCAGTGCGAACGGCATATTATCAATCAACGGGTTCCGTTCGTGCTGAGCGTGTCGAAGCATGAATGGAACGGGTTTTTCGAGGTTCCCATAAGTATGTCAAGTAACGAGTATAGAATCGAATCTGCATTGGACAGCCTGTGCAGACCTTCACTCATCCAAATGGAGCCGCATATTATTGCGGCAAAGTTTGATCTCATGAAGATTGTTCCGGCCCGGCACATTCTGGAAACTGCCTTGGCAAACGGCGATTTGAAAAAGCCCTGAAAAAGGCAGACGAGTTGAATGTGTTAGGGCTATTGGCAACCCATAGCGGCACTTGCGGTGGTTTTCTGCTGCCCGGCAATGCCTCTGAGGAAACTATAGCTTGCTTGGAAGCCGAAGTTGCTGAAATCGGGCATGTCTTTCGCGCCAAAACTTTAAAAATGCTGTATTAGTTTACGATGTATTGGAAATCCATGGGCGCAAAGGCTTTTGTGGCGTTTTTTCTACCGCAAAGAGTCGGGATTAACCGAGTCGCACTATAGGCTAAGGCAAACTTTCAGTGAAAATCAAATCCAATGCTGATTGAACTCACCTTAGCAGGGGGAGGCGCCACGCTTTGGCATAAACTGAGGCGCAAGCAACCCACGTTGATCGAACAGTTGGCAGAAAAACAGAACCAACCCATTGCAATCAGCACCAAAAAGCTCGTCTCCGATCTTAAAAATGCCATTTGGGGGAATGACCGGCAAGACCTCCAACTGAAACTCGATCCAACAATGCAGACGGAGGTTGATCTCCGCAACCAAAGGGAAACCCGCAATTTAGCACTTTCCGCCGGGGCCACGGGGCTTGCGATTCTGGGAAACACATCCCCTGCTTTTTATCTGTTGGGCAGCGCTGCGGTGGTCTATCTGGGGCGGCACATTTTACAAACCGTTTGGCGAGACTTCAAGAAAAAGCACTTTATCAGCGTCACGTTGGTTTCTGTCATCCTGATGTTTGGCATGATTGCCGCTGGCAAACTCGTGCTGGCGGCGATAGCCGGGCTTATGGGGGGTGTATTGGTGAAGCTGATCAGAAAAGCCGAAGACAGATCGCAAAAACAGTTGATTGACGTTTTTTCGGGGCATCCCAACCACATTTGGTTAGAAAAAGACGGCGTGGAAATTCAGGTTTCGTTCGAAAGCGTACAACAAAACGATGTGGTGGTGGTCAATGCAGGAGAAATCATTCCCGTCGATGGCGTGATCAAGGCGGGGTCGGCCAGCATCGACCAACATATTTTGACGGGGGAAAGCCAACCCGTGGACAGGGGCGCAGGGGAAAACGTATTCGCGGCAACGCTGGTGTTGGCGGGGCGCATTAGCATTCAGGTTGAAACCGCTGGCGAAAAAACAGTGGCGGCCAATATCGGGCGGGTATTGAATAATACCAGCAGCTATAAACTCGACTTTGGCCTTTTTTTGAGGCAGAGAGATCGTTCTCGTAGCACAATACCCGACTGTTGATGGCTTACGAGAGATGACAGACATTGCTGATGCTTCCCGATGTGGCGTTGATGGTTTTGAGTTCCTTCGCGCCG
>CAIODU010000054.1 GCA_903857165.1 uncultured Methylococcaceae bacterium | reverse complement strand
TCATTCCGGCAGGGATGCCGGAATCCAGCGCCATGGACGGTGACATGTCGTTTGCACAAGTGTTTGAATCAGGTGAGTTGCCAGCCCGCAGATTCACATCCTTGTGACTGGATTCCGGCAGTCCATGCCGGAATGACGGGCCTCTTACACTTGTGTATAACGGCGAGCGCTCCAGCTTGGGAATGCCTGCCCCGGCGCTCCAGCGCCGTGTAACCGACCGCTGGAGCGGACAAGTCGGGTTACCACGCTGTGGAGCGCGGGAACGGAGAGAATGGCAGTGACGCTGGAGCGTGGGAACCAGAAAACCCGAACCCTAAGGGTGAAAAAAAACAATGGGTGCTGGTCGGCTGGAACTGCGGGTGATGCGGGCGGGAAGACAGTCAATGCCGGGCATTCGTGGCTTTTGCCCTTTTCATCATTCGTGAGGAATCCATCTGCGGTTTCGCCTTTATATTTAAGGACTTAATGATACAAGTTTAGAAATAAGCAGATTGGCAACTGGACTGCCAAGCCCAGTAAATGAGTTGTAGTAACTTGTGCCTTTTGCCGATGGAACATCTGTAATCTGCTGCGTCGATTGGTTGATGGTACTGCCAATTAAGTTAAATGCTTCTGTGCCAGCCAAAGAATAGAGTTTCGGCAGGGTCTGGCTAAAACCATCCAGTGATTTTTTGCCGGAGAGGGCCAGCCCTTGGTTTGTAATGCTCATTAAAGCTGCACAAGAAGGCGTAGAAATGCTAGTTCCCCAGGCATTTCCCCATGGGGAACCACCAAAGGAATAATTCGTGCCGCCGGATTTGAAATTGGTTGTAGTCGTATTGATGTAAGAGTCGTAAACTGCAACACCTGAAGTTTCCGCGCCGTTGAATCCTATATCTGGAGCTGTGCGCCCAACCGCACTCACTGGATTAACCAAAATCGACGTATTAGGAACATATTGCTGGTAGGAAGGTTGTGACTGAGTCGCATCAAACCCACCACCCGACATAAAAAAATGGTCTGTCGTCTGCATGACACCGCCGTTAACGCCTTGTTCCGACATGTAATGCCCACCGTTGCCTATCTTGAGTTGGGAATAACCCACTTCTATAACTTGGGGGTTAGCGAATAAGCCATTTTCACCGCTATTGCCGAAATCACCGCTAGAGGCAAGATAGGTAACATTGGGTGCGTAGGGAGTACCATTCAAGCTCGTAGCACCAAAACTGCTTGTTACCACCGAAGGTGCCTTAACTCCAGGAAGGTTCCAATTAGCTATCAGATTGAGGGCAGCGTTAGCATTTTGATTCGTATCAGCCAACTCAATGACAACGATATTGGCCATCGGTGCCAGCGCATGAACCCACTCAATATCTTGGGGAACTTCTGTGGGGTCTTCATATCCAGTTGACTGCGATGGGTAATTGGTGCCGCCGTTTTCATCAAGCTTGAGAAATACTGGCCCACCAGGCTTGTCAAAGTTGTTAATACCAAACGCCCGGTCGAATTGTGCCAGGTCACTATTGCCAAAGTTGGGATCACTGCTGCTGACAAAAGCCGAATTATCACCAATAGCAAGAATTGCAACAGTTTGCCCAGCTCCATTTCCTTGTATGCCTCCGTTAAACATGACCTTGTCAAATCCATAGGCTTGAGCTATCTGCTGCGGTGAGTAGGTCATGGCAAAGTTGTAATACAGCTTCTGATTATTGGGTCCGGATATTTGGAGGATGAGCGGATCGTTCAATCCACCGAAACTAACTGTGGGCTTTCCGCTGATTGTCACTGAGTTTGATTTTGTTGACCATTTGATTGAAAGTCCAGCGACATTAGCTGTATTATCCGGTGTTAAATTGCCAGTGTTCAGGTCAATACCATTGACATTTCCACCCTCGCCAGAGATCAGACCAGGTACTGGTATCTGGGTATTGATAGCTGATGCGAGGGTGCCACCATTAAACAATTGGGTCACTAGTGCGACTGAACTGACCGTTCCATTGCTTAAGGCAATTTTTGCTCTGTATGGCTGGTTCAAAATTCCTGGTGGAAGAACTAGTGGGTTTGATGCTAGTGCCGAACCATCACGGAACTGGCCTAACCTCGATTTTGAAGAGACGGTTCCCTGGAAAGCGGACACTGAAGGTTTTACCAAGAAATGATATACCACCGTATCTGATCTGGTTGGATTAGTCGTGTCTGTTGCAAGAAACGCCACGTTGTACTGTCCAGGTGCAATAGGGGTTGAACCATTCACGCTTGCCACAAGAAAGCTTGATGCGTTTTGGATGCCATTAGAAGCCGGAGTCCCATTGATATATTGTAGTTGCAGCCCTGGAGGCAGACTCCAACCAGGAGCCAGATTGATGTTATACGTTTCACTTGGATCGGATCCAACGTAGATCTTCTGATTGTAGCCTTTACCAACTTCGGCACTTGCTACATCTCCAGTGGGTCGAACATAGCCAATTGTACTGAAGGGAATTGGTCCATTAAGGGAAACAGTTATACTTGTTGTAGTGTAATATAATGCTGATAAATCCAAAGTTCCATTCATGTTAGTATCAACACCAAAATAAACGCTATAATTACCTAGAGGTAAATTACTTACGTTTAACACCTCATAGGGTGGGAGTGCGAACAAGGATCCCTGATATGCAACAGATATACGATTTAAGTCGCTGCCAGACTGAATCCATCCAGTTGGATAAACCCATGAATACCAATCACCTGATGGTGTTTTTGCCACTACCCACCAATCTGCATTACTCCCTAGAAGATTGCCTGGATCAATGTCAACATTTACCGATAATGCAGAACTTTGATTTATCGTAATTGGGCTAAGTAAACCATTTGCTTTAATATTAACAATTGGGTTGGTGGCACTGAAAACATTTGAACACTGTAGAACAAACATTGCAGAAATCAAAATGGTAAAACGCTTTATGTTCTTCTTCATAGCAATCTCTAAATAGCTTTAAAAAATCAAGCCTACTTCCCAGAATAGAAAGCAGAAATGATAGGCGTTAAAATGAACCAACTTTGGCTCCCGGTTTGCCCAGACACGAATCTAGCTGATCGCACCGCTCTTTAAATTTGAACAATTTGAACAGCCCGTTGTAGACGTATTCCACGCTTTTTTTGGTTGACTTTGGATGATAATCCGGTATTTTAGTCATGTCAAGTTTATTGAACAGGACGCAAGCCTTCTGCCCATAAGCCGGTAAAAATGCGGATGGATGATGCCTTGAAGGAATGGCCTGGGTCGCATTCGCCTTAGCCGCGAATAATAGCCAAATTTTTTCAATTACAAACCGACAAGCCAATTTAGCTACGGATTAGCGTTACTCCATCCGCAAAAATCCACACTTCACACGACAATCCCCGCTATTGACCTGCCTTCCCTTCCGCCACCCTTGCCCGGTCTGCTACCCTAGACAAACTAATCCTGTCTTCCATTCACTAAAGAGTACGCAATGAAAACAAACAAACTTGACTTCAAAAGCCTTATCCTTTGGCTATTTGTTGTATTTGTAGGTGCTTTTGCGGTAGGCACGATTGCCATCAGTCGCGGCGAAACCATCAACAGCTTCTGGTTTGTCATCGCGGCGGTGTGCGTTTACAGCCTGGGCTATCGTTTCTACAGTGCCTTTATCGCGGCCAAGGTGCTGGTGCTGGATGCCACGCGGGCGACTCCCGCCGTGCGTTTCAACGACGGGCGTGATTTTGTGCCTACCAACAAATGGGTGGTGTTCGGCCATCATTTTGCCGCTATCGCCGGGCCGGGGCCGCTGATCGGACCGACTCTGGCGGCGCAGTTCGGTTATCTGCCGGGGACTTTGTGGATTTTAATCGGCGCGGTGCTAGGCGGTTGTGTGCAGGATTTTGTCATCCTGTTCTGCTCCATTCGCCGCGATGCCCGCTCCCTGGGGCAAATGGCTAGGGACGAACTCGGACCCATCGGCGGCACGGCGGCATTGTTGGGGGTGATGGCGATCATGATTATCTTGATCGCCGTACTGGGGCTGGTGGTGGTCAATGCGATGAAACATAGCCCCTGGGCCACGTCCACAGTGGCGGCGACCATTCCCATCGCGGTGTTGGTTGGCTTGTATATGCGCAACCTCCGCCCCGGACGGGTGATGGAGGCGACTGCCATTGGTGTGAGCCTGTTGTTGCTGGCGGTGGTGGGTGGTGGCTGGGTTGACGCAGACGCTGGTTTGCGTGCTTGGTTCGATTACGACGGCCCGCAACTGGCGCTGATGATTATTGGTTATGGCTTTGCCGCCGCTGTGTTGCCGGTGTGGCTGCTGCTGGCCCCGCGTGATTATTTGTCCACTTTCGTCAAACTCGGCACGATCACCGCGCTGGCTGTCGCCGTACTGCTGCTGCATCCTGAAGTCAAAATGCCGGCTTTGACCCGGTTCATCGACGGCACCGGGCCGATTTTTGGCGGCAAGTTGTTTCCGTTTGTGTTCATCACTATCGCTTGCGGGGCCATTTCCGGTTTCCATTCGCTGATATCCTCAGGCACCACGCCTAAATTATTGATCAACGAGGCCGATGCCCGCTTCATCGGTTACGGCGCGATGATGATGGAGTCCTTTGTGGCCATCATGGCGATGATTGCAGCGACAGTGCTGGAACCG
>CAIODU010000053.1 GCA_903857165.1 uncultured Methylococcaceae bacterium | reverse complement strand
GTTCCAGCCATTCCTGCACAGGAATCACAAACGGCTGGTCGCGCTCAATGGGAATGAACTGGTTGCTCATGAAGGTAACCTCTGGATGGGTGGCACCACTTTATCCTGTTTACGCTGGGGAAGCCAGACAGACTCCTAGGGCGCTCTGCGTCCTGACAAACCCTTCAAAACCACGGAACGATGGGTATCAAACCCTCCATGTCCGCATAATGAGTCAACCTAGCGGCGAACACGTCTCACCGCAGAGCGGTAAGGTATGCGTTCCCACGGAGACCGCTCATCGTTATACACAAGTCCTGCCGGGCCAAAAATGCCGATCTATAGCAACCCGGAGGGTTGCCAGCTATTAGCCGGGGGTTGAGCGAAGCGACACCCCCGGATAACGTGGAAAAAGACCCACGACCCCGGAGGGGTCGCAGCAATCGGCCCATGAACCGATGCGCTCTTCCGAAAACGCTGCAAATGCTAGGTTCAGACTGGTGGAGTCCTAAGGCCGCGCAGGAAAGACTGCGACCCCTCCGGGGTCGATATTTTATTCGTTTTGCCGTCCGGGGGTGTCGCTTCGCTCAACCCCCGGCTAATAGCTTGAACCCCTTCGGGGTTCTGCTGCTCCCGCAACGACTTGTGTATAACGAAGAGCACTCCGGCGTGGGAATGCGGTTTCAGCCGCTCCTGCGGTACTTGCGGAGCAGATGGTTTGATCGTTCCCACACTCCGGCACTCATCGTTATACACAAGTGGTTGTGCTGGTTCCCAAGCTCCAGCTTGGGAACCCCGGCCTAGAAGCTCCAGCTTCAAGGAAACAGGGAAGCGAGAATAGTGGGCGAGGAAACGTTATCGGATGCGTTCCGAAGCAGGAGCAGCCGTTCCCAAGCTGGAGCTTGGGAACGAGCGGACGAGCGGGGTCACGGGAACGAACCTGTTTGTGCTGGTTCCCAAGCTCCGGCTTGGGAACCCAGTGTTTGAAGCTCCTGCTTCGTGTGCATGGCAAGCAGGAGCTTGTAAGGTAGAGGTTCCCAAACAGGAGTTTGGGAACCAGCGGAAGTTATCGCTCATAAATAACCTAAAACTTTACCAATGCTATCAAGGTAACGAGAAAATCGCTTGAACCTAGTTTCTATGGGTAACATAGATTATTGGCATCCCTGCAATCTGGATTCCGGCAGTCCATGCCGGAATGACGGCAAAACTACCTTACTTATAAATACTCCCCGGTTCTTTCAACACAGGCTCCACCGTTTCCCATTGCCGATCTTTCAGCCGCCGATAAAAACAACTATGCCGCCCAGTGTGGCAAGCGATGCCGCCTTCTTGTTCTATTTGAATTAAAATAACGTCTTCGTCGCAATCAAACCGTATCTCCAATACTTTCTGCCGATGACCAGACTCCTCGCCCTTGCGCCAGAGCCGGTTGCGGGAGCGCGACCAATAAACGGCATAACCTTCCTCGGCGGTCAGTTGCAAAGATTCACGGTTCATCCAAGCAAACATTAAAATCTTGCCCGATGAGGCTTCTTGGGCAATGGCCGGAACCAGCCCGTCGGCAGTCCAGCGGATTTCGTCCAGCCAAGCGATCATAAACGCACCTCGATTCCGCGTGAGGCCATGTGTTCTTTTGCCTCGCGGATGGTGTATTCGGCGAAGTGGAAAATGCTGGCGGCGAGTACCGCGTCGGCCTTGCCTTCAATGATCCCGTCCGCCAGATGTTGCAGATTGCCGACGCCGCCTGAGGCGATCACCGGCACGGTCACCGCCTCGCTCATGGCCCGCGTCAATTCCAAGTCGAAGCCCACGCGGGTGCCGTCCCGATCCATGCTCGTTAGCAAGATTTCCCCTGCGCCGTAATCCACCATTTTCCGCGCCCATTCGATGGCATCCAGGCCGGTGGGTTTGCGGCCACCGTGGGTGAAAATTTCCCAGCGCTTGGGTTCATCGCTGACTTTTTTTGCATCAATCGCGACGACGATGCACTGCGAGCCGAATTTCTCCGCCGCCTCGCGCACTAACTCAGGGTTGAACACCGCCGCCGTGTTGATGCCGACCTTGTCGGCCCCGGCATTGAGCATCCGGCGGATATCTTCCAGTGTGCGTATGCCGCCGCCCACGGTCAGCGGTATGAACACTTCGCCCGCCACTTGCTCCACCACATGCACCATGGTTTCGCGGTTGTCGGAGCTGGCGGTGATGTCCAGAAAAGTCAATTCGTCCGCGCCTTCAAGGTCATAGCGACGGGCGATTTCCACCGGGTCGCCCGCATCGCGGATTTCGACAAACTTGACACCTTTAACGACGCGGCCATTGTCCACGTCCAGGCAGGGTATGATGCGTTTGGCTAACATGTTAGTAAGTTTCCGCCAGCTTGCGGGCTTCTTCGAAGTCCAACGTGCCTTCGTAAATCGCCCGCCCGGTGATGGCCCCCATCACGCCGTCGGCAACGATTGCGCCGACGGCTTTAACATCGTCCATATTGGTGATGCCGCCGGAAGCGATGACCGGAATGCGTATGGAGCGGGCCAGACGCGCCGTCGCCTCGATATTGACCCCGCCCATCATGCCGTCGCGGCTGATGTCGGTGTAAACAATGGCATTGACGCCGTCGTGCTCGAATTTCTGCGCAAGGTCGATCACATCGTGATGGGAGAGCTTGGACCAACCGTCAATGGCAACCTTGCCGTCTTTCGCGTCCAAGCCGATGATGATGTGATTGGGGAAATCCATCACGATGTCCTTGACGAAATGCGGGGCGCTGACGGCCTTGGTGCCGATGATCACGAAATCGACCCCGGCATTGAGATAAGCCTCAATGGTTTCCTCGTCGCGGATGCCCCCGCCCACTTGGATTTGGATGTCGGGGTAAGTTTCGCGGATGGCGTGGATGACATCCCGGTTGCGCGGCACACCGGCAAACGCCCCGTCCAGATCGACCAAATGCAAGCGTTGCGCCCCGGCAGCCACCCAGCGCCCGGCCACTGCCACCGGGTCGTCCGAAAATACGGTATCGTCTTCCATCCGGCCTTGCCGCAAACGGACGCACTTGCCATCTTTCAGGTCGATAGCAGGTATTAAAAGCATGTTGGAATCCTCACTTTACTGATTTATTGGGGTTGAACCTATGGATAATTCCACAATTGAGTTGAAAATCGAATCATTCGTCTGAATCCCATTGGAGAAAATTAGCCAGCAGTTTAAGCCCCGCTGCCTGGCTTTTTTCCGGGTGGAATTGGACGGCGAATAGCTTGCCGAAGCTTAAGGCCGAGGCAAAGGCAAAAGGGAAATCGGTGGTCGCCGCGATGTGTCCGGGTTTGGTCGGGCTGGCGTAATAACTATGCACGAAATAGAACCGACTGTCTTGCGGAATGCCCTCCCACAACGGATGCCCGCCAGTCTGGTGCACTTGGTTCCAACCCATGTGCGGAATTTTCAAGGTTTGCCCGTTGCCGTCCCTTAGGTCATCGGCAAACCGCACCACCCGGCCAGGTAGCAGCCCTAGGCAGGCCACGCCGTCGTTTTCCTCGCTTTCCTCCAACAAGGCTTGCATCCCCAGGCAAATGCCTAAAAAAGGCTTGGTGCTTGAAAGCTCGGTCAGCAAAGGGATCAGGTCGAACTCATGCAGTGCGGCCATGCAATCGCGAATGGACCCGACACCGGGGAAAACCACGCGATCTGCACGGCGCAATTGACCGGAGTCGGCGGTGACGATGACGCGGGTTTGTGGGTCGGCGTGTTGAAGCGCCTTGCCGATGGAATGGAGATTGCCCATTCCATAATCAATGACTGCCACGGTGGACATAGGCTAAAATTAAATGATGGGGAGACGGTCTTTGGGATTCAACCAAAGGGGCGCACATTGAACAACCAGCCATGCAGCCAAAAGGCGAAGACGACCCAGGCTACCAACCCGGCGACAACCGCCATGATGTCTTGGCTCAACGGCCCGACCGGGTAAACCGTTCCGGCCATGCGGTCACGTCTTCGCGCCGACCTATAATCGAGCACACTCCATGCTAGGAAAGAGCCGAACAACAACACATCGGCCAAGTTGCCGTTGACCAGTAGATGAGCCAACGCCCAACCCTTGACACCAGCCACCATGGGATGGCCGATCTTGGCTTTGATTCGGTTGCCGGGGATGTATGCCGCCGCAATCAACACGAATGCAATTAAAATCAATAAGCTTGCCAAATGCCTTAGCCCCATCGGCGGAGACCAGAGGGCTATGGGGGCTAAACGTGCTTGACCGTAGCCAATGGCGATCAGTGTCAAGCCTACGAGGGACACTAGTGCGAACAGTCCCTTCCAGACATTGACCCCAAAACGGGCCATCTGCGCTTCCCGCCAACCGTCGGCAAAGATACGCACCGAATGGGCGCCAAGGAAAATCAAAAGGCCGAGAATCAGTATGATCATGGTTTGGCTCCGCAGCGTTCAAAACGTATGTAAAGGGGGTTCAGGAAAAATTGTGCGGTGGTCGACATTGCCTAAAGTGTGCCTTTGGTGGAAGGGAGGATGCCTTGCATACGTTCGTCGCGCTCTAACGCCATGCGCAAGGCCCGGCCAAACGCTTTAAAAATTGTTTCAGCCACATGATGGGCATTGACGCCTTTCAAAGAGTCTATATGGAGAGTGACTTTAGCATGATTGACGAAACCACGAAAGAACTCCGAGAACAAATCCACATCGAAGTCGCCAATCCGGTCACGCGGGAAGTCCACGCCGTAGGCCAATCCGGGCCGTCCGGAGAAATCAATCACGACGCGTGAAAGTGCTTCGTCCAGTGGCACATAGGCGTGGCCATAACGGCGTATGCCTTTTTTATCGCCCACCGCCTTGTCGATGGCTTGCCCTAGGGTAATGCCGACATCCTCAACGGTGTGGTGTGCGTCGATGTGCAAATCGCCCTTGGCGTGAATCTCCAGATCAATCAGGCCATGACGGGCAATCTGGTCCAGCATGTGTTCCAAGAAAGGGACGCCGATGTTGAAGCTTCCCGTGCCGCTGCCGTCCAGATTAAGCCGGACGTTTATTTGAGTTTCCAAAGTGTCGCGTTGTACTTCGGCGATGCGGTCTGCCATTGTGATTGCTTCCGGTTGGGAATTGGTTTGGAGCATTATGATAAGTCCTAGACGCTATTTGATAAACACTTGACGATTGATATGCTTGCCCGGGCATTTTCTTCTTGTGGGTGGCCCAGGCATCCTTGATAACCGGCATTATATTGCTTGTCTTCACGTCCATTGGATGGGAAATTCAGTTATTCATTCTATCAGTTTTTTCAGTGATTGGAGTTGCTGTTGCAAGGCGGTTTTTTAAAGACCATCCCACGAAAAGCGATCAACCCTTGCTTAATCGACGAACAGCACAATACATTGGTCGGGTTTTTACCTTGGATCAGCCAATAGTCAATGGACAAGGGAAAATTAAAATAGATGACTCCACTTGGAATATGAAAGGCGAAGATAGCCCGATAGGAACGCGGATCAAAGTAGTTGGGCCGGATGGCGTGGTACTCCTCACAGAGAAGACGGATTGAAACCATGGTTTTGGACAACGTGCGATGCGCAATGATAAAAAGATAGGAAAAGATATCTATATTATTACTATTAGCACAGCACTTTTTTCGAATAAACGCATTTTTTCCTTTAAAAACAAGGTGGTGTAGCTTTTTTGCATTGTGGGTAAAGTAGGGATCGTTCAGTGCGTTTCTGTGGATAATTTGTACACTCCACCCTGTCCACATTTTACGTACAATTTATCCACAGCGTTCTCCGCACTTTTATCCACAATCCAATGAATAAGGATCAGCGGGAGATTGTTTTGTTTTTATTCAATAGCTTATATAATGAGCATTCGAAGCGTGGATTGGGAAGTTCACTTATCAAGCCGCGCAGTTTTTTCAGGTCGCTTGGTTCGTGGAATTGTTCATAACGAACTCGGATATAAAGCTGGATGATGTTTTCAGTCGGTTTCGCCAATTCTGGCACGGATTTGACGATTCGGTCAGCGAAACTAAGTGGACCTTCCCCGGTTTGCTGGATCAGGCCAAATGCTGCGAGTTTCCGCAAAAACTTCAGGTAGATGCGTTTCACGGGGTCGGTCTGCTTGCCCCGTTTGGGTACAATGAACCAAGCCACTGGCACAAAACAAAAGACCAATCCGACGGACAGCCAGGCGGCTATGGCCCTCCAGTCAAACAGCCCTAACCAGCGGAAAAATTTGTTCTGGTTTTCCGTGCCATAGGCGAGGACCCAACCGTCCCATGCATGATCGATGGTTGATGTGATTAATCTGGCTCTCCTCCAGAGATTTCCTAAACCAAAGCCATGTTCGGATGGCAGGCCTCCTCCTAGATTGAATCGTATTTCCCCGAAGGCAATTTGAGTTTCCACATCCACGCCCCGCTCTATCCGTTCTGGTGCAACGGCCCCCGTGGGATCGACCCGAGTCCAACCGGATTCTGGAAGCCAAACTTCCGCCCAAGCATGGGCATCCGCCTGTTTGACCTCTAGGAAACGGCCAATACTGTTCCATTGACCCCCTTGGTATCCAGTGACCACACGGGCGGGAACACCGCCGATGCGCATCAGGATGACGAAGGCGGTGGCGTAGTGTTCACAGAAGCCACGGCGAGTTTCGAATAGGAAACTTTCCACCGGATCGCCCTTGAGGAGGGGGGGGTTTAAGGTGTAGTAAAAAGCTTCGTCGCGAAAATAGCGCAGAGCCTTTTCAACCAAGAGTTTTGCAGTTGGATTCCCCACCTGCCAACCCTTCACCAATTGCTGTAACCTAATCCCCGTATTGGCAGGCAATTGCAGTCCTTTCTTTGCATCGCTTTTGCTTAAGGCCCCGGTTGTGTAAATCGTACCCGAAGAGAGTCGATATTGCTTGCGCTCAGTGACATCCGTCTTGGAGAGCAGTTGATAATCGGCAGTTTCATCGAATTCGCTGGGAAAAGAATTAGGCAAGTCCATTGCGAAAATCCAACGCTGGTTATGCGGTTCCAAAGTCACGACATAGTTCTTAAAACTATCCTCAAACTGTGGCTTATGCCCTAAGACGATAGGGATTGTTGGCAATAAAGTCCATTTATCGCCGTTGGTGTACCAGAAAACCGGACCCCGCCAATAGCGATCTTTAGGGGGCGGAAGTTCTCCCTCAAAATCCACGCGGAATGCTGTTTCTTGGGAGAGTGCCAGACGGCTGAAGGAACCGGGCGAGATGGTATCGCTCAGCCCGGTTTTTGCGCTATGGCTGTCATCTGGCAATTCCCAAAGTGGGCCTTTGATGCGTGGAAAAAAAACAAAAAGCAACAGCATGACAGGCAATGCCTGGGCCACCATGAGGGTGGCCATTGTCAGGCGTGCCTTAACTGGAAAGGTCTTATTGCTGTTAAGCCCAATCAGTGTGGCTATCAAAAATATGACCGCAATTAAGGCATAGCCAGCCATGGGAATGCTTTGCGAAAACAAAAATTGGGTAAAGGCGACGAAAAAGGCGAGGAACACGACCACATAAGCGTCCCTATGCGTTTTAGTCTCCAGCAACTTTAATCCCAGGCCAACGATAAACAGGCTAGAGCCAGCCTCTTGACCCCAAAAGCGGTGATAGTGCCATAGTACGATGCTTGCCCCGGACAGGGTAAGCAGAAAGAGCAACGCTCTATTGGGCAGTGGAAACTTTAAATACAGGGAGGAAAGCAGCCACAGCGCAAGCATGACAAAGTAAGCCATGACAACGGGTGCCAAATTGAATGCATGGGGGGCGGCGACGAGGACAACAGACCCAAGCAACCAACCCAACTTTTGTCTATCGTCGGCAGGTGAGAGCTTTGTATTTATCATGATCTGTATGACTGACAGTGATTCACTGGTGCATTTTGGATGTAGAATGACAGAAAAAATGGAATCATCCCATCTGTGGTGCATTATGAATTATAAGAAATGTTTTGGCTCTCTCACGATTGTCACAGTCTTGTTGACCTGTGCAGCCTGTTCGTTAAGCACGTCCTTTGAAATTGGGAACACGCCTCAAAGTGCGGGGCGGCAACAACAAATTCCCAATCCGCAAGTGGAAAATGTTCGCAAGCCAGAGTGGCTTTAGGCTGACAATAAAATTGTGAAGTGCGTACAAGCGGCTGCAACTTTCGCATTGCACTGAGCTACTGTGAATGATAGATCAATTTTAATCAAGCCATGAAATATTTTTGTGGCATTGTGACAAGCTTGAAACTTAAAATCGAAAGGCTGGAATCATGACAAACATCCCCATCCCAAAAATATCAGGCGCGGTGCAGTTGAAAAAATTGCGTAATGCGCTGGCAATTGCCCGCGCCAGGAAGTTGTTATCCACGCTCCAACAAGAAGCAGAGGCAACGATTTCACATGACCAGGCTAAGCGTGTCACTTATCTGACAGAGCTATTTTCGCGCATTCACCGCGAAATATTTCATGATTGGAAAGAGCAAGCCACGGTAAGCCATCGGCCTGGCACTATGACGAATGCGGATAAAAGAAAGGAATTCCGTATGATCATAGAAGGCCTAGTATTGAATGGGGGGGGCAATCATGGTACGGAGTTGTTTGACAGTAATGGTTTTGTCATAAAAACGGGGAATATTGCTGAAAGGCTGGCCAAATTTTATAAAAGTATGCGAATAGTCCGGCCATATGACTATGGCAACCGGCTTACCTTGGATGTTTTTATGACGGCGCTTGCCAACCTACCGGCATTTAAAGGGGTGTATGAGCAGGGGATTGATTTCAGGCGGCTTGAAGTAAATGATGCCATTGTTTTACATAATCTTAATAGCAGCATAGAGGAAATTACCTTTGCTTTTCGGCATGCCTTAGACCCAGCCCGTACTAAATGCCTGCAAAATACTCCGAATGGATATGGAAAATGGCCTGAAAACAAACGATTTATATCGAGCATACCTTTCCTATCCCATACTACTGAGGAGGGTGTTGATTGTTTGATCACAGTGAATGGTGGTTTGGTGCCATTGTCTGGCATAGACAAAAGCCTATTTGTGCCAGGTTTGCAAGTCGCTGATTTACCAATTAGTCTGACCAAAAACCTCATTGGCTATTTACCAGGGACGGAGAAGCTTCGTGGGCTAGGAAAAAATGAAATAGACGGTATTACTATTGGAGAAAATGGAGAGGCTCCACTATTCTGCCTTGATGTCAATATGTTGACCGGTTTACGCTATGCCAGCCATACCGAATTGCGTGAATTAATCAAGCAGTGCGAAGGTGACAATGCCACAATATTTATGCTCGCCAATAATCCCGCACTCAAACAAAAATTGCTGGCTGCCGCTAATGAAGATGAAAGAATGGTCCGCACCATTGAAATCGGCCATGAAAGGCTTAGTAAAATCACCAAAAAGCTTGATGCCACCCAAGACGCAATCTTCTTTGGAAAAACACCTGACCTGAAACCAAAACTGTTCATGTCGATGGGGGGCGCTGGATCGGGGAAAACGGCTGTTGAGGAAATTGCAACCGCGCAGTGTGGGGACAATTTCGTGATTGCCTCACTGGATGAGTTTCGCAAATGCAGCGACCTTTATGCCGTTATGACCGCCGCGAATCATCATAGTGATGATTATATCTTCATAGAACCCTTTGCCAATCGTTTGCGTGATTGGGTAGCCCATCATGCCAAGGAAGCCCACATTAACATACTCTATGATGGTACAGGGATTCCCTATAAGCCACGGTATTACAATGTTATCAATGCATTTGAGGAAGCAGGTTTTTTTACCCAAATAGCGGCGATTGATGCTTTTATAGTCAAGCCTGAAGGGCGTGAAGATGAGTTGTCCAGGTCTGCTGTCATCTGTAGTGTAAAAAATCGTTTTGAGATAACCGGGCGGGCTTTGCCATGGGTGGTCACGGTCGATAAACATATTCGATCACCTTGGTCATTCCTTGATGCCTTGGAACATGAATCATTGGATAAGATATCGCTATTTGCCAATGATGGCGAACGGGACAAGCATTATATTGTGGCCGAAAGTTTTGGGCTTTCCGATGGCGAATTACGTGCTTTGCAAGAAAAACAGAAATCCGGTGGACTGGCGGATCATCTAAAATCATTGAGCCGAAATCGTGATGATTCGATCATAAGGGTTTTGGCTGGTGGGGACAAGGAAAAGATTGAAGCTTTGCTAAATAGAAACCCCGCCCTTAATGAAAGCAATGTGGCTTATCAAGTATATCCTGGAAAATATGGAAACCGGGTTTTGGTGGTCTATAACACCCGGCGCATGGTTGACTTTGTAGTCAAACGCCAATTGAACCCAAATGCCTCTGGAGAGGAGGGCTTGTTGCATAAACATGCCTCGTTGGCTTTTCATGTGGATCCCGATGCCAAGGAGCCTTGGATGATAAGGCTTCAAGATGCAATCGCTTAGTCTGTCTTGGGTGCTAAGATTCGGAAAGCCATGCCAAAGCTCATGTTAGTCAAATCTTTGGCAGATATCGATCCTCGGCAATGGACCGGGCTGGTAGGCAATTATCCTTTCTGAAAAATAGTGTGGGTGTGGTCTTGATGTGTTCGACGGATCGGCCGGAGGCCGCAGTAATCTTGTCGATGCGGGAATCTTGGATGGTTAGCCCCACGCCAGCCCGTAGCATCGTAAGCGTTCACTCCCCCCGCCTCTTCCTGGGAAAGCGACAATCTTGGTCGCCATTCCAGCGGGCGAGACGCCCGCGCTCCCAAGGGGTGAATGATTTGGTAGTCCAACCTCGGTTTTTGGATAGACATCTTTACCCGAATTATTTTACTATGTAACGGTGTAAGCGGAAAGCCGACTGCCAACACGGAAATAGGGAGCGGCCACCCATTTTCCTCAACCTAAATCAAGAAAAGCTTATGAAATTAATATTTGTCATTTGCCTTGCTGCCGCTGTAATACTCCCAGCCTGCTCCACTTCTGGAAGCGGTGGCGGGTTGCTGGACCCGGACTGCACGGCGGAAAAAGCGGCGAAAAGCGCCGCAATGAAATCCACTGTCGGCGTCGGAGGCCGTTGCACCCCTGCCGAGGCCGTCAAAGATTCAGCGAAGCGGGCGGTGCAATAAATGAACAGAAACTCAAAACCGATAAAATCCCTCTATCAGGCCCTGTGTCTCTTCGGCCTAGGCTTTACAGCTTTGGCCTTGGCTTCATCGCCTGTCAATGCGGCCTCCCCCACGACCAAGGGGAAAACCCAGGCTAGCCATCATTCATCACAGAAGGCGACCAAGCCAGCCCAAGCCACTTACCCGACCACTCAGACTACGGCGCAGCCTGCCTATGCGCCGACACGTCCGGCAGCGGCCCCGGTTGCAGCCGCGCCAGTTGAGCGCAGCTACACCTTTGGCGAGATGGTCGCCGAATCGATGTTCGGCGATGTCTATGCCGAGCCATCCAAATGGCAGGAACTGGGCTATGGCAACCTATTTTCCAAGGGGTGGAACAAGCCTTGGGTCAGCCCGCCGGCCGGCGGTGGCGGCGCACCCCGCATGGGCTGGCTCAACGCCGAGGACGGCGTGTTCTATCGGTTGAGCATCGCCACTTTTGCCTGGCAGCATGGCACTGGCAACTATAGCGATAGTTACTCTGGCATGTTGACCAGCTATACCCCGGTGAGCGCGCGTTTTGAAGTTCGCACCGATATTGGGCTGGCATCAAACCGTGGACCCTCTAATTTCGCAGACTTCATCGTCACCCCCCGCTTCCTGTTGTCAGAAAGCAAGGAGCAAACTCAATCGTTAGACCTTGCCTTCCGCACCCCCACCGGCAACAGTTATAACGGCCAGGGCTATGCCTCCATCAACCCGCAATACAACTTCTGGACCAACTACTGGAAAGGCTTGGTGGTGCGCGGCGGGTTGGGATTCAATGTTCCCTATAGTGGCGAGATTGCCAATGCCGGTGCGCGTTCCACCTTCTACTCCAATGTGGCCATCGGCTACTACTTCACTGAACACAATGCCGCGCCGTTTGGCGATTTGGTGTTGTATGTCTCCAATAAATTTTCGCAGGTAATTGACAACCGCGGGCCGAGCAGCACGACGACGTTTTCCATGGGTCCGGGCTTCCGCGACCATTTGGGCGACAATTGGTATTTGCTGGGTGCGGTCGATGTCCCGGTCACCAACCCGAAGCCGTATGACTATCAAGTGTTTGGCGGCATCATGAAGGTGTACTGAGCGTGTAATTCAAACCCAAAAAGGGCCATCGAAACGGCCCTTTTTTAACGGAGTGATCCCAATGAATGGCAAACGGCTGCCACACCACGGCGATTTGTTGCTAGTATTGCGGTTGATTTACCCGAACATCATAGCGAAATCGACGAGGTAGCCGGCTTGGCAACCATTTGGCCTTGCCGGATTTTTTTGAGTTTTCATAATCGAGGTTAACGATAAATGCGCATATTTAGATATCAATTACTTAAGGGTCTGCTGGCCCCGGTGATCGCACTGGGATTGGCGGCAGGTTGTCAAACGTACAACCCCGCCACGGGTCAACAACAAATTGACTACGGCGCAACCGCCGGCGTGGCGGGAGCGGCAATGGGAGCGGCAGCATTGGGCGTCGCCCTGAGCAACAACAACAATAATGACCGGTACTACTCTGGAGGAAGACCGGTTTATTACGGTGGCGGCGGTCGAGGCCGTAACGACGTCAACGTCAACAGAAACGTCAATGTAAGCGGCAATACCGTCAACAGAAACTCCAACAATAGCGCTAGCAGAAACGTCAACAGAGGTGCCAATAGAGGAAACTATAATGCGGGTGGTCATCGAGGTGGTGGTGGTGGCTACAGACACCGCTGAAACACGCGGCCGCCATTCTGGCATCACACCCTTTGCGTATGATTCAATCCTAATGTTTTAAAATCCGAGGTTCATCGTTATGTGGAAATATTTACTGGCTTTATCCTTGATTGCCACCCTGGCCCCTGCGGTCACCCAAGCGGACAAAAAAGCCGACACGCCGCCAGCCGCCCCCACCCTCAAGTTTGAGGGTCCGCTAAACAAAGTCGACAGTAAAGTGGAAACTCTGTTAGGTGCGGACAAACAGAAAATTTTACGGCAGGTCGCCGAAGCGGCGGTGCTCTCCGATTATTGTGCCGCCATCGACCTGGACCAGAATAAGTTTAGGCAAGAATTCGACGCACTGTCCCAAGATGGCACAAAACGCACGTTAGCCGAACAACGGGACCTTGACAACAAAGTGGCGATGTATTTTGGGGTCTATGTCGGTTTGTTCGTGGCGGAAGGCACGGACCGCCTGGCCGAATTTTGCGGTATTGCCGAAAATGCCCTCAAGGAACAGAAACCGATCAGCCGGTTTTGGATAGCGACCAATAACAATCCGAATCTGACTAAGCCATAAGCGTTCAAAATCAACGCAAGGCAAGCCTTGAACTCCAACAAATCGCCCAAGGCGACCCTTCTGTGGAAGAAAACTGGAAACCCGCCACCACCTCCCACATCTTGCTGGAAGGCTTGACCCCCGCCCAGACGTATTGGTTCCGCGTCCGTGCCATGGGTAGCGGTGGGCCGGGGCTTTGGACAGACCCGATTAGTTTGATTGTGGTTTGAGGAGAGTTGGAGTAGAGTTGGAATAGGTCGGGCGCGTCTCTTTGCATTGCGCCCGACAGTTCGATTTGTCGGGCAACAAAAAGACGTTGCCCGTCCTACTTGGCTATAGAACCATAACCTAGAATATAAGATAATATAATGACGTTCATTTACTCTGATGGAAATTCTGATGCCATTAATAATTTATTTCAGACGGTAAGCAAAATTAAATGTGCTGTCTCATTTTTGGGAGGTAAGGTTGTTAAACTAATAAGTGGATATCCAGAAGATATAGAGATTGTATGTAACCTTGAAAGTGGTGCAACAAATCCCTATGCAGTTGCAGAATTAATCAAACAGGGTGTAAAGGTAAAAACAAATAAAAAACTTCACGCCAAAGTCTATTTAGCCTTAGATGAGACAGCAATAGTCGGTTCTGCTAACGCTTCAGCCAATGGTCTTTCATATGAAGATGAAGAACTTGAAGGTTGGATAGAAGCAGGTATTCAAGTTACAGACCAAAAAACTCTCTCAGAAATAAATAGTTGGTTCGAAACTCAATGGGAATTAGCAACAGACATCACACCTGACGCGCTTAAGAGAGCGAAAGTATTATGGCGTACAAGACGCAATCATAGACAATTAGATAAACAAGGCAACAAATCTATATTAAGTCTGCTGAAGAATTGTCCTCAACAGTTTAAAGACAAGAATATATATATATCCATCCATAGACTAGCGAATGCAAGCAAAGAGGCATGTGATGCTTTTTCTAAAATAGAACAACAATTAAAAATCAATGAAAAGCTGTCATTCTGGGAGGGATGGAGCGAACTACCTGAAGATTCCCATTTCATCTCCCTTTATTATGGACCTAGAAAAGGCTTTGAGTTTCAGGGTTATTTCTACATACCACCTAATAAGTCGGATTTTATAAAAGATGTTCAATTAGATAACGGAGAATACTCTGATATATTGGTTTGCTTTTTAAGAAACTCAGTAGAAAACTTGGAACTAGATAAAAAAGATATTGATCTATTGAAGAACAAAGTAGGTGATCTATGGAAGTCACAAAATCCAGATTCAGCAGATAGCGGGGTTTATTTTTCGTTATATGAATCCAGAACTATACTTTTTCCCAACTCATAGGGCCAAGGCGAAGCGCGGCGGGGTTTGCAACCCCGCAGCTAAAGTTTCGTGCGAAGTTTTGCATAACGGTTTAATCCGTCAACTAAATGCCATGCCAGATTACCGCCGTTACCGCGTACTTGGAAGTACCTACTTTTTTACCGTAAACCTATTGGAGTGGCATTTCTGCTTAACCCATCAACTCCATAGAATACTAATTGTGTCTTTGTGGCAATGAAACCTTCTGTTTATATCGAAACTACTATTCCAAGTTATCTCACTGCTTGGAGAAGCCCTGAATTGGTCATGGCTGCCAACCAAGAGGCAACCCGAAGTTGGTGGGATACGTCTCGCCCAAAATTTGATATTTTCATCTCAGCCCTCGTACTTGATGAAGCAAGTAGTGGCGATCCAGCAGCCGCTCAACGTAGGATGGAAATAATTTGTGAAATACCAGCCCTAGACGTTTCCATACTAGCTGAGGAATTGGCGGCACAGCTTCTTGCTGCTTCCGCGTTGCCTGAAAAGGCAAAGGCTGACGCACTTCATATTGCTATTGCCACAGTTCACGGCATTGATTATCTTCTTACATGGAACTGTAAACACATAGCCAATGCGACGATGCGCCTGAAGATTGAGTCCATATGTAGATCATCTGGATACGAACCGCCGATAATTTGTACACCGCTTGAATTAATGGAGGACTAAACCATGTGGCATGATCCAATTGTGGAAGAAATTCACCGTATCAGAGACGAACACGCGAAGAAACTCAATTACGATCTTCATGCGATTTGTGAGGATATTCGCAAAAAGCAGGCAACATCTGGCATCAAGGTAATTTCACGTTTGCCCCGTCGGTCAATTGTTCACAATGCCGCCTAAGCTGATTGATGCGGTAAGTCGCATTCGTAAACGAGGTAAAGCCCATTCGTAAGGCGCGAGCCGCTCCGCCGCGTATTGCGCCAAACGTCGTAACTAGCTACGATAGAGCCGCAGCATCCATCATTTTAAAGCTTTGGAGTATTTATCGTGCTAAAACAACTGACAGCCATTATCGAGCGTGAAGGAAGTGGCTATGTTTCTCTCTGTCCCCAACTCGATATCGCCAGCCAAGGAGACACCATTCAAGAAGCACGGGAAAATCTTCGAGAAGCGCTTGAATTGTTTTTCGAGGCTGCATCACCCTCTGAAATCCAAGAACGGCTCCACCAAGAGGTATACATAACACAATTGGAGATTGCTGTTGGGTAAACTACGGATTTTGTCTGGTTTGGAAATTTGCGCCATTCTGGCTCGCCACGGTTTTGTTGAAGTACGTCAAAGGGGCAGTCACGTTATCATGCAGAAGCAACATGAAGAATCAACGATTACGGTTCCTGTTCCCAACCATTCAGAAATCCGCATCGGGACACTTCAGTCAATTATCCGCCAGTCCGGCATTTCGAGAAGCAAATTCGAATCGTAAATAAACCAACGAATCTTTTCGGCTGGCCTTGATATGAAGCCACGAATTTATATAAGGCCATAGGATGCGCTGAGGAACGAAGCGCATCATCAACCCGTCTCCCGACCGATTCGCTTCCCAAGCTCAACGCATCCTATTGTCATGGGCGAAGTGCACTACTTTACCCGTGAACGCGGCGGCGTTGTCGATTGGCAGCGCAATGACAAATTTCTGAAAGAACCGGGCTACTACACCACGCTGATAGGTGATGAGGCGGTCAAGTTGATCGACCAGCAGGATGGGAAACAGCCGTTTTTCCTCTACTTTGCTTCCATGGCTCCACACGCGCCTTACCAAGTGCCGCAGGAATATATGGATCGTTACCCCGCCATACAGGACAAACAGCGCAAGGCTTATGCGGGCATGATCACCGCCTTGGACGATCAAGTGGGTCGCATCGTCACCGAGTTGGATAAGAAACACCTACGCGAGAATACACTAATCCTCTTTGCCAGTGACAACGGCGGCGCCACCAGCGGCATGTTTGCCAGCGGCTCCAAGTCCAAGGAGGAAAGGGACACCGAAGTCGGAGGGATTGAGCAGGGGGCGAAGGCACCGGCTTCCAATGGTTCGCTTCGCGGCGGCAAAGGCAGTCTGTATGAAGGTGGGGTGAGTGTGCCGGCATTTGCCAACTGGCCAGCCAAGCTGCAACCGCGAGTCGTGACCGAACCCATGCACATGGTAGACATTATGCCCACCTTGCTGGCCCTCAGTGGGGGAGCGGGTAGCACTGACCATCCCTTCGACGGCAAAGACATCTGGCCGACCCTGAAGGAAGGCAAGCCATCCCCCAATGAGGATATTCTTATCAACGTCGAGGCCATCCGTGGCGCGGTCCGCAAGGGCAATTGGAAACTCGTGAAGTGGGCGACCCTGCCCGGCAAGACGGAGTTATTCGACCTCAAGAATGATCCAAGCGAGAAAACCAACGTCGCCGATCAACACCCTGATATCGTCAAGGATTTGGAAGCCCGTCTGATGACGTATGCCAAGGAGCAGAAGCCTAGCGAGTGGATTAAGGCACAACCGGCCTTCGTGGGGGCGCAAGGCGAAACGGTGTTTGATCCCAATTACGACATTGACGACGGCGGCTTGCCTCACGAGAAACCGGCCTTGGGCAAGAAATGACGTGCTTTTTTTATTCCTGAGGAATTACTTATGATGCTATTGACGTTAAAGCTTGCCATTGCCTCACTGGTCTTTGCCACGGGACTCAGCGCGACCCGCGAGGATTTGTTCTGGATATGGCGACATCCAAACCTACTCGCCCGATCTTTTCTGGCGATGTATGTGCTGGTGCCACTCGTGGCCATCGCCATGACGTTGGCGTTCGACCTGCCCCGTGCCACCAAGATCGGGCTTTTGTTCCTTTCCATTTCGGCCGGCGCGCCGCTTCTGCCGCGCAAGCTCATCAAGCTCGGTGGCGACCCCTCCTATGTGTTTAGTCTCGTGGTGGCGACTTCGCTGGCCGCGATCCTCACCGTGCCTGCCTCGCTGGCCCTGCTGCAACCACTACTTCCCGTCGATGCCGACATTGACATCGGACGAGTCGCCGCCACCATCCTGAAGACGTTTTTACTGCCCCTCGCGGTAGGAATGGCGCTACGTGAATTTGCCCTAGCTTGGGCTGAGCGGCTGGGTGACCCCATCATGCGTGTTGCCGGGGTGCTGCTGACTCTCGGCGCACTGGCGTTCATTTTTACCAATTGGCGTCAAATCGCCGAAATCGGGCTGCCTTCACTGCTCGCCTTTGCCAGCTTTACCGGGCTGGCCTTAGCCATTGGACACTGGCTGGGCGGGCCGGACGAGGGGCATCGCAGTTCCTTGGCCGTGTCCTGTGCGACGCGGCATATTGGCCTGGCCCTGCTGATAGCGGCCAATGTGCGGGGGCCTAGGACCTTGGCGCTAGTGGCAGCCTATCTGTTCGCCTCGGCACTCGTGTGCATTCCCTACATCCGTTGGAGACGGCGGGCCATGAACCGGGCCATTGCGGAGAAGGCTGTTCAGTAATCCGGCTGGGTACAGGTAGGAACAGGCAATGGCCCCCCGTTCCCATTGGCTTTTCTGCCAGGCAACCGGCCACTTTGATCAATTGAAATGCCAGTAGCCTTATCAAATTGCGAAGAACATTAATGGACGAAACCATCAGCCATATCTGTTCCAGCCAATGGCGCGTGATTTTCATCGTCGCGGCCCTGTTGTTGCTGCTTGCCGAATAGGGTTTCAGACTGGGCTTGTGCGCCTGCACAATACCAGTGACGAGGCGCGTAAGGGCCAGATCGGAACCCTCCAGGGTGCCGTGCTCGGGCTACTTGCACTGCTACTCGGCTTCACCTTCGCCATGGCGGTGCAGCGTTACGACAACCGCCGCGATCTTGTGGTGGCGGACGGCTTTCTCCCAAGTTATCCTGCCAATCTTGATCACAGTGGTAATCTCCATTTTGGTTGATTTCGATGCCACGCGGCGCGGACTCATCGGCGTGAGCCAGCAAAGCCTTGTTTTGCTCAAGCAAAGCATCTCGCCGACGCAACCCAAGCCTTAGCAGGTGAGCAACTGATGCATGCCGAAAAAACTGACCCCCCTCAATCAGTAATCCCTTATGTCGGGGATGAGAGTCATTTTTCCCGCCTCGCTGCCGTCATTCCCTGCATGCTGTATGACTATGTGCTGAAACCGGACGGCAGGGCCGTAGGATGGGCTGAGCTTGCGAAGCCCATCATTCGCGAATGATGCGCCTCCTTCGTCGGCACATCCTACGATGTCAACGCGGTAAGGCGCAATAGCGGTACTCCGCGTATTGCGCCGAATGGATACAAAGAGAAAATCCGTGAATCCCCGGCCTTGTTTCTATGCCCACCCGCCTAACCCGCCGTTCCAGTCGACCCGCGTGGACGTTTGCCGTGTTCAGTCTGGCTCCTCCTGCGCGGGCGGCTGAACGGGGTCGTTAGGCTTGTCAATTCATCCTGTTGACCTTAATCAATTATACGCAAACCTACATGGCCGAGCATCATCCTTTTTTTCGCATGATGCCATAAACCGGTATCTCATGGAGGACGATGTATCGCCCGAAGCCGTGTGGCTGGCGGTGAAG
>CAIODU010000052.1 GCA_903857165.1 uncultured Methylococcaceae bacterium | reverse complement strand
CGGCGATGCGCATTGAAGTGACGGCGCACCGGGCGGAGGTCAAAGTCTGCCCGGAGTGCGGGGCGGAGAACCGGGGATGTTTCCCCGTCGGCGTGGCCGGCCCGGTGCAATACGGGAACGGGGTGAAAACGTGGGCGGCCCACTTCCAGAACCAGCATTTTGTGCCGGTGGCTCAGGGCGGGGAAAAGCCGAAAAAAAGGGGCCTCCCCGCCCAGGGGCCGCCACTCAACCTGCTTGACCGGCTGAGGGATTTCAAGCCGCAGACACTGGCGTTCATGCACGACTTCCGGGTTCCGTTTGACAACAACCTGGCGGAAAGGGATGTGCGCATGGTCAAGGTCAAACAGAAGGTCTCCGGGGGGTTCAGGACGCTGGAGGGCGCGAAGGACTTTGCGCGCATCCGGGGATACATCTCCACGGCCCGCAAGAATGCAGCGAATGTGTCCGGTGCGCTCACGGCCTCTCGGCGTTTACCCCACCCAAACCCTGGCATTGCGGAACATCCGCATCCACGGCCCATGTTCGCCCCATTCGGCTGGATGCCAAGAATTCTGCACGGAGCGAAAGCAGCGTTCGGGGTGTGGCATCATGATGGTGAAGCGCCCGTTTTCATTGGTTAGGCCAGTTAGCCCCAAAGGCGAGCCGTTGGGGTTGAAAGGGAACGATTCGGCAGGCTGGCCGTAATGGTCGATGTAGCGCAACGTGGCCAAGCCTTCGCCCAATACGCGAAGCGGGTCAAGCTTAAATTCGGCGCGGCCTTCGCCGTGGGCGACGACCACGGGCAAGCGCGAACCTGCCATGCCGGTGAGAAAAATGGAAGGTGATGGCAGGATTTCCACCATCGTCACCCGGGCCTCGAATTGCGCCGACAGGTTGCGCCCGAATTGGGGCCAGTGGGATGCGCCAGGGATCAGATCGCGCAGAAGGGCCATCATCTGGCAACCGTTGCAAACACCTAGGCCGAAACTGTCCCCACGACTGAAAAAGGCGGCGAATTCGTCCCTGGCCCTAGGGTTGAACAGGATGGATTTGGCCCAACCCCCGCCGGCCCCGAGTACATCGCCGTAGGAAAAGCCTCCGCAAGCGGCGAGTCCTTTGAAGTCTTGCAGGCTTGCGCGGCCTTCCATGATGTCACTCATGTGTACGTCCACGCTGGCGAAGCCCGCCCGCTCGAAGGCGGCCGCCATTTCCATATGGCCGTTCACCCCTTGTTCACGCAGAATGGCGACACGCGGCCTTGCGCTGTGGACGAAAGGGGCGGCGATGTCTTCCCGTGGGTCGAAACTCAGGACACTGTCCAGGCCCGGGTCATGGTCATCCCGCACCGCTTGGAATTGTGCGAGTGCGCAGTCGGGGTTGTCGCGAAGCGCCTGCATCCGATAACTGGTTTCAGACCAGATTTGATGCAGTTCGGCACGGCTTTCACCATACCATTCGAGACCTTGGCGGCTGACCACGATGCGTCGGTCGTTGCGGGGCCAACCGATGACATGCAGCGCTTTATCCAACCCGGCAACCTGCAAACGCCCCAAGACGACACTGAGTTGGTCCTTGCGTACTTGGATCACCGCGCCTAGTTCCTCATTAAATAAAGCGGCCAACGGATCTTCACCCAACTCTTCCACGTCAATTTCCACCCCACTGCGGGCGGCAAAGGCCATTTCGCAGACCGTGGCCCAAAGCCCCCCGTCGGAGCGGTCATGGTAAGCCAGCAGCAAGCCGTCTTGGTTCAGTGCCTGAATCGCCGAAAAGAAAGACTTGAATAATTCGGGATCATCCAAATCCGGAGCTTGGTTGCCCATCTGCCGATACACTTGGGCCAACACGGAGCCGCCCAACCGGTTTTTACCCAGCCCCAAGTCGATCAACACTAAACGGGTGGGGCCTGCATCCAAGCGCAGTTGCGGGGTCAAGGTTTTACCAATGTCGGCCACCGGGGCGAAGGCGGTGATAATAAGCGATAAGGGCGATGCCATGAACTTTTCATCTTCGCCTTCACGCCAGACGGTTTTCATCGACAAGGAATCCTTGCCCACTGGAATGGCGATGCCTAGCGCTGGACACAATTCCATTCCCACGGCCTTCACCGTGTCGTAGAGGCGGGCATCTTCGCCGGGTGTTCCCGCCGCTGCCATCCAGTTGGCAGACAATTTGACCTGTTCCAAGGTTTGAATCCTTGCGGCAGCGAGGTTGGTGAGTGCCTCACCGATAGCCATCCGTCCCGACGCGGGAGCGTTGATGACCGCCAAGGGTGTCCTCTCGCCCATGGCCATGGCTTCGCCCGTGCAGCCATGAAAGCCACTGGCCGTGACCCCCACATCGGCCACCGGCACTTGCCAAGGCCCGACCAATTGATCGCGAACCACCAGCCCTCCCACCGACCGGTCGCCGATGTGGATGAGAAAACTCTTGTCCGCCACCGCCGGAAACGCCAGCACTCGCTTGGCGGACTCGGCAATGGATATTCCCGCCAGATTCAGTTCCGGCAGGTCAGGATTAAGCCGGACAACGTCGCGATGCATTTTCGGCGGCTTGCCGAATAGCAGCGACATGGGGATGTCGATGGGGCGGTTGCCAAACAACTCGTCGCTGAGGATCAGTTCTTCTTGCCCGGTGGCATGGCCGACCACGGCATAAGGGCAACGCTCGCGACGGCAGAATCCGTCAAACAGCGGCAGGGATTCCGGTTTGACGGCAAGGACATAGCGTTCCTGGGCCTCGTTGCACCAGATTTGCAAGGGTGACAGGCCCGGTTCGTCGTTCGGCACTTTGCGCAACTCGAAATGCCCACCCCGGCCGCTATCATGGATGATTTCGGGTATGGCGTTGGAGATGCCGCCCGCCCCCACGTCATGGATGGACAGGATGGGCGTGCTTTCCCCCAAGGCGTTGCAGCGGTTGATGACTTCTTGGCAACGCCGTTGCATTTCCGGGTTTTCCCGTTGCACCGAGGCGAAATCCAAGTCTTCCGCGCTTTCCCCGGACGCTTGCGAAGAGGCCGCGCCCCCGCCCAAGCCGATCAGCATGGCGGGCCCGCCAAGCACAATGATCGCCGCGCCAGCCGGGATGTTTCCCTTAGCGACCAATTGCGGGCGGATGTTACCCATGCCACCGGCAATCATGATGGGCTTGTGGTAGCCGAGCAAGCCCCCGCCCGTCGGAGCGGATTGCTCGAAAGTTCGGAAATAACCCGCAATGTTGGGACGCCCAAACTCGTTGTTGAACGCCGCCCCGCCGATGGGGCCTTCCAGCATGATGTCCAGCGCAGCGGCGATGCGGCCGGGCTTGCCGAAGTCTTCCTCCCATGGTTGGCGCAAACCGGGAATTTTAAGGTGGGAGACGGTAAATCCAGTCAATCCGGCCTTGGTCTGCGAACCGCGCCCGGTTGCGGCCTCGTCGCGAATCTCGCCGCCTGAGCCGGTGGCCGCGCCGGGGTGGGGCGAAATGGCGGTGGGGTGGTTATGGGTTTCCACCTTCATCAAAATGTAGGCGTTTTCTTCCATATAGCCGTATTCCATCGTGTGCGGATCGCGCATGAACACGCGGGTCGGCGGCCCTTCCATGACGGCGGCATTGTCTTTGTAGGCGGAAACAATTCCGCTTGGGGTATGCCGGCTGGTGTTGCGGATCATGCCGAACAGGGTTTCTGTTTGTTCTTCGCCGTCAATTCGCCAGGAAGCGTTGAAAATCTTATGGCGGCAATGTTCGGAATTGGCCTGGGCGAACATCATCAGCTCCACATCGTTGGGGTTTCGCCCCAGTCCGGTAAAACTTTCCGCCAAATAATCCAATTCGTCTTCGGACAGCGCCAATCCTAGGCGGGCATTCGCATCGACCAGCGCAGACCGCCCCTCTTCAAGTAGGTGAACGGTCTCCAAAGGCACAGGTTCGTGGTGGCTGAAAATCCTCTCGTGTTCGCCGGTCCCCAGTACGACTTGGGTCATGCGGTCGTGTAGCAGCTTCTTGATGTTTTCTTGTTGGACGGCCGAAAGCTTTGCAACCCCCTCCAAGACATATTCGATGCCGCGTTCGATGCGCTTGACCCCACTCAAGCCGCAGCGTTTGGCAATGTCGGTGGCCTTGCTGGACCAAGGCGACAGTGTGCCCAAGCGGGGAACGACAAGGAAGTGCAACCCGCCTATTGCAGGCATCCGCACTTCAGGCTCATGGCTTAAAATCTGCCCCAGCCCTATTTTTTCCTCATCGGTCAACGGGTGTTCCAACTCGACAAAATGCACATAATTGGCCGCAAACCCGGTGATGCCCGGAGCCACGGCTTCAATCTCAGACTTCAGTTTTAGTTTTCGGAACGCCGAAAGCGCCGTCGCGCCGGTTATTTTCAGTATCATGGAGGGACACTCGTCAAGGCTGGCAGTTAGTTTATATAAAGCTTTATTTTACGCAGTTCGACCGGCTTAGTCTCCCCGTTTGATGGCTGATCCGATGGCCTAGCCGTTCCAGAGCCTTCGCCAAGCCAACCCCGGACACATCACGGGGCAGTTTCATGCAGCGATGACCTCGTCTTTGACGAAATGCAAACGAATCAGGGCTGGACTAGCAATTCTCATTATGAGCCAAAGTGCTGATAGACAACCCGTCATTCCGGCATGGATGCCGGAATCCAGTCACAAGGATGTGAATCCAGGGGTCGCCATCAAGCCTTTTTCAAGCACTTACGCAACCGACATGTCACCGTCCGTGGCACTGGATTCCGGCATCCATGCCGGAATGACGGCAATGGAGCTATAATGAGAATTGCTGGGGCTGGGGCTGGACCCTGATCCTCGTCAAAATGGCAACGCACTGCGTCGCGGACATGGGTATGCAACTCGTCGGTTGATTCTGCCTGGGTCATGATAGAAGCACCCAGAGCCTTGGCAATATAGCCACCCTCTGGCGCTTCCTCGACGACAAAAATGATTTCATTCATGGGATATCTCTATTCGGATGTAAGCGAAGCGGCAAAACCGTGTAAGGCGAAATGGTGTTTTAGCATATCCCGCCGAATGAATACCCCCCGTTCCATGCGGCGCATTACGCTAAAAAGCTAATCCACCCTACGCGGGCTCGACAAATGCGACAAAAGGATGTTGCCCGACCAAAGCTCATAAACAAGGTTTTTATTAGAGGTTTAGGGGGGTTAAGTTATCGAAGCTTGTACTCGGAATCCGCTCGTACTGTCCAGTCGTAACCACCGGCCCATGTGTGTCCGTTACATAACGTAACCGGACAAATAGGCAACTCTTTCCCTGCGTCGGCAGCGATCATCCAATGTGCCAACCATTCCGCAAGCACGGTAAGTTCGTCCACACAAACAGTCAGTTGGTTATCGTTTCCCTTGCCCTCTGGAGGATTCGGCCCAACTAACCTTAGCCGACCCCAAACCCGAACACTATTTCTATCAATATGCCAACGCCAAAACCCACGGTTTTCGAATTGAAGTAGACACAGAGTACTTTCGCGACCACTAGGGGTAGTGTAGATGAAATTTCCAGCACCACTCGCCTTACGAACATTCCAGCCCTTGCTTTTCAGCGCATTGACTATAATTTCTCGGGCTTTCATTGCTTCAGTAGCCATTTTATCCTCCGTTATTAGGTTTTGAAAGTTGTTAGAAATTTCATAAAAAGATTGATTTTTTGAAAAAAACCATGGCGAAGAATGAGCCATGTAGGTTGGGCAACTGCTTTGTCGTTGCCCAACATTCCAAAATCTATGGCAATTATACTCTCTAAGCCGCAACCGACGCATTTTCGCCTAATTGCCTCACCGCATCCTCCGCCAATTCGCTCAACCCCTCACCGCCTTCGTTTAAGTGGGCGATGATCGCCTTGCGCATTCTGGGTTCCCAGAACTTGGTCAGATGATCGACCATGCCGCCGACGGCGGAGGCGTGATCCGTGTCGCTGGCGAAGAAGGCGCTGATGTCGTTAGCCATTTTGATTAGATTTTCGTTGTGGTGCATAGTGGGGATCGCTCCTTAAAGTGTAAGTCAATGTTCTGGTTCCCATGCCCCAGCGGCACTGCCATTAAGTTAACAAAACATCGTCGTTCCGGCATGGACTGCCGGAACCCAGGCTCCAGGGATGGCGCAGCTTGGAGGCATCCCTGCAATCTGGATACCGGCGATCCCTGCCGGTATGACGGCTAAACTTAATGGCAGCGACGCTCCAGCGTGGGAACGAGTGTTCTGTATTAAACCAACCGTTGCGGATTGGCGTAAACCGTGTGCCGGTCGCCCCGTGCAAAACCGACGAGAGTGAATCCGGTTTCTTCGGCCAGTCGGATCGCCAAACCCGTGGGTGCGGAAATCGCGGCCATGAAACTGATGCCGACGGAAGCACATTTTTGCACCATTTCAAAGCTGGCGCGACTGGTGACGATGACAAAACCTTGGTCCAAGTCCGTACCCGACTTCACCAACGCGCCGATGAGCTTGTCCAAGGCGTTGTGGCGGCCCACATCCTCCCGGACAAATAGGATACCCGTTGCCGGAACCACCCACGCGGCCCCGTGTACCGCGCCCGTCTGGTTGTTCAAAATCTGATGGTCGCCTAAATCCTGCAAGGCTTGCCGCAAGGCTTTAACCGGCACAATCACGCCCTTGCCAACCGGAACGGGATGCCTCACGGCTTGGGCAATTGTCGCCGCGCCACACAATCCGCAGCCAGTGCGCCCGGTCAGGTTGCGTTCTTTGTGGGACAGTTGCTCAAACCGTTCAAGCGGAATCCGCATCCACAATTCTATACCATCCTCGCGGTGATAAGCTTCGGTAAAACTCAATTCTTGGCGGTGTGCAATGATGCCCTCGGTCAGGCTGAATCCCAACGCGAAATCTTCAAGGTCCAACGGAGTGGCCAACATGACGACATGGGGTTCGTTATTGTAAAACAAAGCCACCGGGGCTTCTTCGATGACGGCATCTTCCACCCGTTGCCGGTCATCCCCGTGCCAACGCTCGACCGGGTATTGGCTGGAAGCAGCCCAACGGAGCTTGCCAGACAAAGCAAAGCCCCCGCTGTTGGGCGAGGGCTTAGATTCAGTCAAAACACAAGCATGTTTCGTAGCGTCGGGGGTTGGATCATCACTGGTCAAAGAGGAAATCAGCCCCTCCAGATGTATCATTCCACTTCAATCAATAACAATGTAGGGGCGAATTCATTCGCCCGTGGCGGCTGAAGCCGCCCCTACATTTATTTTTTGAATTGGAACCAAACCCATGAGCTTTAGTTTCAACCTGCAGTGGCATTTTCCAGCATGGACAATTGTTGCTCGGTGAAAGACTTGAACTCGTCCTGCCACAGCGAGAAGCCGCCCACCTTGGTCACCTGCACCGCCGTCACCTTGTATTCCGGGCAATTGGTCGCCCAGTCGGAGTTGTCGGTGGTGATGACATTCGCGCCCGATTCGGGGAAGTGGAAGGTGGTGTACACCACACCCGGCTGCATTTTCTCGGTCACTCTGGCATGAAGCACGGTCACGCCGGCACGGCTTTCGATGGATACCTTGTCACCCTCCTTGATGCCGCGTACTTCGGCATCATGCGGGTGGATGTCCAAACGGTCTTCCGAATGCCAAGCCACGTTGTCGGTTCTGCGCGTCTGTGCGCCTACATTGTATTGCGACAGGATGCGGCCTGTGGTCAGGATCAGCGGATACTTGCTGGTGCTGCGTTCGCTGGTTGGCACATACTCGGTGGGCATGAAACGGCCCTTGCCACGCACGAACTCTTCGATATGCATGGTCGGCGTGCCGGTAGGCGCTTCGTCGTTGCAAGGCCATTGCACACTGCCCAACTCGTCCAACTTCTTGAAGCTGACACCCTTGAAGGTCGGAACCAAAAACGCGATTTCGTCGAGAATTTCCTTCGCGCTGGAATAGTTCATCTCATAGCCCAAAGCATTGGACAGTAGTTGGGTCACTTCCCAGTCTTCATAGCCAGCTTTTGGCGGCATGACCCGGCGAACCGGTGAGATGCGCCGTTCGGCATTGGTGAACGTACCGGTTTTTTCCAGGAAAGAAGCTCCGGGTAAGAACACATGGGCATATTTGGCGGTTTCATTCAAGAACAAGTCCTGCACCACCACACATTCCATGGCTTCCAACGCCTCGGCGACATGCTGGGTATTCGGGTCGGATTGGGCAATGTCCTCGCCTTCGCAATACAATCCCTTGAAAGAGCCCTCAATCGCGGCGGTGAACATGTTCGGAATGCGCAAACCCGGCTCCGCCTCCAACTTCGCACCCCAGACCGACTCAAACAAAGTGCGCGTTTCCAAGTCGGAGACATGGCGATAGCCCGGCAGTTCGTGCGGGAAGGAACCCATGTCGCAGGAGCCTTGCACATTGTTCTGCCCGCGCAAGGGATTCACGCCCACGCCTTCGCGGCCGATATTGCCGGTCGCCATGGCAAGGTTGGCAATGCCGATGACCGTGGTCGAACCTTGGCTGTGTTCAGTCACGCCCAAGCCGTAGTAAATCGCACCATTTCCAGCGGTGGCATAAAGCCGGGCGGCTTCGCGGACAAGTTTGGCCGGGACACCCGTATGCACTTCGCTGGCTTCAGGCGAATTGCGTTCTTGCGCGACAAAATCCCGCCACTTGTTAAATGAATCAACCTCGCACTTGGCATTGACGAAATCTTCTTTCACCAAACCTTCGGCGACAATCACATGGGCAAGTGCGTTGACCAGCGCAACATTGGTGCCGGGGCGCAGTTTCAGGTGATAGTCGGCTTCGACATGGGCGGACCTGACCAAATCAATATTACGCGGGTCGGCAACGATCAGCTTGGCCCCTTGGCGCAGACGCTTTTTCATCAACGAAGCGAACACCGGATGTCCGTCGGTGGGGTTGGCACCGATGACCATGATGACATCGGATTGCATCACCGAGTCAAAGGTCTGGGTGCCGGCCGATTCGCCCAAAGTCTGCTTGAGTCCATAACCTGTCGGGGAATGGCACACCCGGGCGCAAGTATCGACATTGTTATTGCCGAACGCGGCACGGACTAGCTTTTGCACCAGATAGGCTTCTTCATTGGTGCAGCGGCTGGAGGTCAAACCGCCTACAGAATAACGCCCATATTTTGCTTGGATGCGCTTGAATTCGGAGGCGGCATAATTGATGGCCTCATCCCAACTCACTTTCTGCCATGGATCGTGGATGCTCTTGCGGATCATCGGCGTGGTGAGGCGGTCCGGGTGAGTCGCATAACCGAAGGCAAAACGGCCCTTGACGCAGGAATGGCCGTGGTTGGCCTGGCCGTTCTTGTCGGGAACCATGCGCACCACTTCCGCGCCTTTCATTTCGGCCTTGAACGAGCAACCCACGCCGCAATAGGCGCAAGTGGTGATGATGCTATGGTCGGGCTGGCCCATTTCATAGACCGATTTTTCCATCAAGGTTGCCGTCGGGCAGGCTTGCACACACGCACCACAGGACACACATTCGGAATCCATGAAGGATTCATTCTGCCCCGGCGAAATCACCGAATCAAAACCGCGCCCGTCAATCGTCAACGCGAACGTGCCTTGGGTTTCCTCACAGGCGCGGACGCAGCGAGAACAAACGATGCATTTGCTGGGGTCAAACGTGAAATAGGGGTTGCTGGTGTCTTTTTCGGCTTGCAAGTGGTTCTGGCCTTCGTAACCGTAACGCACTTCCCGCAAACCGACAGTACCCGCCATGTCCTGCAACTCGCAATTGCCATTCGACGGGCAGGTCAGGCAGTCCAGCGGATGGTCGGAAATGTACAACTCCATGATTCCTTTGCGAATCTGGTTCAGTTTGGCATTCTCGGTTTGCACCTTCATGCCTTCATAAACCGGCGTGGTGCAGGAGGCGGGATAACCCTTGCCACCTTCCACCTGACACACACACAGTCTACAGGAACCGAACGGGTCTATGCTGTCGGTGGCGCAGAGTTTAGGGATTTCGATGCCGATGCTGGAAGCGGCGCGCATCACCGACGTGCCTTCCGGCACAGTAACCTTAAAGCCGTCGATTTCCACCGTGACGTTTTTCTCCGACAGGCTGGCGGGGGTGCCGTAGTCTTTATCGCGTACTAATGACATATTGTTACCTCTTGTGTTAATGGGCTAAACAGCGGCTTTAATCGCTTTGACCTGATATTTCGACACGGACTCCCACTGGCCTTCCTTTTATTTTTGCTGTCAAATGCATAAAGGAGCGATTTTATAGGGTCTCATCGCGTTGTATTAAATATTTTCATATTCGCCAAATCCAATTGAGCACCGACCTGAGTTAAAAAATCCATTCCTATAATGCCATCAAGCTGGAATCCATAATCCATGTCACCAATCTGAATGGCAAAATCCATACATTTCATCAGACCCAAAGCAATATAAGCCACACGCTTTTCAAATACAAATTCAGCACCGCCCACACCACATATACGTCGCAATGGATCGGAGGGTAGGCAGTCTAAGCCAAGTTCCAATGCATGGTCAATATTTAATAGAGTCGCGGCGGAACCCGTATCCAATAGCACTTTTGACAATTGTATGTGACTTCCATTATGTTGGAGATTGACAACGACAAACGGCAAACCATTCTGTAAACTGAGTTCACTCAAGCCGAGCCCCGCACACCAAACCAATGCAATTCAGTTATATCCGGTTCATCGCGGCTTGTGTGCAACACATACAACTCGCGTTGCGGCGCTTGCCTATGCAGTTGGCGGTAGCTTTGCAAGGCCGCCCGTGAATCATCAAAGGCATCAATCACCGCCAGTTGATCGAGCAATCTATGATTGGATTCCGTATGGGCTTCCAAGGCTTCAATGAGCAGCCAGCGTTGAGGATATTGATTGCAAATGGTTTGCCAGTGCATGGTTTTATATGTTTGTCGATATGTTATAGGTCTTGCAGTAATCTGGTTAAAACGTACCTTAACGCATCATATATTAGCTTTTTTAATTTTGAAAACTGTCAATGCTTAATGCAAGCTTTATCGCCTCATTCAATTCTTTAATTTTCATGGTCGATAAAGTACCAAAGTAATCGGTCAAGATGGATTTTGGCAAACTTACTAACTCATCACAATGAATGCTACTCTCATGTTTCAATCCTTGATCTACACCGACAAGTACCTGTGTTGATAAGCCATGATATTTCGTATAAACGGGTGCGCAAATCACCGTAGAAAAGTTAGAATCAATCAACAATTGACGGCTTACAACTACAAAAACCCTTGATCTCTTTGGGTCACGCGCAGAAGAATGAGCGACACGGAACAAATCGCCTCGCTTCAAGGCAGCACCTGATAATCGAGAACATCCTCAGCTTCTTGGTTTAACTCTTCAGCAAAAGCGTTGATTTTATCTAAATCATCAGAGCTTTTCTTGTGCGTTGCGAAAAAGTTACGCAAGGCTTCGGCAATAATATTCGACTGTTCGTTTATATCAGGTGTCCATTGAGACAGTTCGACAAACAATTCATCAGGGATATAAATTGATGTTTGATGTGCCATTTTGCTTAACCACCTATTGATTTCATGCTTACCAATATTATTTTCTGCTTGTTCAGATACCTTAATTACGCCTTAATTCCAGAATATCCGTTGCGGCTTCTCTAAGGCTAATCAGTAATTCTTCCTTGGTCTTTTCTTGTGCATTAGCGCCGGATACTTCTTCGACCCAACCGAGCCACCAATCGCCATCCTGTTTAACAATTGCTGTGAATTCAGACTTCATATTCTAACCTCGTTTTTGTGTTCGTTCCCAAGCTACGGCTTGTGAATGCGGCCTTGAAGCTCCAGCTTTCAGAGAAACAGCCAAGCAGGAGCTTGAAATACATGAATTCCCAAGCGGAGCTCTCATCGTTATACACAAGTGTACGCATGCCAATATATTGCAACCCGTAGGGTTGCCAGCCATTAGCCGGGGGTTGAGCGAAGCGACACCCCCGGATAATGCGGAAAAAAGACCCACGACCCCGGAGGGGTCGCAGCAACCGGCCCATGAATCTAGGTACTCTTCCAAAAACGCTACAAATGCTAGGTTCAGACTGGTGGTATCCTAAGGCCGCGCCGAAAAGACTGCGACCCCTCCGGGGTCGATGTTTTATTCGGTTTGCCGTCCGGGGGTGTCGCTGGCGCTCAACCCCCGGCTAATGGCTTGAACCCCTTCGGGGTTTCGCTGCTCCCGCAACGATTTGTGTATAACGATGAGAGCGGAGCTTGGGAACCCAGCCAACTCTACCATTGCTTAACCCAACTGGCTACATTGCCGCCATTTTATCCCGCTCGTTTTCATATTTATGTAAAAGGATTTCCGTGTATGCTAGGTCGTTGGAAATATCAGAATGCTCATCTTCGGAAAGGTTTGGCATTTCAAGCTGTGTGCGATACTTCTCAATGAGTACGGTTAAACCTTCAAGAATACAATTTATTTCAAGCCATTCCATAATATGCCCCTTACTGTGTTGACCAGCGACCGCTATGTGCTATGGCCTCTTCAATTGGTAACCGTTCAATATCTAGAAAAATCTGCATTTGGGCGATGTATTCAGTTAAAAGCATGTCTCCTGATGGTCGGATAGTATAATGGGTAATGTTAGTCTTTGGGTCTGTTGTATCACGGGTAACCACAAGTTTTGCTGGGACTACTGTACCTGCCTTGATCCACCACCAATTGGTTTCAGGCTTCGGCGATGTGAATGTTGATATTCCACCAGATAAACCCTTTACTTTCGTCAATCCGGTCTGAGCATCCTTGAACTTGACGATATCTTTGTCTCTGACGTTATCAAATCGCGGCGAAGTCGAATTCCCTGCACGATAAAGATGGATATCGATCTTCATTGATGCCTCAATCCGAATAAGATACTTGTCATCTGCCATTATGTTACTCCTGTAGAAAAGACTTTAATCAATTCCGGCCCACGTCGCGTAGGGTGGGCAAGTGTCTTTATGCCTGTCCACCGTTTGCCGGATATTCAAGGCTTGCTCGTTCCCAAGCTCCAGCTTGGGAATGCAGCCTTTGAAGCTCCAGCTTCCAAAGAAACCACCAAGCAGAGCTTTCAATACACGGGTTCCCAAGCAGGAGCTTGGGAATGCGGCCTTTTAAGCTCCAGCTTCCAGTGAAACCACCAAGCAGACCTTGCAATACAGGGGTTCCCAAGTCGGAACCTGGGAACCAGCCAAATGCTTCTTAAAGCGTTTGCATGATGCTCAGCAGAACGGTATCTACGGTCTTACTTTCTCAATCGCACATCATGAATGATTGTTTTTGTTTCACAAGGTTGACCCCAAAGTATTCCTTTTCCAGTGCATAGACTGCAAACTGAAACATGACTTCTGGGGTTATCAGTATTCCTAGCACTTTCCGTCCACGATATCCGACCCTCACCATCGCACTGTCCACATTTTAGCCATTGAAAAGACCCATAAACATGTTGTCTTTTTTCTGTTACATATTTGTGTTGTGGATCACCGCAATATGAACAATTATTAGCTTCGTTTGATATATCATGCTTGCATACCGGACATTGAACAAGATAAGCCATTATTGCTCCTATAGTTCTAGGTAATGTGATTCAAGTTACAGATGATTATTTTCGGCGGAATATGTTTCAATTTTCCACCCATGGCATTAAATTGCCTATTAGCCATGTATGTCTCGAACCCGTCTCTTTGCGCCCGACGATTGGATGTCAGGCAACGATAAAGCCATTGCCCGACCTACCCAAGTTCATATTCATCCACAAAAGCTTCTTGCCAAGACACGTTTTGCACATCCGATTTTTTCCCCATTTCTGCTTGGGCATCGCGTTTGGCCATCACAAACGCCTTTTCCCACAACGATTCAATGACCGCATTATTTAGACTAGGGGTTTCGTCCTGAATATCGGCGATTTCATCTCGTGCGTCTTGGATACTGGCAGCCCAACTCCTAGAACGCCGCTCGGGTTGGGATTGCCATTTGATAATGTGCAGCATCAATCTGACCAACTGGCTTTTTAGTGCGCGTTTTTCTGAACGAGACAAGGCTTCAATCAACTCCTCTACGCCCTTAACAGCCTCATCAACATGTCCCATTTCCAATTCGGATAGGATGGCGACAGCCGTTTTGTAATGAGAGTCTGTGGATAATGTTTGCCAGTTCATAAGTTTTCATTTCTCGGCGGCTGCAAGGTCGCCAAAATCCCCCGGAAAATGGTTCAACGCACTTAACACGGGATAAGGCGTCATGCCTCCCAACGCACAAAGCGAACTATTGAGCATGACATCGCTCAAATCCCTCAACAAGGCAATATTCTTGGCTCTATCCTGATTGTTGATGATTTTGTCCATGACTTCCACGCCGCGTGTGGAACCAATCCGGCAGGGGGTGCATTTGCCACAGGACTCGATGGCGCAGAATTCCATTGCATAACGGGCCATGGTTGCCATGTTCACGGTGTCGTCGAACACCACCACACCGCCGTGGCCCAATACCGCCCAATTCGCGGCGAAGGCTTCGTAATCCAAGGGCGTGTCGAATTGGGATTCAGGCACGAAGGAACCCAACGGCCCGCCGACTTGCACGGCTTTGATGGGCCGACCCGTCGCGGAACCGCCGCCGTAATCGTAGAGCAACTCACGCAAGGTGATGCCGAATGCCTTTTCGATTAGTCCGGGGCGCTTAATGTTCCCGGCCAATTGAATTGGAAGCGTACCGCGTGAACGGCCCATGCCGAAATTCTTATAATACTCGCCGCCCTTGTCCAAAATAATTGGCACGGAAGCCAAGGAAATGACATTGTTGATGACCGTCGGTTTGCCGAACAAGCCTTGGATGGCCGGTAAAGGCGGTTTGAAACGCACCAGCCCGCGCTTGCCTTCCAAGCTTTCCAAAAGGGAAGTTTCTTCGCCGCAAACATAAGCACCGGCACCCAAGCGGACTTCCAAATCAAATGCCTTGCCGGAACCACAGATATTCGCGCCCAAATACCCGGCTTGTTCCGCCGCCGCAATCGCCACATTCAGGTTTTTATGGGCATGGGGATATTCCACCCGCAAATAGATATAACCCTTGGTCGCACCCACTGCGAGTCCGGCAATGGTCATGCCTTCGATCAATACAAACGGGTCGTCTTCCATAATCATGCGATCCGAGAAGGTTCCGGAGTCGCCTTCGTCGGCATTGCAGACGATGTATTTATGCCCGCCTTGCGCGTTGAGTACGGTATTCCATTTGATGCCGGTAGGGAAGGCCGCACCGCCGCGTCCACGCAAACCGGAATCGGTAACTTGTTTGACAATCTCCGCCGGGGCCAGTTTCAGCGCATTGGTTAAGCCCTTATAGCCGTCATGAGCGAGATAATCGTCCAAGCTAACCGGATCGGTGATGCCGACACGGGCATTGGTCAGGCGTTCCTGCTTTTTCAAATATTCAATTTCTTCGGTCAAACCTAGCCCTAAAGCATGCTTGCCACCGTTGAGGAAATCGGCATCGAACAATCCCTCCACGTCTTTAGGCGTTACCGGGCCATAAGCGACACGGCCTTTAGGCGTTTCGACTTCAACCAAAGGCTCCAGCCAGAATAAACCCCGCGAGCCGTTGCGCACCAGATTGATGTCCACGCCACGCTTGGCCGCTTCTGCAATAAGCACCTTGGCGGTTTTTTCAGCACCCAAGGACAGTGCGCTGGAATCATTGGGAACAAATACTTTGATGCTCATGCCTGCGCACTCACTTCGTCCAAGATTTCGTCAAACCGCTCAGGGCTGACCCGGCCATGCACTTCCCCGTCAATCGAGATGGCAGGCGAACACCCGCAGTTGCCTAAGCAATAAACAGGTTCCAGGCTGAAATCGCCGTCACTCGTGGTTTCATGATAATCAATGCCTAGCTTGGCTTTGGCATGGGTTTCCAGTTCGGTGCCGTTCATGGATTGGCAGGATTCGGCACGGCACAGATGAATCGTGTGCTTGCCCGGCGGAGTGTCGCGGAAATAATGATAAAACGTGATGACCCCATGCACCTCGGCGCGGGAAACATTCAGCGCGTTGGCGATCAGCGGCACACACCCTTTGGGGATGTAGCCTAGGGTGTCTTGGATGCCATGCAGAATCGGCAACATCGCGCCCGGTTTGTCTTTCAAGCTGTCGATCACTTGCGTGACCGTGTTTTTGTCCCAGTCCGGCTGACTCATGGTTTTCTCGTTTGTCTTAATGCTTTGATCTGGCTGGCAATCCCACGCAGCGATAAGGGATTCACGGCGCAGGATTGACTTTTAATGGTTGAATTTGAATATAAATCGGTACTTTAATCAACCAATTTGTATCGAATCGCTTTTAGCGGCTCTAACTCATAAGGAACATGTCGTTTACGGGTTACGATAAATAATTGAATATAAAGGATTAATGCGCAGCGAACGGATTTTCGGGGTCGCCTCGTTCGAGCTTGGTTGACGATCATCTTCAGGGGCATCCCACGGCAGGGATGCCCCATCTTGCGGATCAGTGAAAAATCAGTGATGATGCCCGCCCGGACCGTGAACATGCCCATGGGCCAACTCTTCCTCTGTTGCCTCGCGGACTTCGGTCACTTCAACATCGAAATTCAGGGTCAGGCCGGACATGGGATGGTTGCCGTCAAGGATCACTTCATTCCCACGGACGCCCACAACCGTCACCAATTGAGCCCCGTCCGGGGTGTCGGAGTGGAACTGCATACCGGGAAGAATTTCGTCAACGCCATGAAACGCGTCGATGGGTACGGATTGGATCAGTTCCTCGTCGCGTGTGCCATAAGCTTCCTCGGGAGGAATGGTGACTTTGATCTTGTCGCCGGCGGTTTTGCCCATCAGAGCGTTTTCCAGCCCTGGAATGATATTGCCGTGTCCGTGGATGTAGGCTAAAGGCTCGTGGCCATCAGAACTGTCGATCTTTTCGCCCTCTTCGTTGGTGAGGGTATAATGGATAAAAACTACTTTTTGGGCAGAAACCTGCATTTTTTGCGCCTCCAGATGAAAAATTAGGTTGCAATAATAGCGGTTTTTTCTCAAACCCGATAGCATTATGCGTAGCAAATCCACACATGAAGCCATCCGCCGGAAGTCACTTGCCCCTTAGGTCACCCAGCACGGACTGCCCACGCCTGCCCAGACAGTGACGATCTGGCTTTTGCTTGGATTAACGCCCCAGTGGGTCGTGGGTGACGATGACGATCTGTTACAATCAAGGCAATTTTTATCGTGTTAGGAAATTTTTGTCCATGACGCAGGAAGTCATCCGAATCGCTACGCGCAAAAGCCCTTTGGCACTGTGGCAGGCAGAACATGTCGCAGAGCGTCTGCGTGCGGCTTTTCCGGGCCTTTGCACCGAACTGGTGAAGATGACCACCCGTGGAGACAAGATTCTTGATGCCCCATTGGCCAAAGTGGGCGGAAAAGGGCTGTTCGTCAAGGAGCTGGAACAGGGTATGCTGGACGGTGAGGCGGACATCGCAGTGCATTCGATGAAGGATGTGCCGGTTGAGTTTCCCGAGGGGTTGCGGCTCGCCGCCGTGCTCAAGCGGGAAGATCCTTGCGATGCCTTGGTTTCCAACCACTACCCTAGCCTTGCCGCCTTGCCAGCCCGTGTGAAAATAGGCACTTCCAGCCTAAGGCGGCAGTGCCAGATATGGGAGCGGTTGCCCACTTGCGAGATAGTCAGCTTGCGTGGCAATGTGAATACCCGCTTGGGCAAGCTGGATGCGGGGGAGTTCGATGCCATCGTCCTCGCCGCAGCAGGGCTCAAGCGTCTTGGGTTCGAGGATCGGATCACCGAAATCCTCTCGCCTGAAACCAGCCTGCCCTCCATGGGCCAAGGCGCCATTGGCATAGAGTGCCGCGACGGCGACAGTCGGGCGCTCGAATGGGTGCGCAGCTTGCACGACGACGAGACGGCCCTGCGGGTGACGGCGGAGCGGGCCATGAACGAGCGTTTGCAGGGCGGATGCCAAGTTCCCATCGCGGGCTTTGCCGAATTATTGGACGGCGGTCGTTTGAGGTTGCGGGGGCTTGTCGGCAAGCCAGATGGAAGCCAAATCATCCGTGGGGAAATCACCGGCCCCTGCGCGGACGCGAGAAACCTTGGAATTGCGTTGGCTGAAGAATTGCTCTCCAAAGGCGCGGACCGCATTCTGCGCGAGCTTTACAATTGACAGCATACGGCAGTTGCCATCAGCGTTTGGCGTGTTGGTGACCCGTCCGGTCGGTCAGGCCGAAGCTTTGTGCAGGATGATTGAAGACGCCGGCGGCACTGCCGTCCGCTTGCCTTTGTTGGAAATCGAATTCGCCCAAGCCGGGGATACTGGCCCACGCCGATTACTACAGTTAGAGAAAATAGACTGGTTAATTTTCGTCAGCGCCAACGCTGTACGTTGCGCCTTCGCATTGCTTGGGCCACAATGGCTGCATAATAAACCACCGAAAGTCGCCGCCATTGGCCAGGCAACAGCAAAAGAACTACTTGCGAGGAGGGTGACGGTGGATCTAAAGCCAAAACAGCAGTTTAATAGTGAATCACTGTTGGCATTGCCCGAATGGACGGATGCCAATGGGCTAAGCTTCATCATCGTGCGCGGCAGTGGCGGGCGGGAGTTGCTGGCGGAGACCTTGCGGGAACGCGGTGGCGCAGTGGGCTATGCCGAAGTCTATCGGCGTGTGACACCGAAAATAGACATGAGTGGCTTGCTGGCTTGCTGGCGTAAAGGCAAAATTGCCGTGCTTACCCTGACTAGCGGCGAAGCCCTTGCCAATCTCTGGCAACAGTTGCCCGACAGCGACCGGGGGTTGCTGTTGCACACGCCCATGGTCGTCATCGGAAAGCGCATGGGTAAACAAGCCCGCGAACTGGGCGCACGGCATGTTTTTGAAGCAGAAGCGGGAGATGCGGATATTTTTGATGCGGTGGTCCGCATTGCCCAAGAATTTAACACAAACACACCAACCACGGGGATAGACCATTGGTAGACGAGGATAAAGAATTCACGCCGGAAGTGGAGCAAGAATCCATCATGGCAGGCAGCCTTCCCGACGATGGCGATTCCGCTGCCGAAAAGGCCCCGAAGAAACGCAGCACAGGCGCTTGGATCGGTTATGGTGCCTTGGCACTTGTGTTGATTCTCGTGGCTGCCGGGGTTTTCCTGTTGCACGAGTTGCGTTCAAAGCAAGAAGGCTTGGGGACGGGCTTGGACAAAGGCGACCGTCAAATGCAGGAATTGCTGCATCAGATTAGTACTCTGCAAGCCGAGGTCGCGACGGTCAACCAGCAACTCGCCACGGTGCAGTCCGCAGTGACCAAAGAGGAATCCAAATTCGAGCGGGAAATTGGCGAAGAAGGATCGACCTTTAAGAATGAACTCGATGCGGTACGCACTGATTTGGGCAACGCCATCCAGCACATTCAGCAGCACATGAACCAGAGTCGTGGCGACATTATGGTGGCTGATGCGGAATACCTGCTCAGCGTGGCCAACCAAAAGCTGCATCTGGTGGGCGATGTGAAAGCGGTGATTGCGATGATGGAAGCCGCTGACCAGCGTCTGCATGACAGCGGCGACCCCGCTGCCTTCAAAGTCCGCGAGGCGCTGGCCGAGGAACTTGACGTGCTGAAGGACTTCAACCCCCCGGATGTCGTCGGCGTTTCGGCCAAGATATTGGTTTTGGAAGGGCAAGTCAAAGACCTGCCCCTGTTCCTGCCCCATTCCGAACGGGCGAAAGAGAACCATACCCCAGTGGCATCGTCCATCCCTGACGCTACAAAGAAAAGCGATAGTCTGGCAGATTCCATGGTGGATGACCTGAAGGATCTGGTGACCATCCGCCACACCGACCGGCCGGTGCAAGCCATCCTGCTGCCCGAAGAAGCGGTTGCCTTGCGTCAGGTGTTGCTACTCAAGCTTGAGATGGCCCGTTCGGCTTTGCTGCGAGGCGATGACACACTCTATAAAGCCAACATGGATTCGGCCTTAGTCTGGCTCAAGGAGAATTTCGACCCGGCTGCGGCATTGACCCAAAGCTTGGCGGGGGATATTGAAAGCCTGAGGGGTTTGCAACTTCAGGTTCCCTTGCCCGATATCAGCAAGTCATTGGGGCTGTTGCGCAACATTGAAAAATTGCGCGTGGATTCCGACAAGGGACAACCTGGCAAGCCGGACAAATCCAATAAGGCGGTAAAAGCCCCCTCCCCCCCAGTGGCGGAGCCTCAGCCAGCCCCGCCACCGCCTACACCCCCCGCGCAACCAGAACAGCAACCGCCCGCCCGCCAGCAACCCGGTGAAACCGGGGGACCGGTGATGGAACCCCAACCGGAAGAGGGAGCCAAGCCGTGAGACGAGCACTCCTCTACCTATTCGGCTGTCTGGTCGCCGTGGGCGCGACTGTCTTTGCGCTACGCTATGTTTCGTCCCATGGTGGCTCCGGCTATGTCATCGTCGGCATAGGCCAATGGTCGGTTGAGTCTTCCCTGCTGTTCACTGGCGTGTTGCTGGCAGTGACTTTCGTGCTGCTTTACTTCGCTGTCCGGTTGATCGTCACCGCCATAAGCTTGCCTAAGATACTGAAACAGCGCGGTTTCGAGCAACGCAGCAAACGCTCGCAGGAAGCCTTGCTCGCCGGCTTGATCGAATCCGCCGAAGGCAATTTTGAAACGGCGGAAAAACACTTGATCCGCCATGCCGCCAACAGTGGCGTGCCCCTGATCAACTACCTCACCGCCGCCCGCGCCGCCCAATCGCGTGGCGCGTTGGAACAGCGCGATGAATACCTCAAACTGGCCCAAGAAACCATGCCCGAAGCTGAATTGGCAATCGGCTTGACCAAAGTCGAACTCCAGCTTTCCAACCAGCAGTTTGAGGAGGCATTGGAGAGCCTTACCCAACTGGATAAGATTGCCCCCAGTCATGCGGCAGTGCTTAAGCTGATGCACCAAGCCTATGCCAACCTCGCCGACTGGCAAGGTTTGAGCCTCATCATCCCGCAACTGAAGTCCAACAAGGTGATGATGGAGGCGGAAATCAAGCTACTGGAAACGGAAACCTTCTGCTCACTGATCAAGCAAAAAACGGAAGCCCGAGATGCCGTGGCTTTGCGCAATCTGTGGCTGGAAATCCCCGGGCATATCCGCAAATCCAGCGGAGTATTGCAACTCTACTGCGCGGCGATGATTGAGGCGGGGGCGGAAGTCGAGGTCGAACCACTCGTCCGCCAAGCCATTGGAACGGAATGGAGTGAAACCCTGATCGTGCTATATGGCTGCATCCATATGCCGGACACCGTGGATCAATTGGTCAAAGGCGAGGCGTGGTTAAAGGCCCATCCCAAAGATGCCATCTTGTTGCGGGTGTTGGGCAAGCTTTCTTTGCGGGCGGGCCTATTGGACAAGGCTGCATCTTATCTAAAAGCCAGTTTGGCGGCTGAACCGAGCGTGGAGGCTTATCAACTCATGGGCGATGTTCTGATGAAGGAGAATGACCCGCTCAGCGCGTGTCAATTTTTTCGCAATGGGCTACTCTTTGCTTCCAACGAGGTTGTCGCGTTGATCGAACAGAATCCCGAGGTCGATGCGGCGGAGGGGGAGGGATAGGCGTTTCTAAAGGAGTTTGGCCAGTGTGTAGCCCGGACGAGGCGGAGAGGAATCCGGGTGTATGGCCCCAATAAACTTATCTTTCCGACCTGCCCAATTAGCCGATATTCCAGCAATTGTCGCGCTGGTCAATTCCGCCTATCGCGGAGAAACCGGCAAGCAGGGTTGGACGACAGAGGCCGATTTGCTGGACGGGCAACGGACTGACGGAGAGGAAATCACCGGGCTTATACAAGCCGAAGATTCCATGGTTTTATTGTGCGAGCTTGATGGCAAGATCGTCGCTTCGGTCCAGTTGGAGAAGCACGGCAAAGGCGCTTACATCGGGATGTTGTCGGTCAATCCGCTTATGCAAAGCGTCGGGCTTGGCAAGCGGCTGATGGCGGAGGCGGAGGGCATTGCCAGACTGGAATGGGCAGCGGAAAAAATGCTGATGGTAGTGATAACCCTACGCCTTGACATCATCGCCTTTTACGAACGCCACGGCTATGCAAGGACTGGGCGGACAATGCCTTTTCCGACCTCGGAAAAATACGGCATCCAAAAAGTACCTGGGTTGTTGCTGGAATATCTTGAGAAGCCGCTTATAAACTGCATCAACTAAATGTCGCTATGCAATTTGAACGGATCGAATATTCACCCGGCAATCCCATACAACGCCAGCCGTTCCAAGCACATGCGCAACTGTGCCTGCCCCGACGCTGGTCTGATGTCGGTCCCCGGCAGGCGAAGGCCGTAAGTCATGCCCATTCTTTCCGCTTCCAACACCCAACGGCATAGCCGGCTTAAACGGGTTTCAACATCGAAACCCGGGGTTTGCAGCCAGTCCAAGTAGAGTTGGTTGGTCTCTTCTCCCTTGTATTCCTTGACATGCACGCCTTGCCCTTTAGCCACGCCTTTCCAGTGTATCCTCCTCAGCGAGTCACCCGGCTGATAACTTTGGAAGCCGTGAAAGTCGTCATTAGTTGCAAATCGCTGTCCGCCCTCCCCGCCCGGTGCCGTGGGAAATGGGATATTGTCCAAGGCAGCCCGAGGATAGACCAGCAAGCGTAGATTAAACCTGACTGGAGACCACGCATGGAACAGTCCTAAAGGAAATTCACTGGAGAGGACGACGGACGGCAGTTCCAGCCAGCCACGTTGAGTTGCCGAGAAAGCCACGGCGACGGGAAGGCAAACGCCAGGGGCCAAGTCCAACTCTTGTTGTGGCCCATGACGGAGACCGACATGAATGGCGATGCGGGGCGTTTGGGTGGGATTGTCGATGCTGAGGGTGAATTGCGCAGAGTCGCCCGCAAATACCGGGGTTGGGTGGCCGGCGCGGACACTCAGCCCGGCCAGATTGCGGAATCCATAGAGTGTGCCGAGCGTGGCGATGCCTCCCAGTAAGAAGGTTAGGAAGAATCCCAGGCTATTATTGTAATTGATCGAAGCGATGAGTTGGACGCACAGCAAAATGAAGAACCCCATCCCCCGTTTGTTTGGAATAATGAATATCCGCCGATGGGTAAGGACAATCGAGCCTTCAATGGCTTGTTCGCCCTGAAAAAAACGGCGCGGGTCCAGTCTTTGGCGAAGGTTCGGCTTTGCCATGTCAGGGGATGGCAACTTCCGCCAACAAGGGGGCAACCACCGCCCTCGAATCGGTGGCACCGCTGGTGGCGAGCCTCAGCCGGTGGCCGGCGACCGAAGACAGGACCGCCTGCACGTCTTCCGGCAGGACGGCCCTTCGCTGGTCCATGTAAGCCCAGGACCTTGAGGCATTGAGCAGGGCGACTCCGGCGCGCGGAGACAGCCCGATTTGGTAAGTTCCCGATTCGCGGGTGTGCTGTATTAGCGCCTGGATATAATCGAGCAGGGCATCCGAGGCGTAGACGGTTCTGCCTTCGGCCTGCATTTTTTTGAGCGATTCGGTATCCATGCAAGGCGGTATCCTTTCCAGCAGGATTTGCCGCTCTTCACCCTTCAACAAAGCCCTTTCCGAACGCCTGTCAGGGTAGCCGAGTTCGATGCGCATCAGAAAGCGGTCGAGTTGTGACTCGGGCAAGGGGAAGGTACCGATCTGGGTAAGCGGGTTTTGGGTGGCGATGACGAAAAACGGGTCAGGCAGTGGGCGGGTTTCGCCGTCCACCGTCACTTGGCGTTCCTCCATGGCCTCCAGCAGGGCACTTTGCGCTTTTGGCGTGGAGCGGTTGATCTCGTCGGCCAGGACCGTCTGGTGGAAAATGGGGCCGGGCTGGAATCTGAAGCTGTGGGTGTTTCCGTCGAAGATGGACGAACCCACCACATCCGCCGGCAATAAGTCGCTAGTGAACTGGATGCGCTGGTAGTTCAAGCCCAACAAATGGGCCAGCGTGTGTGCCAGCGTGGTCTTGCCGACGCCGGGGATGTCTTCGATGAGTAGATGCCCCCTTGCCAGCAGGCAACACACGGCGAGTCGGATTTGCCGTTCCTTGCCAAGGATGATAGTGCCGGCTAGGGCCAATAAGCGGTTCAATTGCTCGTGCATAGGGATTCTTTAACGGTTAATCGGGTGGGTTTGCGCATGGAATGCTTGATATAATAGCCCATTACTTTACAAATTGATGGAGTGATATGGGAAAACATGCCACAAAAATTATCAATGGCAATGCCATTGGATGACTGTAATGGGATCATATTGACGAGCCTTATGCATGAATTACCTGCCGCGTGATTTCATCGAGACTCAAGAAGGGCTTATCTTCGCCGTGGTGGATGACACTATCGAGGACGGCAAGGTCTTGGGTTTCCTCCGCTACGGCCCAAACGGCAAGTTGACGACCAATGCAGCCAACGCATTGCTGGGCGAATCCTTTCCCGTCTATCTTCACCATTCCACCCGGCTGGATGCGGATGTCCACGCCGTGCCGATCACTTGCATCCGTAAGCATCACCAACCCAGAGTCCGGGTTAGGGAAATAATGTCCAATCCAACGGGCGATGCGATTGAAGGGAAATTCCGGCGTATGCTGAAACTACTGACGGAAGAGGGTTTGCCCGCAGACATCTTTGGTGTAACCGGCTCGTTGTTAATTGGACGGCAGGGCCATGGTTCTGACGTGGATGTGGTCGTCTATGGGCGGGAGCGTTTTTTCCAAGCCCTAGCCAAGGTCAAGGCGTTGGTCAAGGTGGGCTTGTTGGACGAATTGGACGAACCGGCTTGGCGCGATGCCTATGACCGGCGTGGTTGTCACTTGAGCTTCGAGGAGTATTTATGGCACGAGCGACGCAAGGGCAGCATGGGTTTGATCGAAGGGACCAAATTTGACCTTGCCCTCATCGTCGAGGAAGCCAAACTGGCGGACCAGGCCATTTGGCATAAGGCCGACCTTGCGGTTATCAAAGCGATGGTGCTGGACGATACCCGCGCTTTCGACCAGCCCGCCCGTTATGCAATCAACCATGCTAAAATCGGCGAAGTGTTAAGTTTCACCCAAACCTACGCCGGTCAGGCAAAAACCGGCGAAACCATTGAGGCCGCCGGTAAGCTGGAACTATCCAACGACGGACGCAAGCGCTTGGTGGTGGGTTCCAGCCGGGAAGCCCCGGGGGAATTCATCCGGGTGACATGAACCTAAATCCCGCAGTTAGAATAACTGCGGGGGCGAAATCATTCGCCAAATTAATGCGTCATAGGCGAATTTTTGCCCCTGCGGCAATTCGTATGCACCTATTTGCAACGCTAACCCCAGTTGCTGATTAAACTCAAACTTATCCATAAGGATGCCAACCATGTCAGGATTCAAGAAATACCAGTGCTTAGAGTGCGAACACATCTATGATGAAGAAAAAGGCGACCTCGATAGTGGCTTTCCACCGGGTACCCGCTGGGAGGATATTCCCGAAGACTGGGATTGCCCCATTTGCGGGGCACCGAAAAGCTTTTTCAAGCTGGTGGGATAAAAAGGCGGCAATTGCAAAGAATCCCCCTATCCTTAACAACTAATTGAGAAGTCTCCATGTTTGGCATAGAATTTATCAAGTTTCAACCCAATCACCATTAGCGGGCTTTTTCCCGAACGGTTACCCGGTCTGGACAGGTAACTCAAACCCCCTGCAAATCAAACCCAGTGAATAGAATCCAAATAATCCTGGACGACATTACCTGTTTATCCGTGGATGTCATCGTCAACGCCGCCAACGAGTCTTTGCTGGGCGGCGGCGGGGTGGACGGGGCGATTCACCGTGCAGCCGGACACGAACTTTTGGCCGAGTGTCGTACCCTCAAGGGTTGCCCCACCGGTCAGGCGAAAATTACCCTGGGATACCAATTGCCGGCCCGCTTTGTCATCCACACCGTAGGCCCGATCTGGCGCGGAGGTGCAGCCGGAGAGGCTGGCTTGTTGGCATCCTGTTACCGGTGTTCGATGGAATTGGCTATCGGACAGGGGCTTGCCACCCTTGCTTTTCCATCAATCTCTTGCGGAGTTTATGGCTATCCTTTGGCGCAGGCTGCAGAAATTGCCGTCTCGACCGTTGCTCAAGTGCTTAGTGGAAATGACCAAATAAGAAAAGTCTACTTGGTTTGTTTTAATGCCGAAGTGTTCGCGGCCTATACCCGCGCCCTTGGGCTGTTATCGCCAACTGGATAAAGGCGTCGATATAAGTGTGGGCTAGGTGCGTACCGTAGCCCGTCAAACGTGCCTGAAGCCCATGCGTAGGCCGGAATAAACCGCCCCTAGCCGTAGGTCGGCAACCCTTTGCCGACGTGTGCAATGCACTAAGCTTTAACGCTTTAGTGCGTAACCTCAGTTAGTAAATCATTTAGGATCAACAATCTCATGATCGTCACCCCTGAAGTCCGGGCGCAAGCCCAAGCGTTGCTGGATTTTATTGACGCCGCCCCGAGTCCCTGGCATGTCGCCGCCGGCGTGGCGCAACGCTTGGAAAACCATGGCTTCAAGGCGCTACGCGAAGAAGATCGCTGGCAATTGCAAAGTGGCGGGCGATATTTTGTCCTGCGCGGCGGTTCTTCTTTGATAGGATTCGTGGCGGGAAGGCAAACCCCGGACCGGATCGGCTTCCGCATCATCGGCGCACATACCGACTCCCCCGGTTTGCGCCTGAAACCCCACGCACCCCACGCCGCCGAACCCATGGCCCGGTTGGGGGTGGAGGTTTACGGCGGGGCCATTTTGGCGACCTTTGCCGACCGCGACCTTAGTTTGGCGGGGCGCATCATCGTGCGCGGGCAAAATGGGCAGCAAACCCGGTTGGTCCATTTTGACCGCCCGTTGGTGCGCCTGCCCAATCTGGCGATACACATGAACAGGAACGTCAACGAAGAGGGTTTGAAATTGAACAAGCAAACGGAATTGCCTTTGCTGTTGGGCTATCTGCAAGAGGCTTTCCCGCCGGGTGAACAATTTCGCGACTTGCTGGCGCACGAAGCCAACATAGACTCCGCAGACATCATCAACTGGGAGTTCCATGTCTACGATACCCAAAAAGGGGCTTTTTGGGGAGTACACGGGGAGTTCATCGCCAATGGCCAGTTGGACAATCTGTGTTCCTGCCATTCAAGCCTAAGCGCCTTGCTCGATACCAACGAACCCGAGGCGACTTGCCTGTGTGCCTGGTTTGACCATGAGGAAGTCGGCAGCGAAAGCGCCCATGGCGCGGGAGGCAGTTTCCTGTCCGATGTATTGCAGCGCATTGCTTGCGGGCTGGGACGGGACGCGCTAGGCCAGGCGATGGCGCGGAGCTTTTTCATCAGTGCGGACATGGCCCACGCCTACCATCCCAATTTCCCGGCCGCCTATGAGCCGTTGCATCAGATTCGCGTCAACGGCGGCCCTGTCGTCAAGACCAATGCCAACCAACGTTATGCCACCACCGCCGAGTCCGAGGCTTATTTCATATCCCTATGTGAAAGCGCCGAAGTGCCTTGGCAACAATACGCCCACCGCACCGACTTGGGCTGCGGCAGCACCATAGGGCCCATCGTCGCCGCTGGCCTGGGAGTGCGTTGCGTGGATGTCGGCAATCCGATGTGGGCGATGCACAGCGCCCGCGAAAGCGCCGGCGCGGTGGATCATGGTTTGATGATAAGAGTGTTGACGCAGTTTTTCGGGTAGCGGGCCGGGATTCGGACGGTTGTTGGGCTGTCGTAGGCCGGAATAAGCCCGTTCACGGGCGTTTCCGGCAAAAGTACCCAGACAAGTGCGGCTTACTTCGCCGGAAACGCCTGCTAGGGCGGGTTTATTCCGGCCTACATCTGAGCTTCAACGTTTCGGTGCGTAACATCAGTCAATGAAATAAAGAGTCAGCGTGACAGACATCCAATGGTTGCTTATAGGCATATCCGCAGTGGCGGCGGGAGCGGTCAATGCGCTGGCCGGTGGCGGTACGCTGATCACGTTTCCGCTGCTGACCGCAGTGGGCATTCCCGCCGTGGTCGCCAATGTCACCAACACCGTAGCCCTCTGCCCCGGTTACTTGGCCGCGACTTTTGCGCAACGCACAGGATTGCAAGGCCAGCAACGACGTCTGATATGGTATTTGCCAGCCGGGGTGTTGGGCGGAACACTGGGCGGATTCTTGCTGTTGCATACCGGAGAGCAGCTTTTTTTGGCATTGGCCCCCTATCTGATCTTGTTTGCCGCAGGTTTGCTCGCCGTACAAGACACTTTTCGGGCATGGCTGCTGCGCCGCCCCGGACACCCGAATTCCTTGCGTGCGTTGGAAACGATAGGCGTGATCCCGGCTTTTTTGGCTTCCATCTATGGCGGCTATTTTGGGGCCGGTGCCAGTGTGATCGTATTGTCCGTCCTCGGTCTTGTGCTGGATGATTCACTGAACCGGCTCAATGCTTTAAAGCAGGGCATATCCTTCGGCATCAACATTGCCGCTGCCACTTTTTTCGTCTTCACGGGCATGGTCAACTGGCCTGTCGCCATGGTCATGGCAGTGGGTGCCCTGATCGGCGGAGCCTTGGGCGGCAAGTTGGCGGGCCGCACCAGACCGGCTGTGTTGCGCCGGATAGTCGTGGCATTTGGCGTTGGGGTCGCGGGCATGTACTGGGTTCGCTGAGTCAAAAGCAACAAAGTTGTTGCAAAAAAGAAATAAATCTGTTAAGGTTCGCACAAAAGCAACGTAGCGTTGCTTTTGTGCAACGACAGGGGATTGCAACGGGTACACGCCGGACTTGCGAGGCTTCAAATAACGATCCGGTTTCAGTGCCTAGGCTCATGGAAAGATATGAATATTACCCTTGGATAAGAGAGCTATAACAATGAAAGTGATATCCGAAAGAGCGTTGAAAGAGCGTATGTCCGATTACTTTCGCGAGGTGGAGGCGACCGGCGAAGAATTGCTAGTCACCAAAGACGGGCAGCTTGTGCTAAAAATCATCTCCTACCATCGCTATTTTGATGAAATCGAATCGCTTCCTAAAGATGCCGGCAACAACTGATGGCAATGGATTTGTCTGCCCAATTTAAGCTGGGCTTAAGTTTCCAGGCATATAAAGGATGCACACGACAAACGCCTGCGCCTGAAGCTTGGGTGTCGGTCGGGCAATTCTTCTCACATCTTAGGAGCATGTTATGAAAAAGTCAGTATTGATCCCCGCCTTGCTTGGGCTTGCCGCCCTATCAACCGTCGCCAACGCAGGCGAGGATAAGCAGCTCACCGGGCAGCAAGTGCCCAAAGCGGTGCTGGAAGCTTTCCAGAAGGCATACCCGCAAGCGGCGGATGTCAAATATGAGAAGGAGGGCAAAGCCACCTATGAAGTTGAATTCAAAGTTCAAGGCGTGGAGCGCGAGGCAACCTATTCTGCCGATGGCACATTGCTTGAAACCGAGGAGGATATCCAACCCGATGCGCTCCCGGTTGCCGTCACCGATGCAATCAAAAAAGCCCACCCGCAGGCTACGATTAAAGAAGCCGAAAGGATCATGAAGGCCGACGGCACGGTGAGCGGTTACGAAGTGGAAATCAAAGACGGTGCCAAGAAACTGGAAATCCATCTTGATGCCACGGGGAAAATTCTCAAAACCGAGTGACGCTGGTGGCGGTCAAGCGTTCATCCAGTTCGCGCAACCGCTCGACAGTCCCGATATCCATCCAGAAGCCTGGGTGAATCTCCCCGCTCACCAACCCTGTCGACATCGCATCGCGAAGCAGCGGAGCAAGGGGAAATTTTCCCGGCTTGCGTCCCGCGAACAACTCTGGCCGGTACACCCCAATGCCGCTGAAGGTGAATTTGGGGCCGCCCTCGACCGTCACCCTATCGCCTTGCAAAGCGAAATCGCCTTGCGGGTGATGGAGCGGGTTGTCGACAAGCACTAGGTGGGCAAGCCCCGCTGGATGGTTTTGCAGACTTTCAAAAGGAAAATCGGTGGCAACATCGCCATTTACAACCAGAAAGGGTTCCTTTCCTAACAGCGGCAGGGCTCGATGAATGCCCCCACCCGTTTCCAATGCCTCATTGCCTTCCAGGGAATAGGCAATGTGCATGGCAAAGCGTGAGCCATCCCCGAGCCTGGTCTGGATTTGTTCGCCTAGGTGGGCAAGGTTTACGACGCACTCACAAAAGCCCGCACGGGCCAGGTCGGCGATTATGTGCTCAATGAGAGGTCGCCCGCCGACTTGCAGGAGCGGTTTTGGAGTATTATCGGTGAGCGGGCGTAGGCGTTCACCCCGTCCTGCGGCAAGGATCAGCACTTTCATGAAGGTTGACCCAGGGTGGAATAAGTTTGCTGGATTATGCCATCTTGCAGAAAGGCGAGGAAATCAGCCATCTCGGGCTGGCGCTCGCAAGCACCCATCACATAACTCAGCGTTCTTGGGATGTCCCTGAGGTAGCCAGCTTTGCCGTCGCGCAAATTCAGTCGCGAGAAAATACCCAGAACCTTGATATGACGCTGCAAGCCCATCAGATCAAACCAGCGGAGAAATCGTTCCGCATTGGTTTCATCGACCAACCGCTCATCCACCAAGCGGAGGTGGTATTGGCGAACCCAACTTTCCACGCGCTCCTCCGGCCAAGTGATATAGCAATCCCGAAGCAGTGACACAAGATCGTAGGTGATGGGGCCGATGACGGCATCTTGGAAGTCCAACACGCCGGGGTTGTCCACATCGGTTATCATGAGGTTGCGGGAGTGGTAGTCGCGATGCACACAGACACTGGGTTGCTCCAGGGCGGATTCCACCAGAAGGCGCCAAGTTTTTTCCATGACGGATTGTTCGGCTTTGCTGGCCTCCCGATTCAACAGACGGGCCAAGAACCACTCGCCAAACATATCCATTTCTCCGCGCAGCCGGGTTTCATCGTAGGATGGCAGTTCGCATGACTGGATATTGACCCCATGTTTCATCCGTAGCAGGCTTTCAAGCGCGTCACCGTATAGTCGATCCACGGTTTCCCCGTTAAGGCTGTCCAGATAGGGGCGGTTGCCGAAATCGCACAACAGCAGGAAGCCCTTTTCGACATTGTGGGCGTGGATTTTCGGTGCTTGGACGCCTGCTGCTCGCAACAGATGCGAAACTCTGATGAAAGGGACGACATCCTCATGGGTAGGCGGGGCATCCATGACGATGAAACTGTCTCCGCCAACCTGTGCGCGGAAATAGCGCCGGAAACTGGCATCGCTTGAAGCGGGGCGGATGTCACCCACGTCCAATCTCAAGTCTTGGTTAAGCCATTCGGACAGCGCCTGAAGGCGGGTGTCGGGTGAATTTGTCATATGTGCTAAGATTCCTAATCGAAAAATGCTAAATTACAGTGGATGATGGGTTAGAATGATGCCCAGTTACCTGAATATTTCACCACAAAACCGCGCCCTTAAGATATGCCGCCTTTGTTTTCCCCTGTTTCAGGCAGACCGTTTTCTTTGCCTGCCATCCTCAACTGCCGGATCGGAAGCCCCACATTAAGGGTGCTTTCCGTGATTGGTTGTCATATTTGATTGTTGTCGGTTGCGGAAAATGACCCTTCCCAATAGGAAGCAAACCGTTTTCTGTGTGATGATGGCCTTGGGCCTCGGCGATGCTTTGGCCGCCGGTTGGGATTGCCAACGGGGTGAACCGGGCAAGGAGTGGGTTTGTGTGTCAGGAAAGAACAAAACCGCCCAACCGTCGGAAGATGAGCGTGCGTCAAAGCCGGGTGAAACCGTGGCAAAACCAACGCCAAGCCCGGTCGAAGCAGCAGAACGGCCTAGGGCCACCGTTCGGCCAAGCCCGGATGAAAAACCAGAACAGCCTAGGGCGGCGGTTCTGCCAAGCCCGGTTGAAGAACCGGAACAGCCCAGAACGGCGGTTCGGCCAAGCCCCGCCGAAGAAGCCAGAGGAATAGATCGGCCCAAGACAATTGCCCGACCAAGCCCGGTCGAAACGCCTAAGCAGCCAACCAGCCCGGGCGAACAGACAAAGGCTGTGGCATCCCCGACCCAAGCCGAGTCCGCGCCAAGGCCAACGCTCCCGCCTACTCAAAGGAACGGCGAAGATGCGCCACTGCCTCAAGTGATTGCCCCACAACGGAAAGCGCAGACGAAGCCAACGGCCACTGCCGGGATACCGCCGGGAGCCGCAGTGCAAACCCAGGCCAAACCCGGCTGGAATTGCCGGCCTGGGGACGGCAAGCAGTGGGATTGCGCGCTGTCAGGCCCCGATCCGCGAGGCGAAGCCCATGTTGTCGGAAGCGGGGGTGAAAAGGCCAGCGAGAACTGGGCGCAGTCCACAGACATGACCCGCCAGGACGAGCAACGCTTCTCCAGCATTCTGGCGCGCATGCCTGCCAACCCGTGGGCTTTAAGCTGCGGCAAGAATAAATATGAGTGGACACTTAGCCCGGAATTTATGCTGTCCGATGCCGATGAATCATTGCGCAGGAAATCGCCTTTGCAGATAACATCCGATCAGGCCGAAATGGTGCAAGGTGAGACCTCCAATTACCAGGGCGGGACGGAATTGGTACGGGCCGACCAAAGACTGTACGCCGATTTCGTCACCCACAACAGTAAGAGCGGGGCTCTCAACGCCAGAGGGGATGTGATTTACCGCGAAAAGGGCTTGGCGTTCTCCAGCGACACGTCCTTCATGAAGCTGAATTCCGACGAAGGGTTGCTGCGAAATTCGCAATTCATTCTCGAAACCGTACCCGCACGCGGCACCTCACGGGTGACCCATATCGACAGTAAGACTAAATCCCGTTATGAAACCGTCACTTATACGACCTGCCCGCCTGGTGATCAAGACTGGCTGTTGCACGCGACGGATGTCGCCATCGACAAAGAAGCCGGGAGAGGCACGGCCAAGAACGCTTGGCTTGAATTTAAGGGCGTGCCTTTTTTGTATACGCCTTGGATGTCTTTTCCCGTCGATAACCGCCGCAAAAGCGGGTTATTGGCACCCTATTTTGGCTACAGCAAGTTAAACGGGTTCGATTTTACCCTGCCTTATTATTTAAACCTCGCCCCTAATTACGATTTAACCTTAATGCCCCGCTATCTGGAGAAGCGTGGCGAATTGTTACGCTCCGATTTCCGCTACCTGTCAGGAGTCGGCAAAGGCAGGCTTTTTCTGGATATTTTGCCATGGGATAAAATCGAACAAAAAACCCGTGGTCAAATAGGTTGGATCGACAGCAGCCGCTTAATGGACAAATTGACTTCCCAAGTGGACTTGCATTTGGTGTCCGACACACGTTATATCCAAGAATTGGGCAATCTGCTTGCCATCAACAACACAACCTTCCTCCGCAGTTTCGGTACCCTGAATTATGGCGCTGGCGAATTATTTGGAGGTGCTTATACAGCAGGCTTGATGGTGGACTATTACCAGAGTCTGGATGAGACTATCATACCGAGAAATTACCCATATCGGCGCATGCCGCAATTAAGTTTTACTTATTCACGGGAAATTGCGGGAACCGGCCTTCAATTCCAGACCACTGCCGAGATGACCCGGTTTGACCAAAAATATTTGGTTAATGGAGAGCGCTTGAATCTCCGTCCGAAGATATCTTATCCCTTCCGAGATGCTGCGGGTTACATTACCCCCAGTTTGGCGCTACAGCATACCTCCTATTTTCTACAAAACACCGGGGTGAATGAATCTGGCACATTCACCCGGACAGCCCCTATTTTTTCCGTGGATAGCGGGGCTTATTTCGAGAATGAATTTAACCTATTCGACTCACCTATGCAGCAAACTTTGGAACCTAGGCTGTTTTATCTTTATGTACCCAAGGTCAGTCAGCCTTATCAATATAACTGCTTAGTGGGTGGAGTGGCTTGCCAAGGCTTGAATTTCGACTCCGCTGAATATGATTTTAACTTTTACCAATTATTTCGGGAAAACCGGTTTGCCGGGGTGGATCGTTTGTCCGATGCCAACAACATAACGCCTGCCCTGACCACCCGGTTAATCAGCCAAAACTCCGGCTTGGAGCGTCTCAAGCTCAGTGTGGGCAAAGTTTTTTACATTACCCAACCAACAGTGGTTATGAGCCCCATTGGAAACCCCCCGCCCCCTACCAACCAAAATAACATTGTAGGCGAGGCATCATCAATGCTGAGCGAAAATTGGTCGTTACGCTCAACCACCCAGTGGAATCCAAAATATGACCGACTGGACCGGCAACAGGTTGCATTGCAGTACAACAATTTCAACAACAACCTGCTAAACCTTAGCTATCGTTACCGCCGCGATCCCTACGAAGGCGCTGTTCCCCCTTATCCGGCCAATCCAAACAACCCAAGGACGATCAACCAGACCGATATCTCCACCCGTTTGCCCATCGGTTGGGGATGGTACGGCATCGGTCGATGGCAGTACGACTTGGCCAGCCAGGTCACCGTGGAAGCGATGGCTGGCTTGGAAAAGGAAACCTGTTGCTGGCGTTTCAGTCTATTCGGTTTGCGCTACCTCAACGGCGCAACGGGAGCTGTGGTCACCCCTAACAACGTCACCGCCAACAACGCTATTTTCTTCCAGTTCGAACTTAAGGGCCTGGGCCGTTTCGGCGATCAGGTCGACAATCTCCTGCTGCAAAACTTCAGCGGCTACAGGACGGATTATGAACTGCCCGGTGTCTACTCCGCAGCCCCGGCAAACTAACCAACCGGGTTTACCTACCATCCATTATATTGCACATGCGCAAAATCATTTTTTTATTACAGGCCGTCTGTTATGCCTGTGGCTTATGCCTAGTCTCCGGCGTGGCCAATGCCGCGCAAAACTTAGACCAGATTGTCGCAGTGGTCGAGGACGGAGTCATCACGGCAGGGGAGTTGAGCGATAAAGTGGCGATGATCAAAAAAGGCATCAGGCAAAGCAATACTCCACTACCGCCGGACAAGGTACTCATCCAGCAGGTTTTGGAACGGATGATCATCGACAAGATCCAAGCGCATCTTGCAGAAAAAGCAGGCATCAAGGTTGACGAGGAAACCCTCCGTGCGGCAGTGAAGCAAATTGCGGAACGTAACAATCTCACTGTGGAAGAGTTTCGCCGTTCGCTTTCTGCGGAGGGGATTGTCTATGCCGAATTTGTGGAACAGATTCGCAGTGAAATTTTGACTGGCCGTTTGCGCTCCAGCCAAGTCAACAGCCAGGTGAAGGTTAGTGACCGCGAAATTGAAAACTACCTGAAAACCCAAACCAGCACCTCCAAGGGGGGGGGTGACACTGAATATTTGCTGGGCCATATTCTAATCGCCACACCGCGAGCCGCCTCGCCTGCGGACGTGCAGAATGCCAAGGAGAAAGCGGACAAGCTCATCGCCGAAATCAAGGAAGGCTTGGACTTCAAGCAGGCGGCACTGGGTTCTTCGGACGATGAACATGCGTTGAAGGGTGGCGATCTTGGCTGGCGTAAAAAAAGCCAAATCCCAGCCATCTTCCTCGATTGGGTGGACAAGATGAAGGAAGGCAATGTGGAAGGGCCCATCCGCAGTTCCAGCGGTTTTCACATCATCAAGATGCTAGGGATTAAGCGCGGGGGCGATAACATGATTACCAAGACCAGGGTCCGCCATATCCTGATCAAACCCACTGAAGTCATAACCGACGAGGAGGCCAAGCAGAAATTGCTCGCCTTGCGGCATCGCATCGAAAACGGCGAGGATTTCGCCGCCATCGCCCGCGGGCATTCCGATGACAAAGGGTCGGCGATCAAGGGTGGCGAACTCGGCTGGGTGCAGCCGGGTGCGTTGGTTCCACCCTTTGAGCAGGCCATGGCCGCGCTGACCCCCAACCAGCTTAGCGATCTGGTGCAAACGGAATTTGGCTGGCATTTGATCCAAGTGCTGGAGAGGCAGGAAACGAACGACACCGGCGAGATTGAAAAGAACAAGGCACGAGAGGAAATTTTCAAACGTAAGGTGGAGGAGGAAACCGAGCTATGGTTACGCCGGATTAGGGATGAGGCCTATGTTGAGATACGCATAAGTCATTGACCATGCAAATCATAATAGACTTTGCATGACCGCGCCCATGCTTCCCCGTATCCTTTTAAGCGCGGGAGAACCGGCCGGCATCGGACCTGACTTGTGTGTGTTGGCGGGCCTATTGCCCATTCCCTGCGCGTTGACAGTGGTTGGCGACCCGGAGGTGCTGGAAAACCGTGCGAGAAAGTTGGGCGTGGGCTTGGTTGTGGACTTGACAGACGGAAATGCACCGACAGCCATGCACCTCCCCGGTCGCTTGCAGGTGTGGCCGGTTAAATGTTCACGCCCGCCTGTTTGTGGTGAGCTAGACCAAGCCAATGCCTCCTCTGTGCTTGCCACCATCGCCGCCGGGGTAAACGGGTGCCTTGATGGGCGTTTCGACGCCCTAGTGACCGCTCCCGTCCACAAGGGGGTGATCAATGATGCGGGGATCGCCTTCACCGGACATACGGAATACATCGCCCAAATCACCGGCGGTCATCCGGTCATGATGTTGGCCGCTGAAGGGTTGCGAGTCGCACTGGCGACCACTCATTTGCCCCTTAAGGACGTGAGCGCAGCCATCACGGCGGAACGCCTGACTGCTGTGATCAGAATATTGCAAGCTGAACTTGTCGGTCGCTTTGGCATTGCGCACCCCCGGATTCTGGTCTGCGGACTCAATCCCCACGCCGGGGAGGGCGGTCATTTGGGCCGCGAGGAGTTGGAAGTCATTAGCCCGGTTTTGGCTGCGCTCAGAAGCGAGGGGATGGATCTGAAAGGCCCGCTACCCGCCGACACCCTGTTTTTGCCCAAATACATTGAACAAGCCGACGCGGTACTGGCCATGTATCATGACCAAGGGCTTCCTGTTTTGAAATACATGGGTTTTGGCCGTGCGGTGAACATCACCCTCGGTTTGCCCATTATCCGCACCTCCGTAGACCACGGCACCGCCCTGGATTTGGCCGGCACCGGGCGAATTGACACCGGCAGTTTGGAAACTGCAATCCACACGGCAATCAGCATGAGCGCATGCGTCCGTTCAAAACAGGCAGGCCAAGCCGGACTCACCAACCCCATGCATCCACTCCAACCATCTGATTTAACATGTTGAGCCATAAACCCCGCAAGCGGTTTGGCCAAAATTTTCTGGTTGATGATCGTGTGGTTCACGCCATCGTTTCGGCCATTTCGCCGCGCAGTGACGAACATCTGGTGGAAATCGGACCCGGCCAAGGGGTATTGACGCGCAGGCTGCTACATGAGTGCGGAAGCTTGGACGTGGTCGAACTGGACCGCGACTTGGTCGGCTATTTGCGGACAGAATTTGCCAATGAAGAAAGACTCCGCATCCATTCGGGCGATGCGATGAAGTTCGACTATTCCTCATTGGCCACCGAAGGCCCATTGCGAGTGATCGGCAACCTGCCCTACAACATTTCAACCCCGTTATTGTTTTACCTGTTTGAACAGAGTTTCTGCATTAAAGACATGCACTTCATGTTGCAAAAAGAAGTGGTGGATCGCCTGTGCGCCAACCCTGGGGACAGGGACTACGGGCGCTTGAGTGTGATGGCCAGTTATTATTGCAGCATGGAATCCCTGCTGGATGTCTACCCTGAGAGTTTCCATCCGCAGCCGCAAGTCACCTCCTCCGTGGTGCGCCTCGTGCCACATCAAGAAAAGCCGGTGGCGATCGCGCACGAGGTATTGAACCGCGTGGTGGTGGCCGCCTTCTCCCAGCGTCGCAAAACCTTGCGCAATGCCTTGGGGACATTGTTTTCTGCCGACGAAATCGAAAGTGCGGGCATAGCACCGGGCGAGCGGGCGGAGCGATTGAGTTTGGCGGATTTTGCCAGGCTTGCCGAGTTGCTGTTGCAGAAGGAGGTGTAGGCGTGCAGGCCGGAACAAGCCTAGGAAATCCCCCCAACCCCCCTTTGAAAAAGGGGGGGGTTGGGGGGATTTCTTGCGGGCGTTTCCGGCAACCGCAAAGGCCGGCATCCCAAGCTGACATTGCCCGACCGGAAGCTCTACGACAAGGAGGCTCGCAAGGTGCCGGGACAAATTTTGTCAGGTACAACCTTTAAGCAGAGAAACAAACGACGGGGAAACACATGGCGACCATCACATTCGACACGCTCAAATTCACCCGTAAACTGGAGGCAGCGGGGTTTACGCAAGAACAGGCGGAAGCCTTCCGGGATGCGTCGGGGGAGGCGGAACTGGCAACGCGGCAGGACTTGAGGGAATTGAATCTACACTTGGAAGCCAAGATCAACGAGATCAAATTCGACTTGGCGAAGTGGATAGCAGGGATGTTGCTGGCTCAGGCCGGACTGGTGGCGGCGCTAGTGAAACTACTCTAAACCCGAAGCGGGCCGGGGTATGCGAAATGGGCGCGACGGGGTTTGCAACCCGTCGCTAACGTTTTGTACGAAGCCACGGTATTCGGCACGGCGGCAAACGTTACAGCCGGGATGGCCTATCCCGACCGGCTTTAGCTAGGTAGCTAGGTCAATACTGTTGAATTAAGCCTATGCAACAGAATCCGTAGGGCGGCAACCCTTTGCCGCCGAGGGAAGAACAAGTTCATTGTCGGCATGGGGATGCCGACCTACTCCTTAATTCAACAGTATTGGGTAGCTAGGGTGGGCAACGTCCCTTCGACAAGCTCAGGACAGGCTTTTTGTTGCCCACCGATTGCGCCGTTTCCGCGTGGGCAAACGATGGAGCTGTTTGCCCACCCTTGTATGATTATTTTTTAAGCACGTTTAGCCGGAAACCGCTAAGCTTTAACCGTTCATTGGGAGGCCGCCCCACCCTGAGGACTGGGTTATCCAGAGCCTGTTGGTAGATTGGCCCCCGCCCTAT